>NZ_JBGVSA010000014.1:0-117054 GCF_041807905.1 Uliginosibacterium sp. sgz301328
CCGGCGATTCAAAAGTGGCCAAAACACTCGGCACGACTTTTAAAACCGCCTGCAAAAACTGCCGAGCCATTCAAGCTGCGAACCGCTCAAGACCGCTTTCGCCGACTTGACCTGCCGCCTTCGCGTCTTTCGTTGCGTCAGCAGCAGAGAGGCGAGATTATGGACACCCAATCCCGCTTCGTCAAGGACTTTGTCACAGAAATCTCATGGAATTAATCTGACCCGAGCGAACTTGCGCTTGCCCACCTGCAGCACGACGGTGACACCCGCCTTGAAAATCAGCGACTTATCAGTGACTTTCTCGCCGTCCGCCTTGACACCGCCCTGATCGATCAAGCGCAGAGCCTCCGACGTACTTGCCGTGAGCTGCGCCGACTTCAGGAGCGCAGGTGCTGCAATGCCGGCGTTCGGCACCGTCAATGTGATCTCGGGCATCTCGTCCGGCATGGCGCCACGCTGGAAGCGAGCCTCAAAATCCTCCAGCGATTTGGTCGCGGCCGCCTGCCCGTGGAAACGGGCAACGAGCTCCTGAGCCAGTTCGACCTTGATGTCGCGGGGATTGCGCCCTTCGGCGACCTGGCGCTTCAGCCCAGCGATCTCGGCATTGCCACGGAAGGACAGCAGGTCGTAGTAGCGCCACATGAGTTCATCGGAGATCGACATGAGCTTGCCGAAAATCTCTTGCGGCGCCTCATTGATGCCGACGTAGTTGCCCAAGGACTTGGACATCTTGTTAACGCCGTCCAGCCCCTCAAGCAGAGGCATCATGAGGACGACCTGCGGCGCCAGGCCGTAGTGCTTTTGGAGCTCCCGACCGACCAGCAGGTTGAACTTCTGGTCGGTACCACCCAGCTCGACGTCGGCTTTCATCGCCACCGAGTCGTAGCCCTGACACAGCGGGTATAGGAATTCGTGGATCGCGATCGGTTGATTGCCGGCGAAGCGCTTGGCGAAATCGTCGCGCTCGAGCATGCGGGCAACCGTATGCTGGGCTGCAAGCTTGATCATGCCGGCCGCACCGAGCTGGTTCATCCAGGCGGAGTTGAAGCAGATCTCGGTCTTCTCCGGATCAAGAATCTTGAACACCTGCTCTTGATAAGTAAGTGCGTTCTGCTGGATCTGCTCCGGCGTCAGCGGCGGACGGGTGGTGTTCTTGCCGCTGGGGTCCCCGATCTGGCCGGTGAAGTCGCCGATCAGGAACATGATGTGGTGACCGAGATCCTGGAAGTGCCGCATCTTGTTGATGAGTACCGTGTGTCCCAGGTGCAGATCGGGAGCGGTCGGATCGAAACCAGCCTTGACGCGCAACGGACGCCCGGTCTTCAAGCGCTCGATGAGCTCTGCTTCGATCAGCAGCTCATCACTGCCTCGCTTGATCAATTCGAGCGCTTCGCTCGTCGCAAGGGTATCTACCATCTGTCGTTCCAGAGTAAAATTTCGAGCGAATCAGGCCGATGCTGGACTATGCGCTCAATAGACAAAGACGAAATTTTAGCTCAGCTACGTGGCCACGCCCCACGTCGTTTCCCAATCGTTCCCGTCGTTGCCCTGGCCGGCGTCATTCTCTCTGGCGCGGTAACCGCCGTCGCAGTGTCCATGCCGGCACAGATTTCGGCCCCGCAGGCGCAGGCGATCGAAGAAGAGCTGACGCTTCCTTCCTACGAATACGTAGATGCCACGGGCACCCCGTTCATGCACGAATGGGTCGTTCGCTCGGGCGACACCCTTCCCGCGATCCTGGCGAATCTCGGCGTGCAGGATCCTGAGTTGAGCGGTTTTCTGGCCACCAACGCCGCAGCCCGCCCCGTGGTGCAATTGCTCAAGACCGGCAATACGGTGATGGCGTCGACAACGCGCCAGGGCAAGCTCTACACGCTGAGCATTCCCAAAGCGGGTGGCGAAACGGCAATGCTGGTCACGCGCGAAGCTGGCCAACTGACCGTCAAGGAACAGCCCATCATCGCAGAGAAGCGCATTCACATGGCGAGCGGCACGATTCGCAGTTCGCTGTTTGGCGCTACCGACGAAGCGGGCCTGCCCGACAGTATTGCGACCTCGCTGGCAGACATCTTCGGCAGCGAGATCGACTTCCACCGCGACCTGCGTCGCGGAGACCGCTTCAGCGTGGTGTACGAGACGGCCTACTTCAACGGCGCCCCAGTCCGCACCGGGCGCATTCTGGCCGCCGAATTCGTGAACGCCGGTCAGCGCCACAGCGCCATCTGGTACGGCACACTGGCCGGCCGCGGCGAGTACTACACCGCAGAAGGCCGCAGCCTGCGGCAGGGTTTCCTGCGTTCTCCGCTGGAATTCTCGCGGGTATCGTCGGGCTTCAGCATGCGTTTTCACCCGATCCTCAAGCAGTGGCGCAAGCATTCGGGCACCGATTTCGCCGCAGCAACGGGCACCAAGGTCCGCGCCACCGCAGACGGCGTAGTGGACTTTTCGGGATGGCAGAACGGATATGGCAATATCATTGTGCTGCGCCATGACCGCGGCTACTCGACGGCCTACGCTCACCTCTCGCGCTTCGCGCCCAACATGAAGAAAGGCTCGCGTATCGAGCAGGGCGAAACCATCGGTTTCGTCGGCAGCACAGGCTGGGCAACGGGTCCGCACCTCCACTATGAGGTCCGCGTGAATGGCGAACCGAAGGACGCCATGAAGATCGCCCTGCCGGGTGCCGCTCCGCTATCGGGCCAACAATTGGCAACCTTCCGCACCAACACGGCCGGCCTGCTGCAGCGTCTCGCCATTGCGGATCAAGCCAACGCGGTTGCTCAGGCCAACTAGGTGACACACAGGGCGCGGTTCATCGGCCTCATGTCGGGCACCAGCCTGGATGGGGTTGATGCAGTCGTCGCCACCAATCTGGATGCGGCTCCGCGAATCGTCGCAAGCCACCACCTTCCTTTCCCGACGCGCCTTCGCGAACAGCTACTCAGCCTGAACCGGCCGCGAGAGGGCGAGCTTCAGCTTGCCTGCGAATTGAGTGTCGAATTGGCGGAACAGTACGCCCGCGCCACACACCAACTGCTCGAATCCGCATCACTGTCACCGTCGGATATCGTCGCGATCGGCTGTCACGGACAAACCGTCCGACATCGCCCCGAGAGGGGATTCTCGCTTCAGTTGAACCAGCCGGCCCTGATCGCAGAGCGTTGCGGCATCGACGTGATTGCCGACTTCCGCAATCGCGATATTGCAGCCGGCGGACAAGGCGCGCCGCTGGTGCCGGCATTTCACCGGGAGATGCTGGGATGCCCCTCCGAACACCGTGTCGTGCTGAATCTGGGCGGGATCGCCAACATCACCGATCTACCTGCACACGGAGGCATGGTGCGCGGCTTTGACACCGGGCCAGCCAATGCGCTACTCGATGGCTGGACACAAGCGCACCGCGGCCTTCCGTTTGACGAAGACGGCTCTTGGGCGCGCAGCGGACAAGTCGTTGATGCGCTCCTCCGGCGCATGCTTGCCCATCCGTTTTTCAGTGCGCCGCCACCCAAGAGTTGTGGTCGCGAAGAGTTCTCGATCGAATGGCTTCGTTCCTTGCTGCAAGGAACGGAACGCCCGGAAGACGTCCAGGCCACCTTGCTCGAACTGACCGCGCGCTCCGTGACAAATGCAATAGAGGCGCATTGCGGCAAGCCCGCACGCTTGCTCGTATGTGGCGGCGGTGGGCGAAACGGCTTCCTGATGGCCCGGCTGGCGGTGCTTGTTGCCCCCGGCCAGGTAGCGTTGACCGACGCGCATGGCATACCCGGCCAGTGGATGGAGGCTTTTGCCTTCGCGTGGCTCGCACACCAATGCGTGACACGCCGGCCAGGCAACCTCCCTTCGGTCACCGGAGCGGCAGGCCCGCGCATCCTCGGCGCGATCTACCCGGCCTGAAGCGGCCTCTCCAAACAAAAACAGGCGCCCCGGGGCGCCTGTTTTTTCCGTACCTGTGTCGATCAGACCGAGAAGCTTGAACCGCACCCGCAGGTGGTCGTCGCGTTCGGATTGCGAATGACGAACTGCGAACCTTCGATGCCTTCGGTGTAGTCAATTTCGGCGCCCACCAGATACTGGTAGCTCATGGCGTCAATCAGCAAGGTCACGCCGTTCTTGGTCAGCACGGTGTCGTCTTCGTTGGTTTCTTCATCGAAGGTGAATCCGTACTGGAAGCCGGAACACCCGCCGCCGGACACGAAGACACGCAGCTTGAGCTCCGCATTACCTTCTTCGTCGATCAACTCTTTGACCTTGTTGGCGGCGTTGTCGGTGAAGACGAGAGGGTCTGCGGGCAGGTCGGTGACGGCGTTCATGATGGGGGACTCCTGATAACGATCGATCAATTATCGAACTGAGGGCTGGCAGCGTCAAATTCAAGTCTGTGACAGCCTGATACGCCCTCGGTTCGCAAAAAGCAAAACGCCCCGGGCCAGGCCGGGGCGTTCGCGGTCCGAGCCGTGGAGGATCAGGCCTTCGGGGTGCGGTAGGTCAGCTTTTCTTTGATACGTGCCGACTTGCCGGAACGGCTGCGCAGGTAGTACAGCTTGGCGCGGCGGACATCGCCACGACGCTTCACTTCAACGCTGGCCACCAGCGGGGAGTAGGTCTGGAACGTACGCTCCACGCCTTCGCCCGACGAGATCTTGCGAACGATGAAGGACGAGTTCAGGCCGCGATTGCGCTTGGCAATGACCACGCCTTCGTATGCCTGCAGACGCTCACGGTTACCTTCCTTCACCTTCACTTGCACGATGACGGTATCACCGGGCGCGAATTCGGGGATGGTCTTGCCCAGACGGGCGATCTCTTCCTGCTCGAGCTGATCGATCAAGTTCATTTGCGTAACTCCAATCAAGTAGACAACGGCCCGTGGATTCGAGCCTTGGGCGCAGAGCAGGTCGCCACCTGGTACGCCACTTTCTAGTTGCCCTCATCTTGCGATGAGGACGCATGCTCCTGCTTGAAAGCTTCAAGCAAGGATTTCTCTTCACGGCTGAGCGCGCGATCCTGCAACAGATCAGGCCGCTTCAGCCAGGTCCGGCCCAGCGACTGCTTCAGGCGCCAGCGCCGGATTTCGGCGTGGTTGCCACTGAGCAGCACGGGCGGCACCGATTCAGTCTTGTACTGCTCCGGCCGCGTGTAATGCGGGCAGTCCAGCAGACCGGCCACGAAAGAATCTTCGACTGCCGAATCCGCATCGTTCAAAGCACCTGGCAAATGCCGGACGATGGCATCGATGAGCATCATGGCCGGCAATTCGCCGCCAGACACCACGAAATCTCCGATAGAGATCTCTTCATCGACCCGAGCGTCGATCAAACGCTGATCGACGCCTTCGTACCGGCCACACAGCAACGTCAGTGCTGGCTCTTGGGCCAGGCGCATGACTGTTTCGTGCGTCAGCGGTGCGCCCTGTGGCGACAGATACACCACACGGCCGACCGACCCGCCAGACGCCTGGGCCTCTCGGGCCGCGTCCAGGGAACGCTCCAGCGGCTCGCCCAGCATCACCATGCCGGGCCCGCCCCCGTAGGGACGATCATCGACGGTGCGATGGGCATCCGTGGTGAAATCGCGCGGATTCCAGCACTGCAACTGCCATAAACCCCGTTCGACGGCTCGCCGGGAAATCCCGAAATCCCGCACGGCGGCGAACATCTCGGGGAAAATCGTCACGACATCGAAACGCATCGCGACGGCTTACCAGTCAGCTTCCCACTGCACGTGCAATTCGCCGGCCGGTACATCGACCTTGCCAATGTAGGCGCCAACGAAGGGAATCAGCCGAACGGCTTCTCCGTCGACGACCTCCAGCACATCGTGGGCGCCCGTTTCCATCAGGCTTCGCACAGTCCCTAGCACGACGCCATCGTTACCGATGACACGCAGCCCGACCAGATCGCCCCAGTAGTACTCATTTTCCGCCGTCGCGGGCATGGCCTCGCGCGGCGCGGCAATGAACATTCCCTGGACGGCTTCGGCTGCGTTGCGATCACTGCATTCGGCCAACTGGGCGACCAGGCCCTTGCCGTGCGGGCGGCAAGCACGCAAATCGTACGCCACCCAATCAGCCGGATTCTGCGAATCCGGATTACTGCCAAGCCACCACTCCGGCATCTTTCCCCAGACTTCGGGATCGTCGCCAAAAGGGTGGATCCTGATCCAGCCACGAACGCCATAGGGCTCGGTGATGCGGCCCAGCACAATCATGGCAGTCGGACCAGTGTCACTCAGGCGGCGGCCTTGGCGTGTTGCTTGACCAGGCGCTCGACGGTGGGCGACAGTTGCGCGCCGTTCTGCTTCCAGTAAGCAAGGCGCTCGGCGTTGATCGACAGACCGACTTCCGACTCAGCGGCGACCGGGTTGTAGTAGCCCACGCGCTCGATGAAGCGGCCATCGCGACGGTTGCGCGAATCGGCTGCGACGATGTTGAAGAACGGGCGCTTCTTGGCGCCACCGCGGGCAAGGCGGATTACGACCATGATGGTTATCCTGTGATCCAAATTTGGAAGAACTCGCGACTTTAAACCAGAAACGCAATAGATTCAAGCGCTTCACTGGAATGCGCTTTCGACCCGCCGATACCTTGTCGGGCACGTCTGTCGCATGAATTCGGCATGTTCTGACAGATGCAATAGACTGTGTCATTCGCGCCCGCCAGCTCCGCTCCAGAAAGCCGCCCGGGCCACTCAACCGAACCGGATTCCGCACCGCGCCACAATGACCGCCGGAACGACGACCGCGCCCGAAGCCATACACGGCATCATCGACTGGCTCACTACGCAGCCCGCCGGCGACGTAGTGGACGAGATCAGCGCGCTGTCGCGCCATTTTGCGTTGCTGTCCGACCCGGCGATCACGAGCGCGCAATACCATCGGTGCATCGAGCTGTTCCACACCCGCGCGCTGCGCCTGAGCACTGAATACCGTGCTCGCCTGCGCGAACAGGGCCGCCCGCTGAACGAGCCTCTGCGAGAGGCGTCGGCCGTACTGTCCGCAGCACTTTTGCGCATCGCCCAAGGGTTCGAACGCGTGCTGGAAGATGCCCAGCAGGGCTCCATCCGTACCTTGCCGCGACTGAACGACACGGTCGCCGCTCGTGCCCTCAGACTTGAGGCGGAGAACTTCCTCATCGTCCAGCAGGCAGGACTGGAAGCCCCCGCTGACTTCTGGTCCTGTGCACACCGGATTTTCGCGCTGTCGCGTCTCGAAGCGGATGCGCAGCAACCGCCCGGCAGCCCGACCGAATCCGCCCTGGCCCACTACAAGCGCCTGTTGTCGCTCGGCACGCTCGACACTCCGGGGCTCGCGCCAGCCGAACTTGATTGGGCGGCAGAATATTTGCAGCGGGCTTCCAACCAGCTTCATCTACAGGAAGAGCGCCCGACCACGCCGGACACGACGTGGTATTGGCTCGATCCCGAACGGGGCGGCGAGCCCAATGCATGGGTGCGCTGCGAACCGCCGCGTGAAGGCCGTCTGCTCTATTTTTCGACGGCGGTGCTGGCGCGTCGCGCGGCCGAAGCGCTCACGCGCCATGACGCGGGCCGCAATCGCGTGGAGCTTTTCACCGAAGAGAACGGTCGCGATGTGCAGCCTGCGGCGCTGCTGTCGCGCCTGCGCCAACGCTGGACCGCCCCCGCGCGGCGCGAGCTGCCGCGTCGCGAACAGCACTACTCCGTCGATGCCTGCGTTGGACTCGGCGCCATCTGGAAAACGCTGCGCCACGGCAGCTCCGATGAAGTGTCGCGCTGGGAAGTTCTCAATGAGAGCCCGGGCGGCTTCTCGATCATGCAGTTGCGGTCCCTTGCCGCGGGCGTCACGGCGGGGACGGCCATCGCGTTGCGACGCGAGCCCAACGAGGACTGGAGCATCTGCGTGGTGCGCTGGCTGCGCAGCGACGCACCGGGGCGTGTCGAGATCGGCCTGCAGATCGTGTCGCAGGGTGCGATACCCGTGCAGGTGGGTTTCCGTCAGCCGGAACGACGCGTGGTGCTTACCGAAGCGTTGGTGCTACCCGTGTTGCCGGCGCTGCGTCAGCACCAAGCCATTCTTGCACCAGCCGGCACGTATACGTCGCGGCGCTTTGCCCTGCTGTCCGATGTGGATCGCCTGTACGTGGCGCAGGGCCGCCTGCTCAGCCTCGACATGCAGACCTCCAACATCGAACTGTTCCAGTTCGAGATCGACCCCTACCCCATCTAGACGTACGACCCGTCCGACTCCGCATCCAGCAGATGTGCGATCGGGGTATCGAGCGCCGCCTGAACCCTGATCAACGCCGCATCGATGACTCGCTGATCGACGTCATTCAGCCGCGCGAACTTCGACTCTCCCGGCACCAGCCCGATCGCCAGGGTCAGGATGATGTCGCCCAGCCGGAGGCGATCGGCCGGCATCGACAGCGACCAGTCGCCGGCATCCGTACGCACCACCCAGCCAGCGGCACGCATGTCTTCGAGCATATGTTCGGTGCGGGTCGGCGGCTGCCCGCTACGACGCGCCAGTTGCGCCGGCGCCAGCGCCCGCCCTGCCCGTTGCCCCTCGACCAGCGCCACGGCCATGCGCAGAGCGGCCTGAACACGGCCGCCGGTGGTGTCCGGCAGGACGCGACGGCGCTCGATGAAATCGGGCAGGACAGCGGCGACGATGGCCCCGAGCAGCACAGCAATCCACGACAGATACAGCCAGATCAGGAAGATCGGCACAACCGAAAACGCGCCGTAGATCAGCGTGAAGTTCGGCAGCTTCGCCAGATACAGCCCGAAGATGCGCTGGATCACCACCACGCCCACGCCCGCAGCCAATCCGCCGACAGCGCTGTGCCACAACACCAGCCGACGGTTCGGCACGGTGTGGAACAGGTAACCGAAGAAAAATGCCAACAGGATGACGGGGAACAGGCGATACACCACCCCGCCGATCCAGCGCGGGTTATCCACCCATCCGAGCGACACGCTGATCAACTCGCTGGTGGCTGCCACACTGGCCGCAAAAATGATCGGCCCCAGTGTGATCGCAAGCCAGTACGTCGGCAGCCGCAACCACCACGGGCGCAGACGCCTTACATCCCAGATATTGTTGAATGTGTGCTCCACCGTCTGCAGCAGCAGGACGGCGGTGACAATGAGCAAGGCGGTCCCGACGATGGTCAGGTTCGACGCCTTCTGGCTGAACTGCACCGCGTACGTGGCAATGACTTTGCCGGCGCGGTCGGGCAACAGGTTCTCGATGAGGAACGCTCGCATCGACACGCCCAGCCGCGCAAATTGCGAAAACTGGCTCATGACGGTTAACACCACCGTCACGAGCGGCACCAGTGACAACAACGAAGTGTAGGTAAGACTGCCCGCGACCTGCGCGACGCGAACCGCTGCAAAACGCGCGCGCACGAGTTGCACGAAATCCGCCGCCGCACTCCCGTGCCAGCGCTGGAGCAAGTTCCGGGTCATCGATCGATGCTCACTTCGTATAATGCCGGCATTCTACGATTGCCTCGTTCCATGAAAGAAATCCTCGTTCTGTATTACAGCCATCGTGGTTCCGTGCGGGCATTGGCCGCACAGATCGCACGAGGCATCGAATCCGTGCCGGGCGCCGCCGCGCGCGTGCGCACGGTGCCGAAGGTATCGACCGTATGCGAAGCGGTGGAATCCGACATCCCTGCCGACGGTCCGCCGTTCGTCGAATTGCGCGATCTCGAAGAGTGCATCGGCCTGGCGATGGGCTCGCCCACGCGCTTCGGCAACATGGCCGCACCGCTCAAGTATTTTCTGGACGGTACTGCGGGGCCCTGGCTGTCCGGCGCACTGGCGGGCAAACCGGCCTGCGTATTTACCTCCACGGCCAGTCTGCACGGCGGGCAGGAATCCACGCTGCTGTCGATGATGCTGCCGCTGTTCCATCACGGCATGCTGCTGATCGGCCTGCCCTATACCGAGCCGGCGCTCAATGGCACCCGCGCTGGCGGGACGCCGTATGGTGCAAGCCATCACGCCGGCATGGACGGCGATGCCACGCTGACGGAAGACGAAAAACGTCTCGCTTTCATACAAGGCGTACGGCTTGCCGAAGCCGCGCTTCGACTGGCGGCTCGTCCATGAACCTGCAGACACTGCGCATCGTAGCCGTTGCCGCATTGCTCGCACTGATTGCGCTCAGCCTGATGTGGGAGTTGTGGTTGGCGCCACTGCGGCCGGGCGGATCCTGGCTGGTGCTCAAGGCGCTGCCATTGTTGCTGCCTTTGCGCGGATTGCTCCACGGACGGCGCTATACCTACCAGTGGGTCAGCCTGGGAGTGTGGCTGTATTTCATCGAAGGCACTGTGCGCGGCAGCTCGGACTATGGCCTGTCGGCCATCCTCGGCTGGGTCGAGGCAGCGCTGTGCGTGATCCTGTTTGCCGCATGCTGCGCCTACGCACGACTCAGCGCCCCTTCGCGCATGCACGCATCGCGCTAGACGTCCGGAGACCTCTCTGCTGCCATCACCCGACGGTGAAACTCCATACCGCTCACCGGACGGCGCAGCGGTATGCGCGTTACATGCCCGTACGCCGGATCGCGCATCAACTCGCCGAAGTCACGCTGATGGCGACGCCACGTCTTCAGCATCCACCAGATGACTGACTCCTTGTCCGCGAACGACGTACGCCATGACTCGCGATTGCCATTGAAGACTTCTTCGCGCGTCCATGCGCGCCGCACCGTCCGACGGACCAGGCGGCCGAATACGCGCGGAAAGCTGTAGTCGAGCCACACGATCGTTGTCGCTCTTGCCCACAGGATGTCGCGCACGCTGCGATAGTTGCCGTCGGCAACCCAACGCTCGGCCGCGGCACGCTCCATCACGCGCTGCCGGAAGACCTCCTGGTCGACCGCCGTCCAGTTGGCCCCCCAATACAGCGCATCGAGCTGCACATGGGGCGCGCCGAGACACGCGGAGAGTTCGCCGGCGAATGTCGTTTTGCCAGCGCCGCTGCTGCCGATGACGACAACACGTCGCAGATCAAGCGCGTCAGCCATTCAACGTCTCTGCCAACGCATCCAGTTCGGCGTCGGTATGGCCCATGCCGGGAAACGTACGCCCGGCCTTGGCATACCAATAGCGCGCGTTCCCCTCATCGCCTTCGATCGTGTGGACGATGCCGTGCAGCCAGTGGCCGCCGGCCGATTCATCCGCCTGTGCGACTTCATGGGCCAGATCCCACTCTCCGCGACGCAGCGCATCGATCCCTCGACGCAGTTCGGTTTTCGATGACGGCATGGCGCACCTCCTGTGCAGCAGAAGCCCAATGCAAGACGCCCCTCGCGGGGCGTCTTCGATGACTGGCTACGTCAGCTTACGCCGACCGGCCAGACGATCAACCGCTGTTGCGCAGACCCGCGGCAACGCCGTTGATCGACAGATGAATGCCGCGGCGCACGCGATCGTCCTCGTTGCCTTCGCGGAAGCGATGCAGCAGTTCGACCTGCACGTGGTTGATCGGGTTCAGGTACGGGAAGCGGTTGCGCATCGAGCGCTTGAGCAGCGGGTTGGCGTCGAGCAGTTCCTTCTGGCCGCTGATGTCGAGCAGCCACTGGATTGTGGTTTCCCATTCCTGCTTGATGCGCGGAAAGATCGCGTCGCGCAACGCAGCGTCCTTCACCAGTTGTGCGTAGCGCGAAGCGATACCGATGTCGCTCTTGGCCAGCACCATGTCCATGTTCGACAGGAGCGAGGCGAAGAACGACCACTCCTTGTGCATCGACTGCAGCAGTTCCAGGCCTTTTTGACCGTGCTTTTCAACGTACTGCGTCACGGCCGAGCCAAATCCGAACCAGCCCGGCAGCATCAGGCGGCACTGCGCCCACGAGAATACCCAAGGGATGGCGCGCAGATCTTCGATGGCCGTGCTCTTCTTGCGCGAAGCCGGGCGCGAACCGATGTTCAGGTGCGCGATTTCGGCAATGACAGTCGACTCCCAGAAGTACTTCTCGAAGCCCTCGGTCTCGTAGACCAGGCCGCGGTAAGCCTTGAACGCCAGATCGGAAAGCTCGTCCATCGCGGCCAGGTACTCGGCGCGCGGTGCGGCTTCCGGATGCGCCAGCAGGGTCGCCTCGAAAGTCGCCGCAGCCAGCACTTCCAGATTGCGGCGACCGACGTCCGGGTTGGAATACTTCGAGGCAATCACTTCACCCTGTTCGGTCAGGCGAATCTGCGCCTGCACCGCACCGCCCGGCTGCGCCAGGATGGCCTGGTAGCTCGGGCCGCCGCCCCGGCCGACCGAACCGCCGCGACCGTGGAACAGGCGCAGGCGCACGCCGTGCTGGCGGAACACGTCTACCAATTGGATTTCGGCCTTGTAGAGTTCCCAGCCAGAGGTCAGGAAGCCGCCGTCCTTGTTGCTGTCCGAGTAGCCCAGCATGACTTCCTGCGTGGCATTGCGCGAGGCCAGCAACTGGCTGTATTGCGGAATCGACAACAGGCGGTTCATCACGCGCGCCGAATCCTGCAGGTCGCCGATGGTTTCGAACAGCGGGATGATATTCACATCCAATTGGCGCTCATGCGGGCGCAGCAGGCCGACTTCCTTCAGCAACACGGCCAGCTCCAGCATGTCGGACACGCCGGTCGTCATCGAGATGATGGCGTTGGGGACGCACGACGGGCCATACAGGCGATGCACGTCCGCAATGGCGCGGAAGATCGCCAGTTCGCCTTCGGTCTCTTCGGAATACGCAAGGTATTGCGACGACAGGGGGCGCGGCGTAGCCAGCTCCTCGAGCAGCAGTTGTACGCGAGCCTCTTCGTCCAGGCGCAGGTATTCGACACCGGGACGGGCTTGTGCCAACAGTTCAGCGACGGTGCGCTCATGTACCGCAGAGTTCTGGCGCACGTCGATCGATGCCAGATGGAAGCCGAACACCCTCACTGCACGACGCAGTTGGCGCAGCCGGCCGCGCGTGAGCGAGCCGGAGCCGTGCGTGGCGAGCGAACGATGAATGATTTCGAGGTCGGCGAGGAATTCCTTGGCCGAAGCGTACGGCTCAGCGGCAAAGAACGGCTCACGCCCGACCGGCTGGCCGAGCAGGTTTTCGGCGGTGGCGTACACGCGTGCATAAATGCAGCGCAGAGCGCGGCGGTAATACTCGTCCTCGGTGTGTGCGCTCGAAGTCGGTCCGCATTCGGCCAGCGCCTTCACCTCGTCGGACATCTTCACCAGCATGCTCGACAGCGACATGCCGGACGCCAGACGGTTGATCTCATCCAGATAGAAGCTGAAGGCCACCTGCGATTGCATGCGCAGGCCCTGCCGCAGCACATCGGCCGTCACGAACGGGTTGCCGTCGCGGTCGCCGCCGATCCAGCTACCCATGCGCATGAAGTTGGCCAGCTCGACATTCTTGAAGCCATCGTCGCGCTGGCCGAGGATGTCCTCGATGCGCCCGTACATGCGCGGCAGTTCGCGCAGGAAGGTGTAGTCGTAGTACGACAGCCCGTTGGCCACTTCATCGATGACCGACAGCTTGACCGGGCGCAGCATGCGCGTTTCCCACAGCACCAGCACGGCGCGGCGCAGGTTCTCGTCATTCTCGGCGAGTTCTTCCGGCGTCATCTGGATGCGGTCGCGGGCGTCCAGCAACTGTGCGATGCGCAACTGGCAGTTCAGGATGCTCTTGCGCTGCACCTCGGTCGGGTGTGCCGTCAGCACCGGGCTGACTAGGGCATCGTTGAAGAACTGGCGGATCTTGTCGTTCGACACACCCGCCTCGTCGGCCAGTTGCAGCGCGTGCTCGAGCGTGCCTTCGCGGGCCGAGGAGCCGGCCACGAGGTGGGCACGCGAGCGACGGATGTGGTGCTGGTCTTCGGCGATGTTGGCCAGCTGATAAAAGTAGCTGAACGCACGCACCACGTGATTGGTGTCTTCGCGCGAGAGCGCGTCGAGCATGGATTCGAGTTCGGCGCGGGCGGACGCGTCGGCATCGCGGTGAAAGCGAATGGAGGTCTGGCGGATCTTCTCCACCAGGTTGAACACGGCGTCACCCTCCTGCTGACGAACCGTATCGCCGAGGATACGGCCCAGCAGACGAATGTCTTCACGCAGGGGGATGTCTTTATCTTGTTCGTTGCTCGTGCTCATCGTGAAATTCCGACCCGCTAAGAAATGCACGCCCGGGGTTGGCGCGACCAAAAGGATTGAAATATATCAGCCCGAGGCGCCACTTTGGAGCATAAACGCGCGCGAACGCCCGTCGATGGCGCGGCGGGGACCTCCGAATACGCGACTACGCCTGCCTCGAAGGCTTGCCGCACGCGTGTTAACATCTTCCTGGCCGCGCACCGTGCAAAATCCATGCCCTCAGTGCGGTTTTTTCTCTTTGCACACAAGCACATGTCCTCGACCCCGAAGATTCCGACCCGTATCGTCATCGCCACGCGCGAAAGCCGTCTCGCCCTGTGGCAGGCCGAACACGTCAAGGCGCGGCTCGAAGCTACCTGGCCCGGCTGCGCGGTCGAACTGCTGGGCATGACCACGCGCGGCGACCAGATCCTCGACCGCACGTTGTCCAAGGTCGGAGGCAAGGGCTTGTTCGTCAAAGAACTCGAAGAAGCGCTGCTTGATGGCCGGGCCGACTTGGCCGTGCACTCGATGAAGGATGTGCCCGCCGAACTGCCGCCCGAGTTCGCACTGGTTGCCACGCTGGCGCGTGAACGTCCGCAGGACGCCTTCGTCTCGAACCGCTATGACAGCCTCGACGACATGCCCCCGGGTGCGGTTGTCGGTACATCGAGCCTGCGGCGCGAAGCGCAGATCCATGCCCAGTTCCCATACCTGGGCGTCCATCCGCTGCGCGGCAACCTCGACACAAGGCTGCGCAAGCTCGACGAAGGCCAGTTCGACGCCATCATCCTGGCCGCGGCCGGCTTGCGCCGACTCGGGCTGGCCGATCGCATCCGCGCCGAATTGCCGACTGAAGTTTCGCTCCCTGCTGCGGGCCAGGGCGCGCTCGGCATCGAAGCGCGGGCAGATCGACCGGAGGTCGCCCAATGGCTGGCACCGCTAGTCGATCACGACACCACTGTCTGCGTCGCGGCCGAACGCGCGCTGACACAAGCCTTGCAGGGCGGCTGCGACGTGCCCATCGGCGCGTATTGCGAGGCTGGCGCGGACGGTTTGTCCATGCGCGCTTTCGTGGCGACGCCTGACGGCGAGCGCTTCGTGCGCGCCCACGGCGGTGCAGCTGACGTTGACGTGGTCAGCGCGCAACGCCTCGGCCGCGAACTCGCCAACCAACTGCTGGCGGGCGGCGCGCGCGAAATCCTCGCCAACCTGCGCTGACATGCCCCTCGCCGGCCGCACCATCGCGATCACCCGGCCGCAAGAACAATCCGGTCGGCTCGCCGCGCTGATCGAAGCGGCCGGCGCCGAAGCCCTGGTCTTCCCCGTCATCGAGATTGCTCCACTCGAAGATGATTCGCCGCTGCGCGCGCTCGCCGGCAGGCTGAACGATTATCAACTGGCATTCTTCGTCAGCCCCAACGCGGTCGCCCATGCGTTTGCGCGCCTGTCGCGAACCGACTGGCCGGCGACCCTTGCCGTCGCGACGGTCGGCCCGTCCTCGGCGCGCGCGTTGCGCGAGCAAGGGTTCGATGAAGTCATCGTCCCGGCGAGCGGATTTGACTCGGAGTCCGTTCTCGCCTTGCCGGCCTTCGCCACCGATGCGGTACGGGGCAAGCGCGCAGTGATCCTGCGCGGCGATGGCGGCCGGGAACTGATCGCCGAAACGCTTCGCGAGCGTGGCGCGGCGGTGGATCTGGTGAGCTGCTACCGACGCAGGAAGGCCGCCACCGATCCGGCGCCGCTCCTTGCCCTGCACGATGCCGGCAAGCTCGACGCGCTGGTATTCACGAGTAGCGAAGGGGCGCGCTTTTTCGCCGACATTGTCGGCCAGCGTGCAGCCGATATCCTGCAATGCACGCCGGCATTCGTCTCCCATCCGCGCATTGCGAAAACGGTTTCCTTGCTTGGCGCACAACAGGTGAGCCTTGTGCCCCCCGGAGATGAGGGCATCGTCACGGCTTTGCGCGGGCACTTTGGGTAGAATCACGGCATGACCGAACCCCTAGAACGCCCGGCCAACGAGCCCGCCGCCCCTCCCCGTACGCCTCGGGCACCACGCGCATTCTCGTGGCGCCATCCCGTGCTCATCATCATGATGATTGCGATTGCGCTGCTTGCCTGGCAGTGGGTGGACACCCGAAACGAATTGCGCCGCACGCAAAATGAATTCACCCGGCGCCTGGCAGACGGCGACACGGCCGCCAAGGAAGCGCGCGCCATCGCTCGCCAGAACCAGGAAACCTTGCAGACGCTGCAATCCAAGACCGCCGTGCTCGAAGCCGAGCAAGCGCAGGCTCAAGGGCAACAGGCCGCGCTCGATTCGCTCTACCAGGAATTCTCGCGCGCCCGCGACGAGCGCACGCTGGCCCAGGCTACACAGGCGGTCGACATCGCCTCGCAGCAATTGCAGTTGGCGAGCAACGTACCGGCAGCGCTGGCTGCGTTGCAGGCGGCCGACAACAGCCTTGCCTCGCTCGACCGGCCGCAACTGATTTCCGTGCGCAAGCTGCTGGCGCGCGACATGGATCGCCTGCGTGCGTTGCCGCTGGCCGACGTCGACAGCATGAGCGTCACGCTCGACGCCATGCTCGGCCGCATCGACAACCTGCCGCTGGGCTTCGAGCACACGCCGGCCAAGGCGGCATCCGCCACGCCGCGCAGCAATGTCGTTCGCAACACGCGCCGCACCGCCGGCACCGCACAGGCAAGCGCGCCAGTTGCTGCCAGCGCACCGATCGACACCTCGGATCGGTCGCCGAACTGGGTCGGCGGCCTCTTCAGCGATCTGTGGGATGAATTTCGCGAACTGGTACGTATCGAGCGCCTCGACCGCCCCGAGCCGGCCCTGCTGTCGCCGCAGCAAGCGGTCTACCTGCGCGAAAATCTGCGGCTGCGGCTGCTGTCGGCAC
Source organism: Uliginosibacterium sp. sgz301328 (assembly GCF_041807905.1). NCBI lineage: Bacteria > Pseudomonadati > Pseudomonadota > Betaproteobacteria > Rhodocyclales > Zoogloeaceae > Uliginosibacterium > Uliginosibacterium sp. sgz301328. The sequence continues at coordinate 17,009 of NZ_JBGVSA010000014.1, forward strand.
GCCTGGCGTTGCTCCAGCGCGACGGCAAGGTATTCAACGAGGACATCACGCAGGCCCGTCGCTGGCTGGAGCGTTACTTCGACATCGATGCCCGCCCCGTGGCCGCCATGATCGCCGAGCTCAAACAGATCGAAGGCGCGCGCCTGTCGGTCGACCTGCCCTCCCTCAACGAGACCGAAGCGGCGCTGCGCAGCGTCAAGCTCGGCTCGCACTAAGGGAGACCGTAATGCGCACCCTGCTGTGGTTGCTGGCCCTGTTCGCCGTCGCCTCGGGTCTTGCCGTCGCCGCGCGCTACAACACCTCGTACGCGCTGTTCGTATGGCCGCCGTATCGCCTGCAGATTTCGATGAACCTGCTGGTGTTGCTGTGGGTCGCGGCTTTCGCCGTCATGTACGGGCTGATCCGCTTCATTTCGCGCACGCTGGCATTGCCGACCGCCGTAGCGGCATTCCGCGCGGCGAAACAACGCGAACGTGCCGCCGCAGCACTGCGAGCCGCCGAACGCCTGTTCATGGAAGGCCGCTTCGGGCAGGCTTATCGCAACGCCGAGCAAGCGTTCGAAGGCGGCGAGTCACGCGGCTTGTCCGCGCTGATGGCCGCCCGGTCGGCGCATGCCATGCGCGAGCCGACGCGCCGCCGCCAATGGATGGACAAGGCCAGCGCCTATGACGCGGACATTCGCGCGGCGCGCCTCATGCTCGAAGCCGAGTTCGCCATCGCCGACCGCCGCTTCGATGAAGCCGTCATGCATCTCGAAACACTGCGTGCCGGCGGCCAGCGCCACATCGCAGCATTGCGGCTCGCGCTGCAGGCCGAACAGGCGCGCGGACGCTGGGAAGAGGTCGCCCGGCTGGCTCGCCAATTGCGCAAGTACCACGCCCTGACCGCCGAGCAGGCTGCGCCATTGCTGCGCCGCGCGCTGCTCGAGCAACTGCGCGACGCCGACGGCGACCTGCAGAACATGCAGCGCGTGTGGGCCGGCATCCCGGAAGAAGAACGCCGCGACATCGGTTTCCTGTGCCGCGCGGTACCGCATCTGATTGGCGCCGGCGCCGACCGCGACGCGGCCGTGGCCATCGAAGAAGCCCTGCGCCGCGACTGGGAGCCGGAACTCGCCGTTCTCTACGGTCGTTGCAGATCGGCCGAATTGCGCGACCAGCTCGCCACCGCCGAAGGCTGGCTCAAGCAACATCCGGATGACGCCGGCCTGCTGCTCACGCTGGGTCGTCTGTGTCTGCGCGGGCAACTTTGGGGCAAGGCGCAGAGCTATTTCGAAGCATCGCTCTCCGTCTCACCCAGCCGCGCCGCGCACCTTGAACTCGCGCGCCTCGCCGAGCAACTCGGTCGCGTCACCGAAGCGCAGCAGCACTTCCGCACCGCCGCCGAACTGGGCGCCTGAGCCACCGTTGTCGTGCAAGAAGAAAGGGCGCCTTGGCGCCCTTTTCCTTGTTTGTCATCGATCGCGCCCTGCATCGATGTTGCCCACACTCACCGCATTGCGCGGCGCGAAGCCAGCGCTCCCTGCGCGGTCAGATAGGCCAGCGCAAAGAACGGCCAGGAACTCGCGGCGACGGTGGTAAGGCCGTGGAAATTGAGAAAATTGCCTTGCTGGATGAGGCTGAGGTTGTCCCAGTCGAACGGGTTCTCGGGCGCCAGATTGACCAACGCCGTGGCGCATAGCAGCGACACGCTCGCCAGGGTGTGTTGCGCCCAGTTCGGCAGACGCCACGTGAGCGCCAGCAATGCGAACCCTACAGCAATCCCGCGCAGAGCGCCCGGACTGGCCCATTCGAGTGGCACGGGCGGACGGACGAATGCCGAAGTCGCAATCATCTTCACGCACAAACCGATGGCGAAGACGACGGCCAGCACGCCCATCGCCGGCTCACGCATGGTGCGCCTGACGACAAGTCCGACGGCCAATATCTGCGTTGCGACCACGGCCGCTTCAAGCACCACGTAGCGCTTGACCGAGAACGCCAGCGGCGCAGGCAGGTTGAAGATCGGCCGCAGATCGCCGTTGCCGAACAGGATGTTGCTCGGCTCCAGCAGGGTCAGCCACCACAGCGCGATGAGCACCATGCCCAGCTCACCGATGTGCCCGCGATGGAAACGCCGCTGACGCCAGCGCTCCAGCGCACCATGCTCATCGAATACGCGCCCCCAGCGCACGCCCATCACGGCGCCGATGAATGCGCCGAGCGTATTACTGAGAAGATCGATGTTGGAGGCGACTCGCGTTGGCAGGTAGTTCTGCACTGCCTCGATGCACAAGCTGAACAGGCCGCACGCGAGGGTGACGATGAGCACCGCGCGCCAACCGCGTTGGTGCTGGCGCAGCGCGGAGGAAAAAACGAATCCAAGCGGGATGTAGCCGAGCACGTTGAAGATCGTGTCGGTCCAGGTAAACCAGCGCGGCCAGGGCAGCGTCAGGAATACGAACGGACTGGTCCCGATGTCGCGCCAGCCCGTGAACGGGAAGAGACAGGCATACACCGTGAGCAGCGCGTAAGCGACAGTCAGATGGGCCGGTAGTCTTCCCGTGCGAATCGACATCCGTCCCTAGGCTCCGCCCTTGCCTTCTGCAGCCACCTGCGGCGACGAAGCGTGCAAGGCATGGTGAATCACGTGACCAGGTACCGGAATCGGTGGCGTCCTGACCTTTTGCGGCAGTAGCGAGAACACGATGAAACTCACCAACGACACGAGAAAGCCGACAAAGTGCGGAAGCCATACCTCAGTCCACGCGGGTGCGGTCATTTCGAGGGTGACCCAACTGACGAGGCCAAGAACCATCGAGACGACGGCGCCCTGCGTCGTCGAACGCTTCCAGTACACCCCCAGCGCCAGCGGCACGAAGGCCGCCACCAGCGTGACCTTGTAGGCGTTTTCGACCAGGCCGTAGATCGACAGCGTGGTGCTCATGGCGATGTAGGTCACCACCGTCGTGAATACCAGCACCACCCCCTGCATCCAGCGCAGGAAGCGCTTGTCCGTCATGTCCGGCCACTTGCGCACCAGGATCGGACGCAGCAGGTTTTCGGCGAAGGTCACGGAGGGCGCCAGCAGCGTGGCCGAAGCGCAGCTCTTGATCGCCGATAGCAGCGCGCCGAAGAACATCACCTGCGCGAACAGCGGCGCCTTCTCCAGCAGCAGCTTGGGCAGGATCAGTTGCGAATCGGTATCGATGTACTTGGCAACCAGGTCGGGCGCGATGAGCGTCGCGCAATAGGCCAGGAACATCGGAATGAAGGTGAAGCAGAAGTACAGGATCGCGCCCAGCACGGTGGCGCGCACGGCGATGTTCTCATTGGCCGAGGACTGCACGCGCTGGAATACGTCCTGTTGCGGAACCGAGCCGAACATCATCGTCACCAGCGTGCCGGCAAACAGCACGATGGCATTGAGGTTGAAGTCCGGCCAGAAATTGAACTTGCCCGCCGCGTGCGCATGCTCCACCACGGTCACCACGCCACCGGCCATGTTGCCCACATCCCAACCCAGATACACCAGGCCGACGACGATCACGATCATCTGGATGAAATCGGTGATGGCCACCGACCACATGCCGCCAAACAGCGTGTAGATGAGCACCGAGGCCGAACCCAGCGCCATGCCGAGCTCCTGCGACACCGCCCCGTCGGACAGCACGAAGAACACCAGCCCGAGCGCCTTGATCTGCGCCGCCACCCAGCCCAGGTACGAAATGACGATGCACATCGTCGTGATGGCTTCGACCGTACGGCCAAAGCGCAAGCGATAGTAATCGCCCACGGTCAGCAGATTGAGCCGGTACAGCGGCTTGGCGAAGAACAGGCCGACGATCACCAGGCACAGCGACGAGCCGAACGGGTCGGCCACGACACCGCCCAGGCCGTCCTGCAGGAAAGTGGCCGGAATGCCGAGCACGGCTTCGGAGCCGAACCAGGTGGCGAACACCGTCGCCACCACGATGTGGAATGGCAGGGCACGGCTGGCGACCGCGAAATCCTTGGTGTCATGGACGCGCAGCGCGGCGTAGAGGCCGATGGCGATCGATACCAGCCAGTAAATGATGACAAAAGTCAAAAGCATGATGAGTGCAGGCGCAAGGCTCGAAAAAGGCCCTCCCCGGGCCCCGTACCCAAGCAATTTTCGGGCACGCGATTGTATCGCCAACGGACTGAAGCGGGGGGTCTGCCGTCGTATTGCCAGCAGGCCGGCAGGCCTGCGGCAGAGCGGATGCCGGCGGAGTCACCCTGTGGCGACGCGTGGGCGTCAGTGCTTGAGTTCGCGAAGCAGTTCGGCGCTGCGTTTCTGGAGGCCCTTATAGGACTTCTCCCATTCGTCGTTGCGAGGCTGTACAGCAACGAATTGGCGCACCAGCACCAGCAAGCGGTCCATCTCCGCCTGCAATTCTGCGTGCCGCTTCTCGAGCTGGTCGTACTCCTCTGCGTAAACAAAGCTGACTTTGCGGTCCTGACAGATCCCGACGCAATTCTGTGGACCGTCGATCCGGCCACAGCCAATGCATTGCCAAGCTTGCATGTGTTCAACCATAGGATTTTTCCTTCAGCGCTTGCGGGGGCCGGTCATTCTAAGGTCAGCGAAAACCATCAAGCCGAAGCGCGACCTTTATCAAGCGTTTCCATGAGACACGTCAGATCGCTGATGGGCGCAAGGCAAGTATTTGCGCGGCATACCCATGCGGCCGATGGGGTCATCGGCTTGTCGAGCGCGGCCGGTAGGCTGTCCCCCTGCGGCGCTACGATCAGCGCATCCGGTTGCGCACGGGCCACCAGCGCGGCATGCCACGCCTTTGCCTGCTCACCACGCAAAATGACGATGGCGGGCGGTGCGGTGTATTCATCCAGCGCCGCAAGGAGACTGCTGTAACCGGCGGGATTCGCCTCCATCGCCGGGTAGAAAAGAGCGAGCGTGCGCGCGGCGGCGTCCACATAGCGCGAATCGCCCACCAGATGACCGTATCGCTGGAGCGCCCGCGCCGCCGCGCCATTTCCGGCCGGCATGGCGCTGTCATGGGCAGGCTTTGGGCGCAGGATCAGTTGCTCATGATCGTGGCGCGTGAAGTGGAATCCGCCCTGCTGCGTGTCTTCGAACTCGGCGAGCAAGGCGTCGGCCAAGCGCCCCGCAAACAGCAGATCGTCCACGCGAAAGCCTGCCTGCAACAATTCCAGCGCGGCGCCGAGCAGATAGGCATGGTCGTCCAGATAGGCATTGAGTTGCGCCCGCCCGTTGCGCCACGTCGCCAGCAGGCGATCCTCAAGCCATAGTTCGCGGCGCACGAAATCCATCGCCCGCCGCGCGGAATCGAGCCACCCAAGCTCGTTCAACACCCCCGCGGCATGTGCCATGCCGGCAATCATCAAACCATTCCAGCTCGCCAGGATCTTGTCGTCCTGCAGGGGTGCGGTGCGCGTACGACGATGGGCCAGCAAGCACGCCCGAGCCTCGTCGATCCTTGCCTGCGCGTCGCGTTCGCTTATGCCGTGCCGCGCAGCCAGATCGGTGACGGACCGTGCGACGCGCAGGTGCCATGCGTGCGCTTCAAAATTCGGTCGCTCGTCGAGCCCGAAATGCTCGAAGACGAGATCGCGCGAAACAGGGTCTTCGATGAGCGCCGCGACCTCGTCGCGCTGCCACACGTAGTAGCGCCCCTCCTCGCCCTCGGAATCCGCGTCGAGCGCCGAATAGTAACCGCCCAGGGGCGATTGCATATCTGCCATGATCCAGCGCGCGGTCTCGCTCGCCACCCGCCGGTAGAGCCCGTCGCCCGTCATCGCCCACGCATCGGCATAGAGCCCGATCAGCAGGCCGTTGTCATAGAGCATCTTTTCGAAGTGCGGAATCTCCCAGCGCGCGTCGACGCTGTAGCGGCAGAAGCCGCCGGCGAGCTGGTCATACAGGCCGCCTTCGGCCATCCGTCGCAAGGTGAACAGAAAGGCATGACGGGCCTGCGCGTCGCCAGCAATGGCCGCGTCGCGCAGCAATACGAGATCGGTCGGATGGGGAAACTTGGGAGCGTCCCCGAAGCCGCCATAACGGGCGTCGAAGTTGACCAACAACGAGCGGACCGCATTGGCGATCGGCAAAGCATCCATCGCCCCGGCCACCTCGCCGTGCGGCAGCAAACGCTGCAACGCCGCCCGCATGCTTTCGTTCTGCGAGGAAATGGCGTCGCGCTGTTCGTGATACGCGGCCGCCACACGTTCGAGCAGGTCGACGAATGCGGGCAATCCGTGGCGTGCTTCGCGCGGGAAGTACGTGCCGCTGAAGAACGGCGTGCCGTCCGGCGACAGGAACATCGTGAGCGGCCAACCGCCCCCGCGCTGGGCCAGCATCTGGTGTGCGGACTGATAGATCTGATCGAGGTCCGGGCGCTCCTCTCGATCGACCTTGATGTTCACGAACAGCGCGTTCATCAGCGCCGCCGTGCCTTCGTCTTCGAAGGACTCGTGCGCCATGACGTGGCACCAGTGGCAGGCGGAATAACCGATCGACAACAGGATCGGCTTGTCGCGTGCGCGGGCAGCGGCCAGCGCAGCCTCGCCCCACGGCCACCAGTCGACCGGGTTCGCCGCATGTTGAAGCAGGTAGGGGGAGGTTTCAGCGGCGAGTCGGTTCATGGGAGCCCTCGTGCGACGCACGGCTTGCGGATTTCCGCAGGATCCGTTCCTGCTTGGAACGCGCAACGCGACGAGGATTCCCGCCGCAACGGGCAGGTTCGCCGGGCGAAGAGCTACTCCCGCGTCAGGACACGTTCGGCGAGTCGGCGATGAACAGCATGCGTGGCGTGCGGCAACAGGCCGGCAAGGTCATCGAGTTCGAATCGATCGGGATCGATGGCCAGCCCGCTGGCAAAGGAAATCTGCACGCAGCCCGGACGCAGGCGGGCCATGCCAAGCAGCATCAGCATGGGCAACGGATTGCCGATGCGCGGCGCGCTGCCGCGCAGGCTGTCCTGCGACAGTATGAAGAACGGTTGCGGCGTGCTGTGGTGGCGCACGGTCCAGATACGTTCGCGCGTATCCACCCGGGTGACGAACTGCGTGACTTCGCTCCAGCACGCCACGACGCGCTCGGCCACCGCCACCAGTTCCGGCCATGGCACGCTGCCGCGCCACATGAAGGTTTCAAGACCCTGGGTCATCGCAAGACGGATCGTTCTTTGCATTCGGGGCTCCTGGCGGAGCCCGGGAATGCAATTAACGGCGGAGACAGCAGGACCTGAAGCGCCGCACGGCGCGCGTAACAGTGCGCAACAGTTCGGTCAGCGGAAGCGATTGATGTCGTCGCGCGTGGCCGTGGCGACCCTGCGCGCGGCGGCGGCAAAGTCTTCGCCGCTGCTGGCGAACAGGATCGCGCGGGAAGAGTTGATCATCAGTCCGGTACCCGCGCCCGTGCGGCCCGCCTTGACGGTCGCCTCAACGTCGCCGCCCTGCGCACCCACCCCCGGGACCAGTAGCGGCATATCGCCAATGAGCGAACGAACCTGCGCCAGTTCCTGCGGGAATGTCGCGCCTACCACCAACGAACATTGACCGTTGGCGTTCCACTTTTCCGCCACCATCGCAGCAACGTATTCATAGAGCTTGCGGCCGCCCGCCAACTCCAGTGCCTGCAGATCCGAGCCGCCGCCATTGCTGGTGCGACACAGAACGATCACTCCGCGGTCGGTGTATTCGAGATACGGCTGCACGGAATCGAAACCCATGTACGGATTGACCGTCAGCGCGTCGGCCTGAAAACGTTCAAATGCTTCGCGCGCGTATTGCGTGGCCGTGGCGCCGATGTCGCCGCGCTTGGCGTCGAGGATCACCGGGATATCCGGATACGTACGATGGATATACGCCATCAACGTCTGCAACTGGTCTTCCGCCGCCGCGCTGGCGAAGTAGGCGATCTGCGGCTTGAAGGCGCAGACCAGGTCTGCCGTGGCGTCGACGATTTCCTTGCAGAACTGGTAGATGCCATCCGGCAGCCCGCGCAGGTGTTCGGGCAAGCGGGTCTGGTCCGGGTCGAGGCCGACGCACAGCAGCGAATTATTGCGTTGCCAGGCCTGGGCAAGCCGTTCAGTGAAGTTCATGGTGCGTCCTTTGTACGTCGAATATCGTCGAGGCGGTCAGTCCGAGATGTTACCGGCAGGCGCGGCAACATCACAGTTCGATGGGGTCTACATCCACGTGCCAGCGCAGGTCGCGGGGCGTGCGGGCGGCATAGAGCAACGGCATCCATCCGGCGAGCAGCGCATGCAATTGCGGGCGCGTATCGGCCTCGATCACCAGTTGTGCGCGCTCCAGGCGGGCACGGCGTACGAGCCGCATCGGCACCGGATCAAACAGACGCGCCATAGTGGCGAGCGATTCGGCATGCTGGCGCGCCTGCGCCAGAAAGGCCAGCGCCATCGCCAGTTCGGGCGCCTCGGCTCTCAGTACGGCGTGAAAACTGTAAGGGGGAAACCCCGCCTGCTGGCGCTCTTCGAGCTGCAGGGCAGCGAACCCCGCATAGTCCTGCCGCGCAAGGTGACGATAGAGCGCGTGGTCGGGGAACTCGGTCTGGATGAGCACTTCGCCCGGCAACTCGCCGCGCCCGCTGCGCCCTGCCACCTGCATGAGCTGCTGGAAAAGACGTTCCGGCGCGCGATAGTCGGCCGCGAACAACGAAGCATCCGCGCCCACCACGCCTACGAGTGTCAGGCGAGGAAAGTCGTGCCCCTTGGCCAGCATCTGCGTACCAACCAGTACGTCGACCTCGCCCCGCGCGATCTGGTTGCGGACGTCTTCCCACTGTGCGGGCGAACGCACGGCGTCGCGGTCCACGCGCAGGATGCGTGCCTGTGGAAAGTGCTCGCCCAATCGTTCTTCGATCCGCTGCGTTCCGCGCCCAAAGGCATGAATGTCCTGCGCACCGCATTGCGGGCAGGAGCGCGGCGCGCGGCGCTCCGAACCACAATGGTGGCAGCGCAGCAGGTTGTCCGCATGATGGAACACCATGTTGGCCGAGCAGTGGTCGCACGCACTCACCCAGCCGCACGCGCCGCAGCTCACCACGGGGGCATAGCCGCGGCGGTTGAGAAACACGAGACTCTGTTCGCCGGCCGCCAGACGGGATTCGATGGCCTGGAGCATCGGGCCCGACAGACCTTGATCGAGCCGCGCCCGACGCGTGTCGATGACGCGGATCGTCGGTGGGTTGGCGGCCACGGCCGGGCGTGGCATGGCAAGGCGCGTATAGCGTCCGGCCTGCGCGTGCAACCAGGTCTCCAGCGACGGTGTGGCCGACCCGAGCACGATGGGCACCGATTCGTTACGTGCTCGCCACACAGCCAGATCACGAGCGGAATAACGCAACCCGTCCTGTTGCTTGAAAGAGGCGTCGTGCTCCTCGTCGATGACGATCAGCCCGAGACGCGGCAGCGGCACGAACACTGACAAGCGCGTGCCGAGCACGATGTCCACGTCGCCGCGCAACGCCTCGATGAAGCCGCGGGAGCGCGCTCCGTCAGCCAACCCGCTGTGCAGCGCCAGCCATCGCGCGCCGGGGAAGCGTTCCGCCACGCGCTCCAGCAATTGCGGCGTAAGGCCGATTTCCGGCACCAGCATCAACGCTTGCCTGCCTTGCGCGAGGGCAGCCGCGATGAGTTGCAGATAGACCTCGGTCTTGCCGCTGCCGGTCACGCCATGCAACAGAAACGAAGCAAAGCCGCCAAGCGCGGCACTGACTGCGTTGACGGCGGCAGATTGGTCGGCATTGAGGGGCAGCGAACCAGCCGGCCGGATGTCGGAGGACGCCACGGCCACATCGACCCAACCGCGCTTGCGCGCTTCACGGATGGCCGCGCCCGCGGTATCACCCAGCGCGGCGAGCAACACTGCGCGGCGCAGCGGCCCGCGAGCTTCGAGTTCGCCCACGACGGCCAAGGCGCGCGTCTGGCGGTTCGCCGCGGCGCGGGCAGCCATACCATCCGCCGTGGCGGCGAGCAGAGGATCGTCTTCACGTGGCAAGCGCACGGCCCGTTTCAGACCCGGCGGGAGGGCGGTGGCAATGACTTCCCCCAACGGATGCTGGTAGTAGCGCGCGGCGAAATCGGTCAGCGCCAGCCAGGAATGCGGCATGGGCGGCACATCCGCCAGGACCTCACGAACTGTCCTCAGTTTGTCCACAGGAGGATGGTCCTGTGGGTCAACCCCCACGATCACTCCTGTCTTCTCGCCTGCCCCAAAGGGCACGCGCGCGCACTGTCCGATTACCGGCGGAATTTGACTTTCCGAAATGTAATCAAATAGTTGGGGCTTTGGTATCGGTAGGGCGATGCGGACGATGCGGGTCACGACGCACGTAAATTCACAGTTTTTGTATTTTATTCAATCAGTTGCGCGCGCTTTATGAAGTGTTTTACGCGCGAATGAGGGCAAACCATTGGTCCGTCGTCCATTCAGCCATTGTGCACGGAAGCCTGTGGATAAAATTGTGAGTAGTGAGCCGCCACAGTCGCTGCCTGAACACGCTTGCGCACGGCAAGCAATTCGTGATAGCACCCAGCACTCCTGGTATTTTCCTTAATTTTCAATAGCTTAAAGCGGGTCATCGAAACGTCTTATGTGTAACCAAGAACTGACTCACGAAAGAGTCGGACTTGTGCATAAGTAACAGGAGAATCGAACGACCCCAACCTGTTTCATGCAAATTGCATGCTCTGAAAAGCCTTGCCAGACCGGGCTTTACGGCATGGGAGGCTTTAAAAATGTGTCACAGTGTGTCGTCACATGCATACGTCCCCAAAAAAGCAGGGGACGTCCACCGTATTGCTACAAAAGAACGTGAACGCCCCTTGCTGTCATGACGGCAGCCAGAGCCCCACGCCAGAGTCACCCGCTTCATCTGTACCGTAATCGTGATCAGGCGGCATCACCTGAGCCAGCATGGTGCGACTGTATTCATGCACCGTATCCACCAGCACGCGCACGTTATCGTGCGGCGTGAACTGCGAAATGCCGTGCCCCAGGTTGAAGACGTGACCGTAGTGAGGGCCATAGGCATCGAGCACCCGACGCGCTTCGATGGCAACGTGATCGGGCGCCCCCATCAGCACACCCGGATCGAGGTTGCCCTGCAGGGCGACTTGATGCCCGACTCGCGCCCGGGCCACGCCGATGTCGGTCGTCCAGTCCAGTCCCACTGCGTCGCAACCGGTGGCCGCGATGTCCTCGATCCACTGCCCACCGCCCTTAGTGAACAGCACGATCGGCACGTCTTCGCCTTCGTACCGGCGCTCCAGACCATCGACGATCTGCTGCATGTAGCGCAGCGAAAACTCGCGGTAGGCATCTGGCGCCAGCACGCCGCCCCAGGTGTCGAAGATCATCAGCGCCTGTGCGCCGTGGGCGATCTGGGCGTTCAGATAGTCCGTGACGGTGCGGGCGTTGACGTCGAGGATGTGATGCAGCAGTTCGGGACGGCTGTACATCAGCGCCTTGACGTTGCGGAAGTCACTCGACGAGCCGCCTTCGATCATGTAACAGGCCAGCGTGAAGGGGCTGCCCGAGAACCCGATCAAGGGCACCGAGTCCTTGAGCGCACGGCGGATGGAAGCCACCGCGTCGAACACGTATTGCAGCGACTCCATCGGCGGCACGGCCAGCGCGCGAATGGCGTCGGCGTCGCGCAGCGGGCGTTCAAAACGCGGCCCTTCGCCTTCGACGAACGACAGGCCCAGCCCCATCGCGTCCGGCACGGTCAGGATGTCCGAAAACAGGATGGCAGCATCCAGCGCATAGCGCTCGAGTGGCTGGAGCGTCACTTCGGTGGCAAACGCAGATGACCGGCACAGATCCATGAAACTGCCGGCATGCGCGCGCGTGGCGCGGTACTCCGGCAGGTAGCGGCCGGCCTGGCGCATCAGCCAGACAGGGGTGTATTCGGTCGGCTGGCGCAGCAAGGCGCGCAGCAGCGTGTCGTTGCGCGGTCGGGACATGACGGCCAGCACCTCGAAGAAGACAAAAGAGCCGGCAATTGTACCGCGCCCACCCGCACGCCCGCCCGTCGCACGGAACCGGTCCGCGGGATCGCGCCCCTTTTCGGCTAACATCGCTCCTTTGCCTGTGGAAAGCGCTCGCCCGTGCGTCTGTTTCGCCTCGCCAAGATAGCCCGCGTCAGTCTTCGATTCGGCCTGGACCAGATGATCCTGGACCGCGCATCGACCACCCGGGTTGGCGAATGGTTGCGTCGACTGCTGCCCCGCCGCCATTTCGATGAGCCCCGCGCGGTGCGCCTGCGCCGCGCGCTGGAATCGCTCGGTCCCATCTTCGTCAAGTTCGGCCAGATGCTGTCGACCCGCCGCGATCTCCTGCCGGCCGACCTCGTCATCGAACTATCGCGCCTGCAGGACCGCGTGCCGCCTTTCGACAGCGCGCTGGCCGTCGAGCTCATCGAAGCCGAATTCGGCCAACCGGTCGACACCGTCTTTCACCGCTTCGAGCGCACGCCGGTGGCGTCGGCGTCGATCGCACAGGTGCACTTCGGCGAATTGCCGGATGGCACCGAAGTCGCCATCAAGGTCCTGCGACCGGGCATCGATCGCGTCATCGACAACGACGTGGCGCTGATGGAAGTGGCCGCGACGCTGATCGAAAAGCTGTGGGTGGAAGGCCGCCGCCTCAAGCCACGCGAAGTGGTGGCGGAATTCTCGCGCCACCTGCGCGATGAGCTGGACCTGATGCGCGAAGCCGGCAACTGCTCGCAGTTGCGCCGCAACTTCCGCGGGTCACCACTGCTGGCCGTGCCCGAGGTGTACTGGGACTACTGCTCGCCGTCGGTGATGGTGATGGAGCGCATGTACGGCACGCCCATCTCGCAGACCGAGACATTGCGCGCTCAAGGCGTCGACATGTCGGCGCTGTCGCGGGCCGGCGTGGAAATATTCTTCACGCAGGTATTCCGTGACGGCTTTTTCCACGCCGACATGCACCCGGGCAACATCTTCGTGAAGATCGAAGGCCCGATGCGCGGCCAGTACATCGCGCTCGACTTCGGCATCATGGGCACGCTCAACGAGCGCGACAAACAATACCTGGCGACCAATTTCCTGGCCTTCTTCCAGCGCGACTATCGCCGCGTGGCGCAGGCCCACGTGGACGCCGGCTGGGTGCCGGCCGACACCCGCGTCGATGACTTCGAAACCGCGATCCGCGCCGTGTGCGAGCCGATCTTCGATCGTCCGCTGCGCGACATCTCCTTCGGCAAAACGCTGCTGCGCCTGTTCCAGACGGCCCGTCGCTTCAACATGGAAGTGCAGCCGCAACTGGTCATGCTACAGAAGACCTTGCTCAACATCGAAGGGCTCGGACGCGAACTGGATCCGGACCTCGACCTGTGGAAGACCGCCAAGCCTTTCCTCGAACGCTGGATGAACGAGCAGGTCGGCTGGCGCGCGCTCATACGCCATGTCAAGGAAGAAGCACCCGGCTGGGCCGTGGTGCTGCCGCAGATGCCGCGCCTGGTGCATCGCGCACTGCTCAATGAATCGCGCGACCTGCTGCCGGAGCAGATTGCCGCGCTGGAACGACAGCAGCGGCGGCAGACGCGCGCCACCTGGACCCTCGCAGCGCTGGTGGTCATCGCGCTTGCCGTCCAGGCATACGTGCTCTGGTACTAGACGCCGCCGGGCGCAAAAAAGGCCGCGCAAGCGGCCTTTCTTTTCTGTGGATGGCAGCGGAGCACAGGCCGAAACAGCCCTGCCCGCCCCGTGTCAGCGGAAGACAACGGTCTTGTTGCCGTGGACCAGCACACGGTCTTCGAGGTGGAAACGCAGGCCACGCGCCAATACGGTTTTTTCGATGTCCTTGCCGTAGCGGACCATGTCTTCGGGCGAATCGGAGTGATCGACGCGGATCACGTCCTGCTCGATGATCGGCCCCTGATCGAGCTCTTCGGTCACGTAGTGGCATGTCGCACCGATCAGCTTCACGCCGCGCTGGTAAGCCTGGTGGTAAGGCTTGGCGCCGACGAAGCTGGGCAGGAAGCTGTGGTGGATGTTGAGGATGCGGCCCGGGTAGGCCGCGCACAGTTCCGGCGAGAGAATCTGCATGTAGCGCGCCAGCACCATGGTGTCGCCGCGCACGTCGTCGAAGATGCGCTTGACCTCGGCATACGCGCCGGCCTTGTTGTCGGGCGTCACCGGCACATGGTGGAACGGAATGCCGTGCCACTCGACGAATCCACGGAAGGTGTCGTGATTGGAAATCACGCACGGGATTTCGATGTCGAGTTCCTTGCTCTGCCAACGCGCCAGCAAGTCGTACAGGCAGTGCTCCTGCTTGCTGACCATCAGCACCACGCGCTTCTTCACCGCGCTGTCGTTGATCTTCCACTTCATCTCGAAGTCTTCGGCCAGCGGGCGGAAGCGGTCGCGAAATTCGGCCAGCAGGAACGGCAGCGAATCGGCCTTGACCTCGATCCGCATGAAGTATCGGTTGGCCTCGCGGTCGGCGTGAAGGTTGGTCTCGAGAATCCAGCCGCCCAGTTCGGCAATGAAGGAGGAGACGCGGGCCACGATGCCCACCCGATCGGGGCAGGAGGCGGTGAGGGTATAGAAGCGTTGCGAAGGCATGGCGATCAAGTCACAAAGTCAGACGACGACCTTGGTGTAAGTGTCGCGGCGCAGTTCGAGCACCTCGACGGTGATTTGGGTACTCACACCGGGCAGCGGACGATATTGCAGCCGCAAGGCATCGCGCAGGCGCTTGGCGATGGCCGCGCGCTGGGATTCGCTGCGGCCCGGCAGGATATGCAGGTGAGCGTGGATGAAGGCATGCCCCTCGTCGCGGTCGCCGACGCGGAAATCCGCCAGCGGGACGACGCGCGACTTGATGTTGTCCGGCTCGAATTCCCCGCTCTCGATCAGGCTGCGGTTGGCAGCCTTGAGCGCCTGCGCGGCGTCGAAGCCGGCGGTCAGGTTGGCGGTGTATTCAATGACCAGATGGGGCATGGTCTGGCTCGCTACTCGGCGATCCGCGCGGCGGCGCGATCGATTTCGGCGCGCAGGTCATCGTAGGTACGCACCACCGGATATTGCGGGAATTCGCGCACCACGTTTTCGGGCGGGTGCATCAGGATGCCAGCGTGGGCTTCGCCCAGCATGGCGGTGTCGTTGTACGAATCACCCGCGGCGATGACCTTGAAGTTCAGTGCCTTGAACGCCTTCACGGCAGCGCGCTTCTGGTCCGGCATGCGCAGGTGGTAATTCACCAGCATGCCGTTGGCGTCCGCCTCCAGGCGGTGGCAGAACAGCGTGGGCTGGCCCATCTGCGCCATCAAGGGCTTGGCGAATTCGTAGAACGTGTCGGACAGGATCACCACCTGGTAGTCCACGCGCAGCGCGTCCAGGAATTCCTTGCACCCTTCCATCGGCCCCATCTCGCCGATCACGGCCTGGATGTCCTTCAGGCCGAGCTTGTGACGGGCCAGGATGTCGAGGCGGTACTTCATCAGCTTGTCGTAGTCTGGCTCGTCACGCGTGGTGCGGCGCAGTTCGGGAATGCCGGTGCGTTCGGCGAAGGCGATCCAGATCTCGGGGACCAGCACACCTTCCATGTCGAGGCAGACGATTTGCACTTTCGGGAACCTTTGGCTTGTGGCGACTGAAAAATAGCCGCCGATTGTACAACGCTGGGGCCCGCGCCCGTTGCGTTGCGCCAGAGTCGCCACCCGGCCACCCTAGCAGCCGCAGCGCCCCACGACCTCGGTGCTCTGCTGGGCGCCCCCTTCGTATTGCACCAGCAAGCGGGCCTTGTACACCGTTGCGCAGGACGACTGCTTCGACCGGCAGGCGTCCACGACGGTCCCGATGGCCTGGACTTGCCACTGCGGCGTCGCAAAGTACAGCACCATGCGGTCGCCGTACTGGGCCGGGTTGCGCTCGGCGGGGTAATAGCGGGCGTTGTGCAGGCCGACGTAATAGATCCTGTTGCCGTCGCGCATGGTCGCCTGCCGGTTGCCGACCTGCGACCAATGCAGCAACAGAGGCGCATCGCGCGCTTCGGAGGCATAGAACCCGCAACCGCAGCCCGGCACGATGTCCGACGGCTTCAGCGGCTGGAGCGCCGCTCCCGCAGGGACGGCAAGAAGGCATGCCGACAGGCTGGCAACGGCCCGGCGACCCATTTTGACGATAAGGCAAGCTGACATGGCTTAACATTATCGGCATGACGCCGGAAATATCGACTGCCTTGAAGTCCACCGAAGACGACCCGATGCCCCAGCCTCCACGCGAGCCGGATGTGTTCGATTGCTGCGGCAACGAGTGCGGCGAGGCCTGTGTCTGGACGATCTACCAGGCGCTCAAGGAGAAATACCAGGCCGATCTCGAAGCCTGGCAGATCAGGCAACTGCTCAAGGACGACTGAAAACGAATGAGCCGGCAATTGCCGGCTCAATGTACGTTCAGCCTAGTGATCCTTGAGTGCGTAGATGCCCGGCGCGTTGCGCCAGTAGCCCTTGTAGTCCATGCCGCAGCCAAACAGGTAACGATCGGGCGCCTCGATGCCGTAAAAATCGGGGCGCAGGCCAGGCTGGGCCTTGCGGTCGTGCCGCTTGTCGACCAGTGCCGCGCACATGACTTCCTTGGCGCCTTCGCTGCGCAGGTGTTCCATGACGGCCACCAGCGTATAGCCCTCATCGAGGATGTCGTCGAGCACCAGCACGCTGCGGCCGCGCAGGTCCTGCGTGGGGCGCACGCGCCAGTCCAGCAGCGAGGTGCCGTTCAGCGTCTGCCCGTATCGCGTGGCGTGCAGGTATGAGCATTCGAGGGGAAAGTGAAGCCGGGGCAGCAGTTGCCCGGCAAAAACGAGACCGCCGTTCATGACGGTGAATACGAGGGGGTTCGAGTCCTTGAGCCGCGCGGTGATGGCCACGGCCATGTCGTCCATCGCCTTCTGCACGCCCGCCGCATCGACGATACAGTCGGCTTCGGCCATGGCGCGCTGGACTTCGGACATGTCTGTACGGTTGGGCATTTCCGGTTCCTGCAATGCAATCCGCGATTGTAGCCATCAATGCGAGCGACGGAATGGATTGGCGGCAAAGACAAGGACGGAGATCATGGGCAACCTGCCCGAAAACAACGCAGCCGTCTGAGGAAATATTCTGATGGTTGCAACCCGCCCGGCTGTTAAAATTATGGGTTTTGCGAAACTGGCGGCGGGTACAAAACGCCCCGGAATCAGGGCAAAGTCGCAACGTAGATCGCACCGTCGACACAAAAGTTCAAGATCGTGGGCATTTCTTTCAACATCGATGCCTGGGCCGCATGGGCGCCAGGGCTTGATTCGCGGGAAGCGTGGCGCGCCTGGGCCGCTGCGCCGAGCCTGCCGTCAGGCGATGTCACGCCCGCGCTCGCCGAGATGCCCGCCATGGCCCGCAGGCGGGTCGAACGCCTCGGGCGCATCGCCTTGCAGGCGGCCTATGGCGTGATCGACGACACCCGCCACCCGCTGGTGTTTGCCTCGCGCCACGGGGATGTCGGCCGTTCCACCGCCATGCTGCGGGATCTGGCCACGACCGGCGGCGTGTCGCCCACCTCATTCAGCCTGTCGGTTCACAACGCCATCGGTGCGCTGTTCTCCATCGTGCGCGGCGACACCTCGCGCCTGTCGGCCGTCTCGGCGGGCGTCGACACCGCCGAGGCCGCGCTGATCGAAGCCTGTGGCCTGCTCGATGAAGGGGCGGAGAAAGTCGTCGTGGTGATGTACGACGAAATCCCGCCGCCCGTGCACGCCGATTACCTCGACGAACCCGCCGCACCGTACGCCTGGGCGTTGCGCATAAGGTCCGGCGACGCGATCTCGCTGGATTGCGAGTCCCTCGACGCATCCACGCCGGAGGCCATGGACTTCCTGCCGCGCGGACTGCAGACCTGGCAATTCCTGGCAGGTGACCGCCCGTCGCTGCGCCTGCGCTCCGCGCAACACGACTGGAGCTGGCGCCGCCATGGCTGAAATGTCACTCGCGACCGACCAGCCCGACTCACTCGGCACACGCCTCTTCCGTTGCTGGCGCGTGCTGGCCACGGGCATCTGTTTTGCCTCGTTCGGTCTCGGGGGACTGCTGCTCTGGCTGGTCGTGTTCCCGATCCTGAATCTGGTCGTGCGCAATCGCGCGCGCCGCGCCAGAATCGCCCGCGACATCATCCGCCTGACCTGGCGCATGTTCATCGGGCAGATGCACGTTCTGGGCATCTACACCTACGAATTCATCGGCGAAGAAAAACTCCGCCGCAACGGTCAGTTGATCCTTGCCAATCACCCATCGTTGATCGATGTGGTGTTCCTCGTGTCGCACGTCCGCAATGCCGACTGCGTGGTCAAGGGTCCGCTGGCCCGCAACCCGTTCACGCGCGGTCCCGTGCGCGCGGCCGACTTCATCTGCAACGACTCGGGCGAGGGCCTGATCGACGACTGCATCGCCTCGCTGCGTCGCGGCCACAACCTGATCATTTTTCCGGAAGGCACGCGCACGCGGCCGGGCGAGCCGATGCAGTTGCAGCGCGGCGCCGCCAACATCGCCGTGCGAGGCCGGCGGACCATGACGCCGATCGTCATCCAGTGCGACCAGCCGATGCTGTTCAAAGGACAGAAGTGGTGGCGCGTGCCGCGCCGCAGACCGCATTACGTCTTCCGCGTGGAAGACGACATCGCCGTCGAGGACATCACAGACGTGTCCGCCGGCGAAGCGCGCGCCGCGCGCGTGGTGACCGACTACCTGCGTGACTACTTCACGACGCGCGCAGGGGCCGCCGCGGCCGCACTGTCGGCGCTGGCTTTGTCGCTGGCGCTGGCATCCTCCCCATCCATTACGGAGTTCGCACGCCATGCAGGCGCTTGAAGACGAAATCAAACAACTCATCATCGATGCCCTGGCGCTGGAGGATATTTCCATCGCCGACATCGACGCCACCGCACCGCTGTTCGGCGAAGGACTGGGGCTCGACTCCATCGACGCCCTCGAACTGGGCCTGGCGCTACAAAAGAAATACGGCGTACATCTGTCGTCGGACTCGCAGGAAACACGCGCGCACTTCGCGAGCGTGCGCAAGCTGGCCGAGTTCGTGGCGGGGGCGCGCACGCAATAGCAGCAATACGGAAGAGAAGAGCATGACCAAGGAAGAGCTGTACCAGCGCATTGTCTCGATCCTGAACGAGACCTTCGACATCGCGCCGGAGAAGATCACACCGCAGGCCGAACTCAATGCCGACCTGGACATCGACAGCATCGACGCCGTCGATCTGATGGTCCAGATGAAGCAACTGACCGGCAAGCGTCTGCAGCCGGAGACATTCAAGTCGGTGCGCACGGTGCAGGACGTCGTCGACGCCCTGCACGCCGCCGTCCAGGGTTAAGGTCGCACAGTGAGCACGAGCAGGCCCATCGTCGCCGGCATTGCGCGCGCAATGCCGCCATTTGCACCGGAGCTCCGCACGCAAGCGGCGCGCGGCTGAGGCATGCGCGCGGTCCTGCTCGGCGTCCTCACGGTCGCCTACCCGTTCATCGTCTACGCAGGCCTGGGCCGCGTTGCGCCCGGATGGCTGGCATTGTTGCCGCTGGGACTGGGCCTGTTGCGCCTTGCCAGCGGGCGGCGCGATGCGCTCACCTGGGCGGCGCTGGGCTGCGCAGTCGCCGTCGCGGTGCCGGCACTCATCGCCAACAGCGCCATGCCGCTCAAGCTCTATCCGGTCACGGTCAGCCTCGTCATGCTCGCCATCTTCGGCGTCAGCCTTGTGCGCCCGCCCACCATCGTCGAGCGCATCGCGCGGCTGCGCGAACCCGACCTCGACGCGGCCGGCGTGCGTTACACGCGGCGCGTCACGCAGGTGTGGTGCGGCTTCTTCATCCTCAACGCCGGCATTTCGGCGGCCACCGCGCTGGTCGGCTCCGATCGCGTCTGGGCGCTCTACAACGGCTTGCTGTCGTACATCGCCATGGGCGTTCTGTTCGCCGGCGAATGGTGCGTGCGCCGACACGTCCGGAGGCACCATGGCTGAAGTCAGCCTCACCGCGCTACTGGTGCGCACCGATGACAACGTCATCGGGATACGCGACAACCAGCCTGTTCGACGCTCGGCGTTCCACGCGGCCATCAACGGCTGGCAACACACGCTGGCGGCATTGCCGCAGCAACGCCTGGCCTTGTTCGAGACCGACACGCTCGGCTTCGCGGCCGCGTTGTTGGGCGGCTGGGCCGCGGGCAAGACGCTGGTCCTGCCGGGCGACGCCCTGCCCGGCACCATCGAGTCCTTGCGCAATCACGTCGAAGGCTTCATCGGTGCCTTTCCGGGTCAGCTTCTGACGACGACACCGGCCCCCATCGAGCCCACGACGTCACTGCCAACGCTCGATGGTGACGACACGCGCCTCGAAGTCTTCACCTCGGGTTCCAGCGGCTCGCCAGTCGCCATCACAAAGAAACTCACGCAGCTCGATTCGGAAATCGCGACCCTGGGCGCGCTGTTCGGCACGCAACTCAATGGCTGCGTCATACGGGGCACGGTATCGCATCAGCATATCTACGGACTGCTGTTCCGCGTGTTGCTGCCACTGTCACAAGGCATTCCGCTCGACGCGCACGCCTTGCTCTATCCGGAAGACATCATCGCGGCGGCCGCGCATGGCCCGTTCGCGCTCATCGCCAGCCCTGCGCATCTGGCCCGCTTGCCCGATACGTTGCCATGGGCCGACGCCAGCGACTCCATCCGCATGGTGTTCTCGTCGGGTGGACCGCTCGCCCCCGAAGCGGCGGCGCATGCGGGCCAACTGCTCGGGCGCTATCCCGTCGAGGTCTACGGAAGCTCCGAGACCGGCGGCATTGCCACGCGCTCGCGCGATCGGGACGGCGACCTGTGGAGCCCGATGCCCGGGATCTCGCTATCCACGGACGATGCGAGCCGCCTGTTGGTGCGCTCCACACATCTGCCGGACGACTCGCCCTTTATCTGCGCCGACCGCGCGCTGCTGCACGACGACGGCCGCTTCGCCCTGCTCGGCCGCGTCGACCGTATCGTCAAGGTCGAAGAAAAACGCGTCTCGCTCGACGCCATCGAGACACATCTGCTCGCCATGGATGAAGTCGATACGGTGCGCGCCCTGATCACGGAACACGGAAGCCGCCGCCTGATCGCAGCCGTCGTGGTGCTGTCACCGCGCGGACGCCAGCGTCTTGCAACCGAAGGCAAGCGCGTGCTCAACGCGGCACTCAAGGCTCATCTGGCACAGCACGTCGAACCTGTCGCGTTGCCGCGCCGCTGGCGCTACGTAGACGCGCTGCCGATCAACAACCAGGGCAAGACCACGCAGGCCGCACTGGCCGCGCTGTTCGACCTGGCCGACCGCCCGACCCTGCCGCTGTCGACGCTGATGGCGCGCGAAGCCGCGCAAGTCACCCTGCATTGGGAAATCCCCGAAGACCTCTATTACTTCGAGGGCCACTTCCCGGGCTCGCCTGTGCTGGCAGGCGTCGTACAACTCGACTGGGTGGTGCGCTTCTCGCGCGAGCACTTCGCATTGCCGCCCGCATTCCAGCGGGTCGAAGCGCTCAAGTTCCAGCGCGTCATCCAGCCGGCCGCGCGGCTGAAAGTCGAACTCGTCCACAAGCCGGACGCCGGCACGGTGGCTTTCCGCATCGCTTCGCAAGACGGCTCGATCGTCTTCTCGAGTGGCCGTGTCAATTTCGGGGAAGCGGCATGAACATGCGCGACACGCAACCCAACATCGTCGCCGTGATCCCCGTCTACAACCACGAAAAAGCGGTGAGCGGGGTCGTGGATGGGATTCTCGCCGCCGGCCTGCCCTGCATCCTGGTCGATGACGGCAGTCGCGCGCTGTGTGCGCACGCGCTCGACGAACTGGCCTCGCGCCATGCCTCGCAAGTGCGGCTGGTGCGCCTGACCGAAAACCAGGGCAAGGGCGGCGCCGTGATGGCCGGCCTGCGCGAGGCGTCCCGGCTCGGCTACACCCACGCTCTGCAGATCGACGCCGACGGCCAGCACGACACCGGGGACATTCCGCGCTTCGTCGCAGACAGCGTCGCCCATCCGGACGCCGTCATCTGCGGCTGCCCCCTGTATGACGACAGCGTTCCCAAGGGCCGTTACTACGGTCGCTATGCGACACATGTGTGGGTGTGGATCAACACGCTGTCACTGGATATCCGCGACTCCATGTGCGGCTTCCGCATCTATCCGCTGGCCACCACCATGGCGCTGATCGATTCGACCACGCTCGGCTCACGCATGGATTTCGACGTCGAAATCATGGTGCGCCTCTATTGGCGCGGCCTGGACGTGGTCAACGTGCCCACGCGCGTGCATTACCCTGCCGACGGCGTATCGCACTTCCGCGCGTGGGCAGACAACGTGCTGATCTCGCGCATGCATGCGGGGCTGTTCTTCGGCATGCTGCCGCGCGCGCCGGGCCTGCTGTGGCGCAAGTTGCGCAGACGGAGCCGCACATGAGCCGCACGGCTTCCAGCGGCCACTGGGCCGACGACCGCGAAGCGGGCTCCGCGCTCGGCATACGCATCCTGCTGTGGGTGCACCGCTGGTTCGGACGCGTACCGTTCCGCATCGCGGTCTATCCCGTCATCACGTATTTTTTCTGCGTGCGCCGCAATGCGCGCGAAGCATCCCTGCAGTACCTGGAGCGGCTGCATGCCAGCACCGGCGTGCTGCCGCGCCAGCCCGACCTGCGCATGAGTCTTGCGCACTTCCTGTCGTTTGCCGAGACGATTCTCGACAAGCTGCTGGCCATGAGCGGCAAGCTCGACGCACGCGTCGACATCCACGGCCGCGATGAGCTCTACCGCCTTGTCTCGTCCCATCGCGGCGCGATCGTCATCGCCTCGCACCTGGGCAACCTCGAACTCTGTCGCGCCCTGGGCGAACTGACCGATCGCGTGCCGCTGACGATCCTCGTACACATTGCGCACTCCGAGAAGTTCAACCGCGTGCTGTCGAGCGTCACGGGCGAGTCGCGCGTGTCCTTGCTGCCGGTGTCGGAAATCGGCCCCGGCACGGTGGCCGATCTGGGCGAACGCATCGCGCGAGGCGAACTCATCGTCATCGCGGGTGATCGCATTCCCGTCGCCGCACAGCCCCGTGTCACGATGGCACGGTTTCTCGGGCACGAGGCGCCGTTCCCGATCGGCCCCTACGTCGTCGCCAGCCTTCTGCAATGCGAGACGTACTTGATGTTCTGCACACGCCGCGAGCGCGGCGTCTATCGCGTCGACTTCGAACCCTTCCGCCAGCGCACCGAGTTGCCGCGCCGGCAGCGCGACGACGCGCTCCGCGAACTCGCCCAGGATTACGCCAACCGGCTGGCTTCGCACTGCGCCGATGCCCCGCTGCAATGGTTCAACTTCTACCCATTCTGGAATCTTTCCAACAGTCATGAGCAACACCAACCTGACGCACGCTGAAGGCGCCGTGATCGAATTCGACGGCGCGCCGCTGCGCATCGAAGACGTCGCCGCCATCGCCCATGGTCGCAAACGCGCACGGCTGTCGCGGGCGCAGGCCTTTGTGGCGCGCATCGAAAAGGGGGCCGCCTTCATTGACCGGCTGCTGGCGGAAGACGGCGTCATCTACGGTGTGACGACCGGCTACGGCGACTCGGTGACGACCACCATTCCGCCGCAATTGGTCGCGCAACTGCCGCATCATCTCTACACGTACCACGGCATCGGCGCGGGCGAGATGTTGTCACCGGTGCTGGCGCGCGCGGTGCTCGTCACGCGGCTGGTGTCGCTGGCGCGCGGCTTTTCGGGCGTGAGCTACGGTTTGCTGGCGCAGCTTGCGGCCTTCATCGAACACGACATCCTGCCGATCATCCCGTCCGAAGGTTCGGTCGGCGCGAGCGGCGATCTCACGCCCCTGTCGTACGTTGCCGCCACGCTGTGTGGCGAGCGCGAGGTCTGGTACAAGGGCGAACGCATGGCGGCGGCCGAAGCGCTCCAGCGCGCCGGACTCACGCCGTTGCGACTGCGCCCCAAAGAGGGGCTCGCGATCATGAACGGCACGGCGGTAATGACCGCCATCGCCTGTCTCGCCTACGAACGCGCGCAGTACCTCGGGCAACTGGCCTGTCGCGTGACGGCCATGGCGTCGTACACGCTCGACGGGAATGCACATCACTTTGACGAGACGCTGTTCTCCGTCAAGCCGCACCCGGGCCTCAACGCGATCGCCGCGCGCATTCGCAGCGATCTGGCCAGTGATGTGGCGGCCCGCAACGAACGCCGCCTGCAGGACCGCTACTCGATTCGCTGCGCGCCGCATGTCATCGGCGTGATGGAAGACACCCTGCCCTGGCTGCGCCAGCTCATCGAAAACGAGCTCAACAGCGCCAACGACAACCCGATCATCGACGCCGAAGCCGAACGCGTACTGCATGGCGGCCACTTCTACGGCGGCCACATCGCCATGGCGATGGATACGCTCAAGAACGCCGTCGCCAACCTCGCCGATCTGCTCGATCGCCAGCTCGCACTGATGGTCGACACCCGCTACAACCATGGGCTGCCTGCGAACCTGTCGGCCTCGTCGGGCGAACGCGCACCGATCAACCACGGTCTCAAGGCGCTGCAGATCAGCGTGTCGGCGTGGACCGCCGAAGCGCTCAAGCTGACCATGCCGGCCTCGGTGTTCTCGCGCTCCACCGAATGCCACAACCAGGACAAGGTCAGCATGGGCACCATCGCCGCGCGCGACTGCCTGCGCGTGCTGCAATTGACCGAGCAGGTGGCTGCCGGATTGCTCATCGCCTGCCGTCAAGGCGTCGCGCTTCGCGAGCGTAGCGGCGCGCATCCGCTGCCCGCGCCGCTGGCACCGATGCTGGCCGCGCTCGGCGAGGTCGTTGCACTCGTCGAAGAGGACCGCGCACTCGATGGCGAACTGCGCCAGCTCGTCGAGCGTATCCAATCCCGCGCATGGACCCTGTATGACCAAGCCTGAACTCGCGATCGAAATCGACATCACGCCGGCCTTCCACGACGTGGACGCCATGAAGGTGGTGTGGCACGGCAATTACGTGCGCTACATGGAAGTCGCCCGCTGTGCGCTGCTGCAACGGCTTGGCTACGACTATCCGCAGATGGACGAATCCGGCTACCTGTGGCCGGTGGTCGACATGCGCGTGAAGTACGTGCGCCCGCTGCGCTACGGCCAGCGGATCCGCGTACGTTGCGAAATCGTCGAGTGGGAAAACCGCCTGCGCACCGAATACACCTTCAGTGACGCGCAGACGGGTGAGCGCCTCACGCGCGGCACCATCGTGCAGGTCGCGGTCGATGCCACGACCAACGAAATGCTGTTCGTCTGCCCGCCTGTGCTGTGGGAGCGGCTGGGCGTCACCGTCGAAGGCCATTGAGCGGCGCGTTTCACTCATCGGATCGGAGAATGTCGTCCGTGCGTAATCGAATGCAGAACATCATCCTGTCGGGCTGCCTGCTGTTCGCGGCCGGGAGCGCCATGGCCGAAGACATCGCCGCCGCCGTCAAGGCGCGGCTGGCGGATGTCGCAGTAGTCCGTGGTGATTTTGAACAGCAGAAGACGCTGGCGGGTTTCCGCAAGCCGGCGGTGTCGCGTGGCGATTTCGTCATCGCGCGCGACCGTGGCGTGCTGTGGGTCACCAAGTCGCCTTTCTCCGGTTCGCTGCGCCTGACGCGCAATGAGATCGTGGCACGCACGGGCGACCAGCAGACCATGCGCCTGACGGCCAGCGAACAACCCGGTATGCAGTCGGTCAGCCGCTTGCTGTTCGGCCTGCTCTCGGGCGACCTTGCGCCGCTCGCCGACAGCTTTGAGATCGCTGGCGAACTGCGCGGCGCGCAGGGCTGGCAACTGGCGCTGACGCCGAAGACGCCCGCGTTGCAGAAGATGTTCAAGCGCATCGATCTCGAAGGCGATCGCTACGTGCGGCGCGTGAAGCTGGCGGAAGCCTCCGGCGACAGCACCGACATCCGCCTGAGCAACGTGGGTAGCCAGCCAGCCACGCTCACCCCGGATGAGGTCAAGCGTTTTGAGTGATCGTCTGTGGCGCCTCTGCGCCATCCTGTGGGTGATCGTCGTCGCCGCCATCGGCGCGCACAACTATCTGTTCTGGACGGCCGGCTCCAAGCGCGTGGATACCGACGTGCTGGCCCTGCTGCCGCGCGACGCCAACGACCGGCAGGTCGATGAAGTCACGCGCCGCCTGGCGGACAACGCCTCGCGCGAACTGGTGGTGCTGGTCGGCGCCAGCGATTGGGCGGCTGCCGCACGCGCGGGCGACGCTGCCGCGGCCCAGATCGCGTCGCTGCCCGGCACGCTGCGCTATCGCGTCGATGACAGCAACATGGCCGCCGCCGTCGACTGGCTCAACACGTATCACACCGCGCTGCTTTCCGACGCCCAGCGAACCTGGTTGCAGCATGCCGGCGACGCCGAGCTGACGGCGCGGGCGCAATCCCAGTTGCATCAATCGTTCGGGCCGCGCATCGCGCGCTGGCAGGACGATCCGCTCGGGCTCGCACCGGAATGGCTGCTCTCGCGCGGGCAAGGCATCAAGGTCCAGCCGCGCGACGGGCGCCTGTCGGCCAGCGGCGAGGGCAAGCAATGGGCGGTCATCACGGTGCGGCTCGACGGCCCGGGTTTCCGCCTCGATGGAGAAGAGCGCATCGGTGCCGTGCTGAAGGCTGCGCAAGCGGCTGCGACGGCGGCAACGCCCGATGCGGAACTGATCGCGGCGGGTGTGCCACTGCATGCCGAAGCGGCGGCAGTGCAGGCCAATTTCGAGATGAACACGGTCGGCTGGGGTTCACTGGCGGGCGTCATGCTGCTGATGTGGCTGGGTTTCCGCTCGCTGCGTCCGCTTTCGCTGGTGGTGGTCACGCTGTTCGTTGGCTGCCTTGCCGGCGTGTCGGCCTGCGCCCTGGTATTCGAACGCGTCCACGTCATCACCCTGGTATTCGGCGCCAGCCTCGTCGGCGTGGCTGAAGACTACGGCATACATTACTTCGCTTCGCGTCAGGACGATCCGGACACGCCGCCGTTCGCGCTCATGCGCCACCTGTCGCCGTCGCTGTGGCTGGCGCTGCTGACCTCGGTACTCGCGTATGGCGCGCTGGCGCTGGCGCCGTTCCCCGGCTTGCGGCAGATGGCGCTGTTTTCGGCGGCCGGTCTGGTGGGCGCGTTCGTCACGGCCTTCCTGTGGTACCCGTGGCTGGACCGCGGCCGCCCCAGGCAGACGAAGTTCTCCGCGCGCTGGGCCGACAGCCGCCGCCGCTGGCCTTCGCTGCGGGGTCGTCGTGGTGCGTTGATCGTGCTTGCCATCGTGGCCCTCTGCGCCACGGGTTGGGTACAGCTCACCGTGCGCGACGATATCCGTGCCCTGCAGAATCCTCCGCCCGCATTGCGCGACGCGCAGGTACGCGCGGCACGCATCCTGGGGCTGCCGAGTCCAGCGCAATTCCTGTTCGTCCACAGTCGTTCGCCCGACGCCGTGCTGTCCGTCGAAGAAACCCTGCGCCCCGCGCTGGCCGCGATGGTGAGCGACGGGCACCTGACGGGCTGGCAGGCCCTGTCCGATTGGGTACCGTCGGCCAATCGCCAAGCGGATAACATGCGCGTGCACAACAGGGCACGCGACGAGGTGTGGCGCAGTCTCGCCGACACGCTCGGGCTGGACGCCCACCCTCCTGCGCTGAGCGAAAAGGCACTGACGCTGGACGCCGCGCTGGCGGGCCCGTTCGGCGACGCGTTGCGGCCGCTGTGGCTGGGCCGCATCGGCGATGGCTTCGGCTCGGTGATCCTGCTCAGCGGCGTCACGCCGGATTCTCTCGCGGGCTTGCGGGCGATGGCCGAGTCGCACTCCGAGGTGCGTTTCGTCGACAAGTCGGCTGACATTTCCCGCTTGCTCACGCACTATCGCCATTCGATGAGCCTGCTGGCGCTGCTGGGAATCGCGCTGATCTGGCTGGCGCTGGCGCGTCGGTTCGGGCGTGCAAGCTGGCGTGCCATGGCGCCGACGCTGTTGTCGGCCGGGCTCGCGCTGGCCGTGCTGGGCTGGATCGGACAACCGCTACAACTGTTCCACGTGCTGGCGATCTTCCTCGTGCTGGGCATGGGTGTGGATTACGGCATCTTCCTGCTCGAGCATCCGCAGCGCGAAGATGGCGCGGCGTGGCTGGCGGTAGGCCTGGGGGCGGCCAGCACCTTGCTGTCATTCGGGCTGCTGGCGCTGTCGCGCACGCCGGCATTGCAGGCATTCGGCCTGGTCATGGCCATCGGCATCGCCACGGTGTGGACCACGGCTCCCATGTTCTGCACCATGAAGACGGAGAGTGACAGAACATGAACGTCGAACAGGCAGACATCCTCATCATTGGCGCCGGCCCGGCCGGCGCCGTGGCCGCGGGGCTCCTGCGTCGCCAGGGGTGCAGCGTGCTGGTGCTCGAACGCGAACAGTTCCCGCGTTTTTCGATCGGCGAGAGCCTGCTCCCGCAGAGCATGGCCTACATCGAAGAAGCCGGCATGCTGCAGGACGTGATCGAAGCCGGCTTCCAGTACAAGAACGGCGCCGCCTTTGCCTGGCGCGACCGCCACACCGCTTTCGACTTCCGCGAGAAGTTCAGTTGCGGCTGGGGCACCACTTATCAGGTACAGCGGGCTCGCTTCGACAAGGTGCTGGCCGATGCCGCCAGCCGGATGGGCGCGGAGATCCGCTACAGGCACGAGGTGATCGCGGCCGACGTATCCGGCGACCAGCCTGTGGTCACGGTGCGCGCGCCCGACGGTAGTACCTATCAGGTGCGTGCCAGCTTCATGCTGGACGCCTCGGGTTTCGGGCGCATCCTGCCGCGTCTGCTGCAATTGGAACAACCGTCGAACTTCCCGGTGCGCGGCGCGATCTTCACGCACATCGAAGATCGCGTGCCGCCTGCCTCGTTCGATCGCAACAAGATTCTCATCTCGGTTCATCCCGAACACACCGACGTCTGGTACTGGACGATTCCGTTCTCCGACGGACGCTGCTCACTGGGTGTGGTCGCGCGGCAGGACTTCCTCGCGCAGTACGACGGCACCGAAACAGAACGACTGCAGGCACTGGTGGCCGAAATGCCCTACCTCGCCGGGCTGCTCGCCCATGCACGGTGGGACACGCCGGCCCGCCAGATCGTCGGTTATTCGTCGAACGTGAAATCACTCTGGGGCAAGGGCTTTGCGCTGCTGGGCAACGCGGGCGAGTTCCTCGACCCGGTGTTCTCGTCGGGCGTGACCATCGCTTTCAAATCCGCGAGCCTGGCGACAGCCTGCATCGAGCGCCAGCACCGGGGTGAAGCCGTCGACTGGCAAGCCGATTTCGCGGTGCCGCTCAAGCGCGGCGTCGATACGTTCCGCACTTTCGTCGAGGCGTGGTACGAGGGCGGCTTCCAGCGCATCATTTTTCACCCGGACCAGACCGACGAAATCCGCCGCATGATTTCGGCAATCCTCGCGGGCTACGCGTGGGACACCACCAATCCCTTCGTCGCCGAAAGCCGTCGACGTCTCGCTGTGCTGGAAGAACTGTGCGCAGGTTGATCGTTGCTCTGCTTCTGCCCGTGCTGGCTGCCTGCAGTTTTGCGCCAACGCGACCCTATCCGGGGGATGCGCCCTACTTTGCGCTGCCACCGGCCAGCCTCGGGCGCGAGCTGTCACTGCAACAGCAATTGCGTTTCGTGTCTCCCAACGGCGGCGATCGCACGCTCGATGCCTATCTCGAAGCGGATGCCGCTGCCGTGCGGCTTGCGGCGATGGTGAGCGGCCAGACGGCCATGCGCATCATCTGGGACGGCAACGACCTCACCAGTCAGCGTGCCGACTGGCTGCCAAAAACGGTCGACGCCGCCGCCGTACTATCGGACCTGCAACTGGTGTACTGGCCATTGCCGGCATTGCAGGCCGCACTGGCCCCAGGCTGGTCGCTCGAAGACGACGCCAGCTCGCGCCGATTGGTACAGGGCGGCGAGGTCGTGATCGAGGTCCACTATTCGGAGCGCTCGGGCGAGGCGCGCCACATCAGCATCGACCACCCGCGGCTGGGCATGCGCCTGGAAATCGAATCAGCCAGCTCCACAGCTTCATGACACAAGACTTCTTTCTCAATGATTGCGGCGTCATCTGCGCGCTGGGTGCGGGCAAGGATGCCGTGCGCGAGGCGCTGTTCAATGCCGCCGGCCCAGGCGGCGTGGCGCCGAGCGAAGCCTTCCTCGGCCGTCGCCTGCACGTCGGCGCAGTGAATTCCCCGCTGCCGGATCTGTCGCATCTGCCCGTCGAACTGCGCGGCCGCAACAACGGGCTCGTGCTGGCCGCAGCCAACGAGATCCGCGCGAGCATCGTCGCTGTGCGCGAGCGCTTCGGCGCGGCGCGTGTCGCCGTCGTCATGGGCACCAGCACGACCGGCATCGGCGAGGCCGAAGCCGCGACGCGCGTACTCGTGGCAGACGGCCACTACCCGCCGGCGTATCACTACGCGCAGCAGGAACTCGGCTCCACGGCGCAAGTGCTGGCACGCGAATTCGATCTGCGCGGGCCTTGCTACACGGTATCGACCGCGTGCTCGTCGAGCGCCAAGTCACTCATTTCGGCGGCGCGCTTGTTGTCGATGGGGCTGGCCGACGCGGTCGTGTGCGGCGGTGCGGATTCGCTGTGCGGCTTCACCATCGCCGGCTTTTCGTCGCTCGAGCTGATCAGCGCCGAGCGCTGCAACCCGATGTCGCGCAATCGCGCTGGCATCAATATCGGCGAGGCGGCGGCACTGTTCGTCATGACGCGCGAGCCGGGCGGTGCGCGCTTGTCGGGCTGGGGCGAGAGCTCAGACGCACACCATATTTCCGCACCGGACCCGAGCGGTCGCGGCGCCATCGAGGCGATGACGTCCGCGCTGTCGCGTGCGGGCCTGACGGCCGACGATGTCGACTACCTGAACATGCATGGCACCGCTACACCGCAGAACGATGCGGTGGAGTCTGCGGCCATCGCGCAGGTCTTCGGCACCGAAGTGCCTTGCAGCTCGACCAAGCCGCTGACCGGCCATACGCTGGGTGCGGCGGGCGCATTGGGCGCTGCATTTGCGTGGCTCGTCGTGCAATCCGAATCAGGCGGACGCCTGCCGCCGCATTGGTATGACAACGAGCGCGACGAGGCGCTGGCAAGCATCCACCTGGTATCGCCCGGCGAACGCACCGCACACACGCCGCGTCATGTGCTGGCGAATACCTTCGCCTTCGGCGGCAACAACGCCAGCCTGATCGTGAGCGCGGCATGACGACTCAGGCCATCAAGGATCTGCTGCCGCACGCGGCGCCGATGATCCTCATCGACGAGTTGGTCGAGGTCAACGGACCCGATATCGTCACGCGCATCCACATCCGGCCCGAGAGCCCGTTCTGCGAGAATGGCCGCGTCGGCGCCTGGGTGGGCATCGAATACATGGCGCAGACCGTCGGGGCCTGGGCGGGGCATTGCGACAGGCGCGACGGACGCGCCGTGCGCATCGGCTTTCTGCTCGGTGCGCGTCGATACGAATGCAGCGTGCCGCACTTTGAAGTCGGCGACACGCTGGTGGTTGCGGCCCATTGCGACATTCAAGATCGTGAGGGCCTGTCATCGTTTCGCTGCACGATTTCGCGCGGGGGCGCGGAACTGGCGCAGGCAAACGTCACCGTGTTCCAGCCTGCGAACGCGGCAGAGTTTTTGGGGGGAGAGGACAATTGAACAACACCGTGCTAGTGACCGGATCGAGTCGCGGCATCGGCCGGGCCATCGCACAACGACTGGCCCGCGATGGATATGACGTCGTCGTGCATTGCCGCAGTCGGCGCGACGAAGCCGACGCCGTGGCCACAGAGATCGCCGCATTGGGTCGCAAGGCCCGCGTACTGCAGTTCGACGTGGCCGACCGTGCTGCCGCCGCTGCCGCACTGGACAATGACATTGCGACGCATGGCGCCTATTACGGCGTGGTATGCAATGCGGGCATTGCGCGCGACAACGCGTTTCCGGCGCTGACGGGCGACGAGTGGGACAGCGTCATCCATACCAACCTGGATGCGTTCTACAACGTGCTCAATCCGGTCGTCATGCCGATGGTGCGTCGTCGCGCGGCGGGCCGCATCGTCACCTTGTCTTCCGTCTCGGGCGTGGCGGGCAATCGCGGCCAGGTGAATTACAGTGCGGCCAAGGCCGGCATCATCGGCGCCACCAAGGCGCTGGCGCTGGAACTGGCCAAGCGCGACATCACGGTCAATTGCGTGGCCCCCGGCCTGATCGACACCGAGATGATCGAGCCGCATGTGCTCGAAGAAGCGATGAAGATGATTCCCGCGCGCCGCACCGGCAAGCCGGAGGAAGTCGCCGCGACGGTCAGCTTCCTGCTCTCGCCGGATGCCGCATACATCACGCGGCAGGTCATTTCGGTCAACGGGGGAATGATCTGATGCGTCGCCGTGTCGTCATCACCGGCATGGCCGGCATCAGCCCGCTCGGCAACGATTGGGCAAGCATTCGCGCCAAGCTCGCATCCGGCACCAACGCGGTGACCCGCATGCCGGGCTGGGATGAAGTCGAAGGGTTGCACACGCACCTCGGCGCCAAGGCTGCGCCGTTCGATCTCCCGCCGCATTTCAACCGCAAGACCACGCGCAGCATGGGCAATGTCGCGCTGATGGCCGTCATCGCCACCGAGCGCGCGCTTGCCGACGCAGGACTGTCGGGCAGCGAGCTTCTCACCAGCGGCAAGGTCGGCATCAGCTATGGTTCTTCGGCGGGCACGCCGTCGGCCATCGGCGATTTCGGGCGCATGATCCGCGACCGCAACACCGAGGGCATCACGGCCAACACGTACATCAAGATGATGAGCCACACGGCGGCGGTGAACATTGGCGTGCACTTCGGCATCACGGGGCGCGTCATCACGACCAGCAGCGCGTGTACCTCCGGCAGCCAGGGCATCGGCTACGCCTACGAGGCGATCCAGTCCGGCAAGCAGGTGGCGATGATTGCTGGCGGCGCCGAAGAGCTCGACGCGATTCACGCGGCCGTCTTCGACACCTTGTTCGCCACCAGCGTCATGAACGATTCACCAGGGCTCACGCCGCGTCCGTTCGACGCGCGTCGCGACGGCCTCGTGCTGGGCGAAGGTGCGGGCACGATGATCCTCGAAGACCTCGAACATGCGCAGGCGCGCGGCGCACGCATCTATGCCGAAATCGTAGGATTCGGCACCAATTGCGACGGCACGCACGTGACGCACCCCAACGCGCCCACCATGGCCGCCGCCATGCGGCTGGCCCTCGAAGACGCCGGGCTCGACGCCAGCCGCATCGGCTACGTCAACGCGCACGGCACGTCCACCGACCGCGGCGACGTAGCTGAAGCCGGCGCTACCCGCGCCATCTATGGCGGCGCCACGCCGATCAGTTCGCTCAAAAGCTTCATGGGCCATACGCTCGGCGCCTGTGGCGTACTCGAAGCCTGGATGACCATCGAGATGATGCGCGAGGGCTGGTTCGCGCCCACGCTCAATCTCGAACAGGTCGCCGATGGCTGCGAAGGGCTCGCACACATCATGGGTAGCGCACGAAACATCGAGTGCGAATTCGTCACCAGCAACAACTTCGCCTTCGGCGGTATCAATACATCGCTGATCTTCCGTCGCTGGAACTGAAGACGCACATCGCAGACGCTAGAATCCGTCGTCATTTACCACCCCCAAGGGAGTCGTCATGAAGAAGTCCGGTCTCATCGTCGCCGCTGCCGCCGCGTTGTTCACCTTCAACGCCCAGGCGCGCGACACCACGCTGCACATCTCGATCCAGGAGGCGCTGTCGACGCCCGAAGCGCAGGAGAAGCTTGATCCCGAAATCCGCTTCTACTGGGGCAACCAGGCCACACCGAAGGTGCTGCAGAAGATGGGCGACGACGTCAGCAACAAGAAGACCAACGCCTTCAACAAGAGCGACGAAGAAGCCTGCAAGTGGGCGTTCCTGTCGGCCGTGCTGGCTTTCCAGGAAAAGGCCAAGCAGGTCGGCGCCAACGCCGTGGTGAATATGGTCAGCTACTACAAGAAAGTGGAGTTCTCCAGCCCGACTGAATTCGAATGCCACGCCGGCGCCATCATCGGGGGCGTTGCCCTGAAGGGCACCTACGCCAAGATCGGCAAGTAAGCAGGCCGATGCAATACGTGGCGGGGCGGGCGTCGCGGCGCCTTCTCCGCACTTTGACGCGCGCTGTGACACGGTGTGGCCGGTGCCCTGCTTTTTGATGGACGCAGACCAGCGTCAACCCCCATCGCGCAAACCTCACCGATCATCCGTTTTTTCGCTCATCGAAGCCGCCATGATCCGAGTCGTCCTCTCCTGTATCACCGCTCTTCTTCTCGTCGTTTCCGGTACTGCGTCGGCCCGCCAGAGCCCGATGCCGGTCTTCGGCCGCCAGCCAATCCTGTCTCAGCCCGGTACGCCCGCCGACGTGCGGCTGGTCATCAAACAGGCGGCTGTCATGCAGGCTCCCGAAACCTGGACGATCGTCGCCGAAGATGCCGACCGCATCCGCCTGCAGCTCAATGTGCGCAACAGGCATTTTGCTGTCATCGACATCGTCAACATCGACGCCAGCTCGTGCGACATCAAGTACGTGAGCAGCGAGAATCTCAACTACACCAAGAACGACGACGGCTCGGAAGAAATCCATCCGAACTTTACCAAGTGGGTACAGGCGCTGATGCGCAGTGCTCGCGCTCAGGCACTACAACTGCAAGCACGCAACAATGGCGCCGTGCCGCCGGCGCAGCCGCTGACCGTGACGCCGTTGCCGGCCGCTGCGCCAGCGCCCTGATCCGGATCGAACGTCAGGGATTGCGCGCGCCCATGAGCGCGCGCAGCGCGTCCCTGATGTCGCCGATGACGATGTTGGCCGGGACGGCCAGCATCAGGTTGAGAGGTAGTCCGAAATTCTCGACGTGCATGCCCTGCGCGTCGATGGGCCCGGCACCGGACGCCGAGCCCTGCATGCGAGTCACACGGGCGGCAATCGATTCGCCGCTCGCCATGTATCCGACCACGCGCTTGCCCAGCGCGACGGCGAACCCCACCTCGAAGCACGTACCGGAATCCGGCTCCGCACCGCGGAACGGGTTGAGATTCGCCAGCACGGCGTCCGCCCGCCGGATGAGTTCCACATTGCTGGTATAGATCGCCTCGGGCGTGGCGTGCGCTCCGTCCAGCGGCACCAATGCCTCGCAACCGTGCGCCGCGCACAAGGCCCTGACCTCGTCGGCCCAGGCCCCGGCATCAGCGCGGAAGACGTCCGGCCCGGCGATGTAGACGCGCAGCGTCAAATGGTTTTCTCCTCGCCGCCCAGCGCGTCGATCAGGGCCGGGATCACGCGTTGCAGTTCGCCCGTCATGAGCGCGAAGTCAGCATCGAACTGTTCGTCGCGGGAGATCGCGTCCGGCGCGCCGGCAGCTTCCTTGACCACGTCGAGCACCTGCAGGCGCTTGATCTCGAACTTGTCATTGAGCACCAAACTGACGCGGTCGTCGAAAGTCATCGCCAGGCGCGTGACCTGCTTACCGCTGGCGATGTGTTCGCGGATCTCGCCGCCTTCGAGCGTGTGGCGCACGTAGCGTACGGCGCTCTTCTCGTCGGTGACGGATGCCAGTTCGCAATCCTGATCGATGGTGAAGGCGCCCGGCGCGTCGCCTTCGGCCAGCCATTGGGTCATGGCGCCAGCCGGCGACAGGCGCGTGTTGAGCAGCTTGATGGGGAGTTCGTCCAGCGCCTTGCCCAGTGCTTCGATGACCACGTCGGCGCCCTTGCGGCTGGAGGCGTCGATGGCAAGCCAGCCGCCCTTCGGGTCGATCCAGACATAGGTGCGGCGACGACGGGTGAAGGCACGCGGCAGGAGTTCCTGCATCACCGCGTCCTTGATCTCCTTGATCTGCTTGCGCCCCGGTTTGTAGCCCTGTTGCGCTTCGATTTCTTCGGCGCGCTCTTCGGCCGTCTCGTTGACGACCGAACTGGGCAGCAGGCGTTGCTCGACGGTCAGGGCGATCATCCATTGACCGCCGACGCTGTGGACAAGGCCGCCATCCTGCACGGGCGCGGTAAAGCCGCGACTCATGGGGTCCTGGCTGCCGCAGGGCTGGAAGGACAGACGACCGAGCTGATCCGCGAGCCGATCGATGGTGATGTCCCACGGCGCCGGCAGGCGGTAGAGTTGAAGGTTACGAAACCACATGTGCCGAAAAATTGGGAAATGATACGCGGCGTCCGAAGGCGCCGCGAGTCTTGACAGAAGGGAAAGCGACCATGAAATACCTGAAACTGGCCGGCCTGGTCGGCGTCACCGCGCTGGCGACCGCGTGCGGCCTGACCGAATCGGCCACGACCGCCGCCACCGTCGCAAAAACCCAAGCCATGGCTGCGGAACAAGCCAGGAAGCAGGGCGATCAAATCGTGCTGAAAATGCAGCAGGCCAACGAAGATGAACAGCGCAGGCTGCAACAGCAACTGGATGCCGCGGATGCCGGCAACAAATGACCACGACCATGAGGAAACCACCG
Organism: Uliginosibacterium sp. sgz301328; assembly: GCF_041807905.1. Lineage (NCBI taxonomy): Bacteria > Pseudomonadati > Pseudomonadota > Betaproteobacteria > Rhodocyclales > Zoogloeaceae > Uliginosibacterium > Uliginosibacterium sp. sgz301328. The sequence goes on from NZ_JBGVSA010000014.1 coordinate 53,642, forward strand.
CCATGAAGAAGCCCGCAGTCAAACAACGCAACCTGGTGCATCTGGCGATGCTTCAGACACGGCGCGGCGGCGCGCACGACAAGACGAACAAGCAACGCCGGGCCAACGAAAAGAGCCGGCTTCGCAAGAACGTCCGCCACAATGACGAAGGCGGTTTTTTTCAGTCGGACGCCTTGGCCGCCTGAAAAAAACCGCCTTCATGACTCCCGCCGTGGCCGGCGCTCCGGTCACTCCTGCTGCGGCGGATGCGCGACGAAGCCCTGTTTTGCGTAACGGTTCATGCCCGTCGATTCATAGAAGCGCAGGGTGTCTTCGTCCAGCCGGCTCGTCAGCAGCATGACCTTGTAGCAGTCTTCGCTCCATGCGTAGTTCAGCACGTGCTGGACCAGGGCGCGCCCGATGCCGCGACGGCGCCATTGAGCATGCGTGACCACGTTCTCGATGAGCCCATAGGGACGGCAGCCGCGCGTGAGATTGGGGATCACAGACAGATTGCAGCACGCCACCAGCACGTCGCGCTCGAATGCGCCGAAGTAACGGAAACGCGCGCTGCGGGTGATTTCGTGCCACACGGCTTCGATGTGCTCGCGCGGTGGCAGCGGCGCGTCCTTGGCATGCAGATGGCGATACAGATCGAGCAGCGAATGCAGTTCTGCAGGTCGAAGCTGACGGATTTCCATGGCTTAGTCTCCATTCGGGCGAAGCGGCCAGTTCACCAGAATCTTCCGCCATCAGCTCTGCGCAGGGTCAGGCGCGCGCAGTGGCTTCGACGCCCTTCACTTCACCGACCTGCTGCAGGATTTTCTGCACGCTCGAAGCACTGCTGACCTCGACGGTAAAGCGCATGTACGCACGCCCCGCCTTCGAGACGGTATTCACGCCGATCACGTTGAGCTTGTCGCGCGAGAAAACGTCCGAGATATCGCGCAGCAGGCCCTGGCGGTCGATCGCTTCGACCGAGATGTCCACCGGATAGACCTCGGGCGGTTGTGCTGGCGTCGGCATACCGCCTCCCGTGCCCCAATCGGCCGGCACGATGCGCTCCGGGTGCCGATGTGCGATGTTCTGGAAGCTCTTGCAGTCGGTGCGGTGAATGGACACGCCGCGGCCGCGCGTGACGAAGCCCTGGATATCGTCCGGCGGCACCGGCTTGCAGCAGCGCGCCAATTGCGTGAGCAGCTTGCCCACACCGACGATGGTGATGCCGTCCGACGATTCGCTCGCGCGGCGCTTGCCGATCGCCACATCATCCGGCTTCTGGGGCGCGGCCGGCTCGACCTGGAAGGCGTTGTGGATCTGGCGACTGCCGACGTCGCCTCGTCCGACCGCGAGGAAGAAGGTCGTCGTGTCCTTGAAACCGAGCTTGTCCGCCAGCGCATCCAGGCTCGCCTGGGTCTGGCCCATGCGCTGAAGCTCCTTGGCGACGATGGCGCGGCCCTGCGCTGCGGTTTCTTCCTCTTCCTGCTGCACGAACCAGCGGCGCACCTTGGCGCGCGCGTTGGTGGTCACCAGGTAGTTGAGCTGCGGGTTCAGCCAGTCGCGCGACGGCCCGCCCTGCTTGGCGGTGATGATTTCCACCATCTGCCCGTTGGCCAGCGCGGTGTCGAGCGGCACCATTTGCCCGTCGACCTTGGCGCCGCGGCAACGGTGGCCCAGATCGGTATGCAGCCGGTACGCGAAGTCGATCGGCGTTGCACCGGCGGCAAGGTCGAGCACCCGCCCCTGCGGCGTGACGACGTAGATCGTGTCGTCCAGCGCGGCACGGCGCTGCTGTTCTTCCCAAGCCGAAGCGTCGGTCACTTCATCGCGCCACGACAGCAGTTCGCGCAGCAGCGCGATCTTTTCGTCGTAGGCGCCGCTCGAGCTCGCGGCACCTTCCTTATAGCGCCAGTGCGCGGCCACGCCCAGTTCCGCATGCTTGTGCATGTCGTAGGTGCGGATCTGCACTTCCAGCGCACGCCCGTCCGGGGCGCGCACGGCCGTGTGCAGCGACTGGTAGTTGTTGCCCTTGGGCTTGAGGATGTAGTCGTCAAACTCGTTCGGGATCGGCGTCCACAACTGGTGCACAACAGAGAGCACCGCATAGCACTCTTCCACTTTGTCGACCAGCACGCGGAACGCGCGCACGTCATACACCTGCGAGAAATCCAGGTGCTTGCTGCGCATCTTGTTGTAGATGCTGTAGATGTGCTTGGGCCGCCCATAGACCTCGGCCTTGATGCCCAGCGCGGTGATTTCCTTTTGCAGTCGCTCGATGGCGTCGTGGATGAAGGCTTCGCGCTCCACGCGACGTTCGTCGAGTTGCTTGGCAATGCGCTTGTAGGTCTGCGGCTCGAGGAAGCGGAACGAGAGATCTTCCAGCTCCCACTTGAGCTGCCACACTCCCAGGCGGTTGGCCAGCGGTGCGTAGAGATCGAGGCTTTCGCGCGCGATCTCCTGGCGGACGGCTTCGTTGCCTTCCTCCTTGCGCTCGGCGAAATGGCGCAGCGTCTGCGTGCGCGAAGCAAGGCGCAGCAGGATGACGCGAATGTCTTCGGCCATCGCCAGCACCATCTTGCGCAGCACTTCGGTCTGCGCATGCAGGTCGGCATGGGAAGCCCCGTCCGACACCAGCCGCAGGCGGTTCAGCCGCCGGCCGCCTTCGGCCAGTCGCGCCACCATCGAGCCGAAACGCTCTTCGACCTGCGTGGCGAGCTTGTCGTCGTCTTCGCCGACGGCAAAGAGAATGGACGCCAGGCGTGTTTCGAGGTCCAGCCGCAGCGATACGCAGATCAGCGCCATGCCCAGCGCGTGCTGCCAGGTCGACTCGCCCGTGCCAAGGGTGGCGTCGCCATAAACGGTCTGTGCCCAATCGATGGCGCGGGCAAGCGGCTCGCGCGCCTCGCCTGGCAGGCCTTCGCCAAGCACTTCGGGCAGGGAAGATGTAGCGTCGGTGTTAGCGACGGAATGCTGAACTGAAACCATTGCGCGATTATCCCACAGCGCCCGCGGCGGCCACGCTACCCTATGGGGTCGCAAACAACACGCGTTCGCTTCATGTTCGGTCTGAAGAGTCTATTCCGGCGCGCACCGCGCCCGGATGTCCCCGAAACCCTCTGGCAAGAGGTGGAATCGGCCCTGCCGTGGCTGTCGTATCTCAGCGCGGCCGAGCGGCTCGACCTACGCAAGATGGCGCTGGAGTTCCTGGATCGCAAGGTCTTTTCCGGCGCTCGCGGATTCGAACCGAACAACGTCGTACGCCTTTCGATCGCCCTGCAAGCCTGCGTGCCGATCCTGAAGCTCGGACTATCGTCGTACGACGGCTGGAGCGGCATCGTGGTGTACCCGGGGGAATTTGTCATCCCCCGCCGCACCGTCGATGAAGACGGCCTGCTGCATGAATACGACGAAGAGGCGCTGGGCGAATCATGGGACGGCGGCCCGGTGATCCTCACCTGGTTCGACAACCCTGACGACTACGCCGGCGCCCAGGTCGTCGTACACGAGTTTGCCCACAAACTCGACCAGCTTTCCGGTGGAGCCGACGGCATGCCGCCGCTGCATTCGGGCATGTCGATCGACGACTGGTGCGACGCGTTCGAAGCCGCTTTCGATGATTTCTGCGACAAGGTCGACCAGGCCGAAGAGGATGGCTCGGAGACGGCGATCGACCCATACGCAGCCGAGCATCCCGCGGAATTCTTCGCCGTGCTGAGTGAAGTCTTCTTCACCGATCCGCAACGACTTCTGTCGGAATATCCATCTATTTATCAACAGCTTATGCTGTTCTACCGACAGGATCCGGGACACATCAACAAAGCGCCGTGACACATTTGTGTCCACTGAAATCCCTGCCTATGGTGAAAGTTCTGCCAGTGCAAAACTGCGCAGGTCTTCATGCACTTCATCGGAGGTTTTCCCTATGTCGACCACCTGGATTGTCGTTGCCAACGCCCGCACCGCGCGTATTTTTGCCAACCATGGCCCCAACAAGGGCATCGAACTGGTCACGGAAAAGGCCGCCGCTCCGGAAATCGAGGTATTCGACCCACTTGGGCGGTCCGATCGGCGCGGGGAACCGACCCGCGCCGCGACGCAGGGCTTTGCCCACGAGTTAGCGCGCGACCTCCAGATGGGACGAAGTCGCGGCGACTACAAGCGCGCCGTGCTGGTCGCGCCACCGAGCTTCATGGGCATGCTCAATTCCGAACTCGATCCGCCCACCGCATCGATGGTGTCGAACCGGCTGGACAAGGATTACACCAAGCTGCAGGGCCGCGATCTGAACACCCAACTGGGCCAGTGCCTGTGCGTCTGATCGACCGCTGAGCTTTCGGTCATCCAAAGAAAAAACGGCTCCATCGGGAGCCGTTCTTTTGTCTGGTGATGAGACGTCATGGATTGTCGGTCATGTAGAGGCCCGGCTGCGCCTCTCCCAGGGTGAGGACATACCCGCCGCCCGAAGTCGCCGCTGCATTGGCCTGCAGCGTCGACCTCACGAAATTCTCGTAGCGGCCATCGGCCGACAGGCGCGATAGCTGCCTCACTGTCACCGTGCCTTGTGCCGTGTAGCGGAACGTGATGGAACTGTTCGCCAGCGCGGCGAAATTGCCCTCGGCGATGACTTCGTAATTCATGCTTGCGCCACCGGATGCCGGCAGTACGGATTCAGGCGCGGCACCGACGCAGAGCTTGAGATTGCCCATGCCGGAAGTAGGCGTGTGGACGGTCAGTTTGGCTACGCCGTCGCTGCTGGTGACGGATATGTCGGCATTGGCCAGGCTACTCTCGCTCAGCGTTATGGCGGAATAATCGGCCGGGCAACTGCGTGCGGAAGAACTGCTGCTGCTCGACGAACTACTGGCGCTGGATGACGACGAAGACGAAGACGACGAACTCGACGACGAGTTGCCGCCGAATGGATTGTCTTCGCTGTGATCGTCACCGCCGCATGCGGCAAGGGAAAAAACGACGGCCGCGGCGAGGCAGCAGCGCAAGGCATGACGGGGCATGGATCTCTCCGGAATTTACAGCGACCGATGCCAGCCGCATAAGCCCGGAGATTCTAAATCATGGGTGCCATACAAGCTTGATGGCACGCAAGGGGTCGCTTCAGCGCGAGGCCGTGATCCGCCGCGACAGCACGATCACCGGCAGCAGGCCAGCCGCAACGATCGTGAGGGATGCCGTGGACGCCTCGGCCAGTCGTTGGTCCGAAGCAAGGATATTGGCCTGTGTCGCCAACGTGTCGAAATTGAAGGGGCGCATGACGAGCGTTGCGGGCAACTCTTTCATTACATCGACGAATACCAGCAAGGCCGTGGTCAACAGGCTGCCGCGCAAGAGCGGCCAGTGCACCCGGCGCATGACGTCCGCGCGCGAACTCCCCAGGCTCTGGGCGGCATCGTCCATATTCGGCGTAACCTTGAGCAGCCCGCCTTCCACGCCCTGCAACGCCACCGTGAGGTAACGCACCAGGTAGGCATACACCAGCGCAAAGATGCCGCCGGTCAGCAACAGACCCGGATTGTGGCCGGTCAGCGACTGGATCGTCGCGGCCAGCCAGTTGTCGAGCCGTGCCACGGGAATCAGCACGCCGACGGCGATGACGGCCCCCGGCACTGCGTAGCCCAGCCCCACCACGCGATTGAAGAACACTGCCAGCCTCGAGCGCGTCGCACGTGCGTTGTAGGTCAGCACCAATGCCAGCAGCACCGCGATCGCCGCCGTCACGCCCGCCAGCAATGCGCTGTTGCGCACCAGCCGGAAATAACGCTCGCCGAACTGGGCGTCGCCCTGCGTGATTGCCATGTGCAACAACAGGCCGGCAGGCAGGATGAAACCGAAGAACAGCGGCAACGCGCAGGCCGCCGTCACGGACCAGCCGCCGATGCGACCGAGCTGCGAACGACGCACCGGTCGATGCTTGCCACCCCCCGCATAGCGGGCGCGTCCGCGCGAGGCCCGTTCCAGCAGCAGAACCAGTGCCACCACCACCAGCAGGGCGGTGGCCAGTTGCGCCGCCGCCACGCGATCGCCGAGCGAAAACCACGCGCGGTAGATGCCGGTGGTAAAGGTCTGTACGGCGAAGTACTGCACCGTGCCGTAATCGGCCAGCGTCTCCATCATGACCAGCGCCAGCCCGGCGACGATGGCGGGCCGGGCGAGCGGCAAGGAAATGCGCCAGAACCTCGCCCACGGTGACAAACCCAGCGACTGCCCGGCATCGAGCATGGCGCCCACGCGCTCGAGGAAGGCCGTGCGCGCCAGCATGTACACGTATGGGTAGAAGACAAAGATGAACATGGCGCACGCGCCACCGAGTGTGCGCACGTCGGGGAACCAGTAATCCGCCCGCGTCCAGCCGAAGGTGTCGCGCAGCCAGGTCTGGAACGGGCCGACGAACTGGAAAAAGTCGGTATAGACATAGGCCATGATGTAGGCCGGCACGGCCAGTGGCAGGATCAGCGCCCAGTCGAAGAAACGCCGCCCGGGGAATTCCAGCATGGTCGTCGCCCACGCCGTGCCCACGCCGATCACCGCCACGCCGATGCCGACGACAGCGCACAGGATCAATGTGTTGGTCAGGTAGCGAGGCAGGACGGTGTCGAGCAGGTGCCTCCAGACTTCGCCCGTGCCGCCACTGAACAGGCTCGACGCCACGGCCAGCACGGGCACGGCGATGAGCAGAGCCACCACGGCGGCGGCAACGGCCAGGGCGGACGGCAGACGTAAAGGGGCAGACTTGGGCGATGCGGCGGCAGTGGCCGGCAGGGTTTGCTGAGCGGAGGTCAATTGCGGGATGGGCGGAAAAATGAATCGCTTGCACGACGCCCGACGGACGTCCAATGAGAATCATTATAATTGAGCCTGATCAAGAATCCCGCCGGCAGCCTTCATGTCATCTCCCATCCTCTCCGCCCACGCCCTGCGCCTCGGCTACGGCGCCATCGACGTCGTGCACGACGCCAGTTTCGCGCTGACGCGCGGCACCATCGCCTGCCTGCTGGGCCCATCCGGGTGCGGCAAGACGACCATCCTGCGCGCCATCGCAGGCTTTGAGCGCCTGCGCGCCGGCAGCATCTTCTTCGATGGCGATACGCTGGCCGCCGATGGCGTGCACGTGGCCCCCGAGCGGCGGCGCATCGGCATGGTGTTCCAGGACTACGCGCTCTTTCCACACCTGACGGTGGCGGACAATGTGGCCTTCGGCCTGCGCCGTCTGGATGCGGCGGCACAGAAAGCGCGACAGGCCGAGATGCTGCGGCTGGTCGGCCTGAGCGGACAGGGCGGGCGCTACCCGCATGAGCTCTCCGGCGGCCAGCAGCAACGCGTGGCGCTGGCCCGGGCGCTGGCACCCGATCCGCGGCTGGTGCTGCTGGACGAGCCCTTTTCCAATCTCGACGTCGATCTGCGCGAGCGCCTGTCGCTCGAAGTGCGCGACATTCTCGGCACGGCAGGGGCCACCGCGATCCTGGTCACGCACGACCAGCACGAAGCGTTCGCCATGTGCGACGAAATCGGCGTCATGCACGAAGGCCGCATGCAGCAATGGGGTGGTGCTCACCATCTCTATCACAGCCCCGCCAATCGCTTCGTGGCCGACTTCGTGGGGCAAGGCGTGCTGCTACCCGGGACGGCCCGTGCGGATGCGCGGGTGGATATCGAACTGGGCTCGCCCGCCGTGCACGGCGGCGATTTCGGTTCGGGCACGCGGGTCGAAGTGCTGCTGCGCCCCGACGACGTCGTGCATGACGCGGCCAGCCCGCTTCGGGCGCGCGTCGAGCACAGCGCGTTCCGTGGCGCCGAAATCCTCTACACCTTGCGCCTCGCCAGCGGCGCCAAGGTGCTCTCACTGCTGCCCAGCCACCAGGCGCATCGCGTGGGCGAGACCATCGGCATTCGCCTCGCGGTGGATGAAGTGGTAGCGTTCAACGCCTGATGCTGCCCTGGCTCACGACCCCTCATTTCCCGCCCGCCCGCCGCGCGCTCAAGGAGCCCAACGGCCTGCTCGCGCTGAGCGACACGCTCACGCCCGAATGGCTGCTGGCCGCCTACCGGCAGGGCATCTTCCCCTGGTTCATGGAAGGCGAGCCGGTCATGTGGTGGAGCCCCGATCCGCGCATGGTGGTGTTTCCGTCCGAACTGCGCATCACGCGCTCGCTGCGCAAGACGCTGGAGCGCGGCCAGTTCGAAGTGCGCTGCGATACGTCCTTCCGCCGCGTCATGGACGAATGTGCCGCACCGCGAGGCGGGGAGCGGCTCACCTGGATCGGATCAGAAATCACTGAGGGATACTGCCAGTTGCATGAACTAGGCTGGGCGCATAGCGTCGAAACATGGCTCGACGGTGAGCTGGTCGGCGGACTCTATGGTGTGGCCATCGGGCGCGTGTTCTACGGTGAATCGATGTTCCACCGCGTGAGCGACGCGTCCAAGGTGGCCTTCGCGCATCTGGCGCGCGGTTTGCATGATCGCGGTTACGCCCTCATCGACTGCCAGATGACGACGCCACACCTGGCATCGCTGGGCGGGAGAGAAATCCCCCGCGATGTGTTCATCGCCGCGCTGGAACGCTGGACCGAGGTCGATGCCCGCCCGCAGCGCTGGCCGGTGGATGCCTTGCGACGCGACTGGCGCACCGATGCACCGGCGCCTGAACGAACCTGAACAACGGACTTGCACGACCCTGCCGGGCTTGGCAAAGCGGTCAACGTGGAGCAGCACATGTCACTGTTGAAAGACCTTCCGTACGCCTTCCTGCAGTTCTATTCGACCGCCCCCTACAGTTGCTCGTACCTGCCCGAGCGCACAGCGCGCTCGCAGGTTGCTACGCCGAGCCACATGATCGACACGGTGCTGTATGGCGAGCTCGTTCGCGGCGGCTTTCGGCGCAGCGGCGTATTCACCTACCGGCCGTATTGCGATGCCTGCAACGCCTGCGTGCCGGTGCGCATCAACGTCGAGCGCTTCGACCCCGACCGCGCCCAGCGCCGCGCATGGCGCCAGCACGCCCGGCTCAGCGCGCGCGAACTGCCACTCACCTTCCGCGAGGAGCACTACCAGCTCTACCAGCGCTACCAACTGTCGCGCCACGCCGGCGGCGGCATGGACCAGGACAGCCGCGAGCAGTACACGCACTTCCTGCTGCAGAGCCAGGTCGACACGCGACTGGTGGAATTCCGTGAAGGCGCGGTGCTGCGCATGGTGTCGATCATCGACTGCCTGTCCGACGGACTGTCCAGCGTCTACACCTTCTACGATCCGGACATGCCGCGCGCGAGCTTCGGGACCTACAGCATCCTGTGGCAGATCGAAGCGTGCCGGCAACTCGGCCGTCCGTACCTGTACCTGGGCTACTGGATACGCGACAGCGACAAGATGAACTACAAGCGACGCTATCGCCCCATCGAAGGACGCGTGCAGGGCATATGGCGGGAGCTGGACGAAGACGATTTCGAACGCCTGGGCTAGCGGTCTTCGCACCCACCAGGCACCACACCCCTTTCAACGATAAGCGGCAACATAGCCGCGCGAGGAAACATCCGTGTCACACAAGATCGGCCGCATCCTGCTCACCGGCGCAGCAGGCAATCTCGGGCGCATCATCCGCCCCGGCCTGCGCGAGCAGGCAAAGGTCCTGCGCCTGACCGACATCGCACCATTGCCCGAAGCCCCCGTCGAAGGCGAAGAATCCACGCTTTGCGACCTGGCCGATCGCGGCGCGCTCGACACACTGCTCGAAGGCGTCGATCTCATCGTGCACATGGGCGGCGCATCGCACGAGCAACGCTTCGATCCGCTCATGCGCAGCAATGTGCTCGCCGTCTACAACCTCTACGACGCGGCGCTCGCACATGGCGTGCGCCGCGTGGTGTATGCCAGCAGCAACCACGTCACTGGCTATTACGAAAGCACCGAATGCGTCACCCCGGGCATGGCGATGCGCCCGGACAGTCTTTACGCCACCACCAAGGGCTTCGGCGAGCTGGTGGGCAGTTTCTATTGGCATCGCCACGGCATCGAGACCATCTGCCTGCGCATCGGCAGTTGCACCGAGCAACCCAAATCGCAGCGTGCGCTGGCGGCTTGGCTAAGCCACCGCGACCTGTGCGAGCTGGTACGTTGCGCCATTGCCGCACCGGCCGTCGGCTTTGCCGTGGTGAATGGCGTGTCGAACAACCCGGTCAAATGGTATGACGGCGATGCGGCCGAACTGATCGGCTACCGGCCCCAGGATTCCGCCGGCGAGCATGCCGAAGAAATCGCCGCCAAGTGGCCGCCGCTGCGGTCCGGACATCTGCTGCAACGCTGGCAGGCAGGCAATATCCTGCGGCAGGACTACCGGCTTGACGGTGGCATTCCGCCCGAACTCGAAAACCCGGTCTGACGGTCTCATGGGCGCGAGGCCGCCGAATGCGTATCATCGGCAGGCCTCCTCCATCACGCCCCGCCCATGTTCAAGAAAAGCCTCGACTCGATCTTCCGCACCTGGCTTGCCGGCCTGGTCGCGCTCTTGCCGCTGGCCTTGACGCTGGCGTTGATAGGCTGGGTCATCAGCCTGCTCAACCGGTTCATCGGGCCCGAGAGCATCGTCGGTCGCGTCTTTGCCGCCTTGGGTCACCCCTTCGCCGACAGCCGGCTGGCGGCCTACCTGCTGGGCACGCTGTTGCTGGCGGTGGCGCTTTATCCGCTCGGGCTGGCGGTGCGCTCGAGCCTCAAGCGCCCGCTCACGCGCCTCATCGATCTGACCCTGCGGCGGCTGCCCCTGATCGGCGGCCTCTACAACATGGCCGACCGCTTCGTCGGCCTGCTCGACCAGAAAGAAGAAGCCGACATCGCAGCGATGAGTCCGGTGTGGTGTTTTTTTGGCGGCGACGGCGTTGCAGTGCTGGCACTCATGCCCAACCCCGAACCGATCGAACTCGACGGGCGCACCTATTGCGCCGTGCTGGTGCCCACAGCGCCGGTACCGATCGGCGGAGGCCTGCTGTACGTGCCGACCGACTGGGTACGCCCGGCCAACATCGGCGTCGACAAGCTCACGGCGATCTATGTGTCGATGGGCATCACGCCGCCGCCCGCGCTGCGTCGCGCAGTTGCCGACGCAGACACGGCGCAGCAAGACTGAATCAGCTCGTCTCGCGCGATGGCCGCTGCATGACGAATGCGCGCAAGGTGTCGTAGAGCCAGTTGAAGATCACCGTGTAAGGCAGCATGAACAGGGCAAAGCCGACCTCCAGCAAGAAGGCCGGCACCATGCCGATGTTCAGCCAGAGCGCGGCCAGCGGCACTGCCACCAGCAACAGACCCAGTTCGAACAGGACGGCATGACAGATGCGCACGATGAGTGTGCGACGAAGGCCGAAGCGCGACTCCGCGCGTTCGAACAGTGCGTTGAAAATCATGTTCCACGCCATGGCGATCAGCCCGATGGCGATGGTGAGAATGCCCATGTCCACCACCCGCACATCCATGATCCAGGCGAACAGGGGTGAGGCCACGCACAGCACGCCGACCTCGAAGCAGACGGCGTGAAAGATGCGTTCTCGGAGCGTTTTGGTGGGGGCGGACATCAACGGGCATGTTCCTTGGGGAGCGCCAGTCTAGCGCACCGGGCCGCACACCGGCCGCGATCAGTGGGTGATCAGCGCACGATGTTCATTCTGGCGGGCCCCCAGACCGCGTCGCAGCACGCTCATGAAGACGTCGTGCGTCACGGGCGGGCAGAAGAAATACCCCTGCGCCTTGCGGCAACCCTCACGCAGGAGGAAGTCCACCTGCGCGCGCGCCTCCGCCCCCTCGGCAATGACGTCCAGCTTGAGGCTGCGCCCGAGCTGGATGATGGCGCGGACGATGGCGGCGTCATCGGGGTCATCGGCGATGTCGCGCACGAACCCCTGGTCGATCTTCAGCCGGTCTACGGCAAAGCGCTTGAGGTACGACAGCGACGAATATCCGGTGCCGAAGTCGTCAATGGAAAGGCGCACGCCGAGCGCCTTGAGCCGATGCATGGTGTCGAGCACTTCGTCGCCCTGATGCATGAGCAGCGATTCGGTCAGTTCCAGTTCGAGCCGCTCCGGCGCCAGCCCGGTTTCGGCCAGCACCTCGCTCACCGCCGTCACGATGTCGTCGCGGGCGAACTGCAGTGCCGAGATATTGACCGCCACGCCGACCGGCGCGAGCCCCGCATCCTGCCAGGTGCGCGCATGCAGGCAGGCCTGCCGCAATACCCATCGCCCGATCGGCACGATGAGGCCGGACTCTTCGGCGATGGGAATGAAGCGGCCCGGCGGCACGAATCCGAGCGCCTCTGACTGCCAGCGGATGAGCGCTTCGGCGCCCAGGATGGCGCCTGTGCCGAGGTCGACCTGCGGCTGGTAGTTGAGCAGCAATTCGCCCCGCTCCAGCGCCTGGCGCAACTGGCTTTCGAGATGCAGGCGTTCGAGCGCATTGGCATTCATCGCCTCGGTGAAGAAGCGATAAGTATTCCGGCCGTTCTCCTTGGCGTGATACATCGCGGTGTCGGCGTTCTTCATCAGGCTGTCGACACTGCGGCCGTCGTCCGGATAGATGGCGATACCAATGGAAAACGATGTGCCAAGCCGATGGCCATCGATGTCGAACGGCTCCGACAGGCAGCGCAGGATCTTGTCAGCGACGCGTGCCGGCGTTTCCGGGTCGCCGACATCGGCGAGCACGATGATGAATTCGTCCCCGCCCTGGCGGCAGATGGTGTCGGTCGTGCGCACGCAGTCCTTGAGACGGCCCGACACGGCTTGCAGCAGGCGATCGCCGGCAAGGTGCCCGAGCGAATCGTTGATGGTCTTGAAGCGATCCAGGTCGAGGAACAACAAGGCCACGCGCTGGTGATGCCGCTCGGCGCGTGCCAACGCTTGTTCGAGACGATCCTGGAAGAGCGTGCGGTTGGGCAGTTCGGTCAGCGGATCGTGGTGCGCGAGGTAGGCGATGCGCGCCTCGCTGGCCTTGCGCTCTGTAATATCCGAGAACACCGCGACGAAATGCGTGATCTGGCCGCGCGGGTCATACACCGCCGACACCGACAGCCACTCGAGGAACTCCGATCCATCGCGCCGCCGTTGCCAGGTTTCGCCCTGCCACGCGCCGGCCTGCGCCGCACGCAGCCAGATGTCGTCGTACTGCGCGCTGTCGTTCGCTGAGGTGGCCGCCAGCAGCACGGGCGTATTGCCCAACACCTGCGCGGGCTCGTATCCGGTCAGATCGGTGAAGGCGCGATTCACCGACAGGATATGGCGATGCGCATCGGTGATCATGATCGCTTCGATGCTGTTGTCGAACACCGTCGCAGCGAGCCGCAGTTCTTCTTCCGCACGGCGTTGACCGGTCACGTCGTTGAGCGTCAGGACAACCGGATAGAGTCCGGTGCGCGAATCCCGTTGCAGGGGTTCGGCGCGCGAGACGAACCAGACGCGCGAGCCGTCGCCGCGTTCGATGCCGACCGTACCGGCGCGCGACTCGCCCGTATGCATGGCGTGGAAGCTGGGGAGCTCTTCCACCGGACAGGTGGTGCCATCTTCGCGCAGGTATCGCGTGCCGGCGTCGTGCAAGGGCGGCAGGGCCGCGCCGGGCGCAACGCCATAGATGCGCCGCGCGGCGCCATTGGCCACGATCACGTCGCCGCCGGCATTGCGGAGAATGACGCCTTCATTCATGGCCGAGAGAATCGAGCGCATGCGCCCTTCGCTCTCGCGCAGTTCGGATTCGGCATGCCGCCGGGCGGTGATGTCTTCGATCACTTCCATGAAGTGACTGGCGCCTCCCTGCGCCGGCTTGACCAGCGCAATCGAAAGATTGACCCACACAACGCTGCCGTCGGGACGCCGGATGCGTTTTTCCATCGAGGTCTTGGCACTGTTGCCAATGACCAGCCCGTCGAGCAGGCGATCGTTGCCTTCGACGTCCTCACGCCAGGTGATTTCGCGGAAATCGCGTTCGAGCAGTTCCTTTTCGGTGTAGCCGGTGATGTCGCAGTAACGCGGGTTGACGCGCACGAAGCGGCCGGAGATCGCGCACAAGGCCATGCCTACGGCGGCCTGTTCGTAGGCGCTGCGGAATCGCGCCTCGGAGTCTTCCAGCGCGGCTTCGGACGCCTTGTACGCGGTGATGTCGACAAAGATGCCGCGCATGCCCATGACATGGCCGCCGGCGGCAATCGGAGAGCGCAGATCGCGCACGAAGATGACGTGACCGTCGGCGTGCCGCATGCGGTACTCGCAGTCGTGTGGCGCGTCGGCGACGAGCTGGCGACGCAGGAATGCCATGGCCGCGTCGCGGTCGTCCGGGTGCAGGCGTGAGCGCCAGAAACCCGACTGCTTCCAGTCCTCGATCTGGAATCCGAGCAAGCCTTCGCCCGGAGCGGATACGTAAGTGAAGCAATCCGCGCCGATGTCGTATTCCCACGCAACCACGTTGGTGCCTTCGACGATGACGCGGAAACGTTCTTCGGACAGGGCCAGTGCCCGGGTGCGCTCGGCCATGCGGTGCATTTGCCGCTTGTAGAGCCATACCGCCGCCAGCAGCACCAGCATCACGGCCACCAGCATCAGGCCGCCCAGAGAGGACAGCGCGGCTTGCGCCTCGCCCAGTTGTGCCAGGGCAGGCGCGGTCGACAGGGCGCACGGCACACCGATCGTGAGGGTGCGAGCAAAGCGGGACAAGCGATGCTGCAGAACCGCCATGGACGGAGTCTCCGTACGCGTCTATCGCCGGAGAAGGCCGGACCGAGCGCGCTATTCAAATCAAACGGTGCGGGTATGTCGGACCGGACGGTCGCAGGCCGGCCTGCCGTCGATGTGCGCCGGACGAGCTCCGGGCGCAGGGCGGTCGGCCGCATTCCGAACGCAGACCAATCAACGGCAGCGTTGGATTAATACTTGAATGGATGCAAAAGAAAACGGCACCGGTCGTGCGGCCGGTGCCGTTCGGAGGCTGGCGCGAGGTGCGCCTGCGCGTCGGGTTACAGCGACGAGGCGTTTTCAGCCAGGTAGCGGGCCACGCCGTCGGTCGAGGCGGTCATGCCCTTCTCGCCCTTCTTCCAGCCGGCCGGGCAGACTTCGCCGTGTTCTTCGGTAAATTGCAGGGCGTCGATCATGCGGATCATTTCGTCGATGTTGCGGCCCAGCGGCAGGTTGTTGACGACCTGGTGCTGCACGACGCCGTCGCGGTCGATCAGGAACGAGCCGCGGAATGCCACCCCGCCTTCGGATTCAACGTCGTAGGCCTTGGCGATTTCGTGCTTCACGTCGGCAACCAGCGTGTAGCCGACCTTGCCGATGCCGCCCTTCTCGACCGGGGTGTTCTTCCAGGCCAGGTGCGTGAATTGGGAGTCGATCGAAACGCCGAACACTTCGACATTGCGCTTCTTGAACTCGTCCAGACGGTGATCGAAGGCGATCAGCTCGGACGGGCACACGAAGGTGAAGTCCAGCGGGTAGAAGAAGACCACGGCGTACTTGCCACGAGCCGCTTCAGAGAACTTGATGTCCGTGATTTCGTTGTTGCCGAGGACAGCGGACGCGGTGAAATCGGGTGCTTTCTTACCAACGAGGACGGCCATGTTACGACTCCGTATAGTTGCGGGGAAGAACGATTATGGCGACCCTGCAGGCTAAAGGTCAAATCGAGTTCGATTGGTTTTGGCTATCAGAAAGATAGTTGCACAGACATCAAAGTGTCGCCGCCGGGGTAAAACCTGTTGCGATTTCGGTGGAGTCCTCGACCTCTACTTCTTCCACCTTCGCGCCTGCCGGGCCGTGCATGGCCCAGTCGATCATGGCCGCAACAGCTTGTTGGGGGCCGCAGACCAAGGACTCGACCGTTCCGTCCCGCTTGTTGCGCACCCAGCCGTCCACCCCCAGCGCTTCGGCCTGCCGCTGCATGGTCCAGCGAAAGCCCACACCCTGCACACGGCCGCGAATGACCAGGTGGCGCGATATGCGGGGTTGTTCCATGGGCTTCTTCCTCGTCCGGGGCCGGACAGGATACACCGCAAAGCTCTGCCACATTGCCGGAACTCCTGCCGCGCGAACGCCACTGACTGAGTGGAGCGCCTTCGGCGCCGAGCAACCTTCAGAGGAGAATCAAGATGATGAAGAAACGCCTGATCGTCGCATGCCTTGCCGCCGCTTGTTCTACCGCTTGGGCTCAACAGGGCGGTTTCAGCGATCCAGCCACAACGCCGGCCGCCGGCGGCTTCGTCGGCCCAACGGCCAGCCTGACGACCGTTGAACAGGCGCGCTCGCTTCGCGACGACACCTTCGTCGTACTCGAAGGGCGTATCGAGCAGCGCCTCGGCCGCGACAAGTACCTGTTCCGCGACGGCTCCGGCACCATCACAGTCGACGTCGATGACCGACGCTGGAACGGTCAGCGCGTCACGCCGCAGAATCGCGTGCGCATCGAAGGCGAGGTCGACAAGGACTGGAACTCGGTGGAGATCGACGTCAAAACGATCACCAAACTATAAGCAGCGCGCCTGCGGCCGCCGCCCGCCCATCAAAGGCGGCGGCCTTCAGTTGCGGTCCAGGATATCGTCGGCCCGACGCAGCGCCGCCGGCAGGTCGTCGCAGACGTTGATCATTTCGACCTGGGCACACAGACCGGACCGCATGGCAATCGACCGAGGCTGCATTTCGAGCCCGCACAGCACGAGCGTCGTACCCCGCTTGGCAAGCGTGCGCTGCACGCCGGCGAGCCAATCGATCCCGGTCGTGTCGATGTTGAGCAGCCGGTGCAGGTCGAAGATCACGACCCGTGTGCTGACCTGTTGCGGATCGAAAAGGCGCTCGAGCTTGGCCACGGCGCCGAAGAACATGGAGCCCCGGATAGCCCAGGCACGCACCTCGCTGCGCGCGGCCGGCACATCAACCGGCTCGACCATGGTGAGGCTCTGCATCCGGTAGATGAAGAACAGGCTCGCCAGCACCATGCCGATCTCGACTGCCACGGTCAGGTCGAAAAGCACCGTCAGCACGAAGGTCGCCAGCAGGATGATGCGGTAGTTCCATGAGAACTGGCGCAGGCGCCGGAATTCGTGCCACTCGCCCATCTTTACCGCCACCACCATGACGATGGCCGCCAGCGTGGCGATCGGTACGTAGGCCGCCAGCGGCGCGGCAACGAGCACGATCAGCAGCAGCGTCAGCGAATGGACCACGCCTGCGATCGGCGTGCGCCCGCCGGCCCGGATGTTGGCCGAAGTGCGCGCGATCGCGCCGGTCGCTGCGACACCGCCGAAGAAAGGCGAGACGATGTTGGCGATGCCCTGCCCGATCAGCTCCTGGTTCGGATCGTGACGATCATCGACGTAGGCATCGGCGACACGGGCGGACAGCAGTGATTCGATGGCGCCCAGCAGCGCGATGGTGATGGCCGGCGTAACCAGTTGCCCCAGACTGCTGAGCGACGGCAGCGGGAAAGCCGGCATGGGCACGGCTTGGGGAATACCGCCGAAGCGCGAGCCGATGGTCTCGATCGGCAGCGACAGCACCGCGCACAGCGGTGTCATGATGAGCAGCACGGCCAACTGCGGCGGCAAGGCGCCGAGCACGCGCAGGCGTCCGTGCAGCCGCCCCAGGCGCTCGACGATGAAGCCCCAGCCCACGATCACCAGCACCGAGACGATCGCCACCACGATGGTGGTCAGGTCGGCGGTCTCGGCGCCCGCGGCCAGTACGCGGATGCGCGCGAAGAACTCCGCCGGCACCTCGCCGATGTGCAGGCCGAAGAAGTCCTTCAACTGCGACATGAAGATGACGACGGCAATACCGTTGGTAAAGCCGATCACCACCGAAACGGGAATGAAGCGGATCAGTGTGCCGAGTCCGGCAAAGCCCATGGCGACGAGCAGGATGCCGGCCATGAACGTGGCGGCCAGCATGTTGGACAGGCCGTGGCTGGCGACGATGGCATAGAGGATGGGGATGAAGGCCCCCGTCGGGCCCCCGATCTGCACACGCGAGCCGCCGAACAGGGAAATCAGCAGGCCCGCGATGATGCCGGTCCAGATGCCGGCCGACGGACTTGCGCCGCTGGCGATTGCGAAGGCCATGGCCAGCGGCAGGGCCAGCACGCCGACGGTCAGGCCCGCCGATACATCCGAACCGAATTGCCGGCGCGAATAACCGGACAGCGTGTCCCACAGTTTCGGGCGAAAGCCTTGCATTGCACATCCTCACAAACGCACGGCGCCACGCAGGCGCCGAGTCATTGAGGATAAGGGCTGCGAAGCCGACGCGCTTGGCCCGCGCTCAAACTTCAGGAAGAGAGCGGTACGAAAACACTGATTTTGTACGTCAGCGCACTCTCATGCCCGGCTCTGCCCCGACGTCTGGCGACATCAGGAAGATCCCCGGCACTTCGCCAGCCTCGTCCGCGGCCGCCAGTACCATTCCCTCGCTCATGCCGAACTTCATCTTGCGCGGCGCCAGGTTCGCCACCATCACCGTCAGACGGCCAACCAAGGTGGCCGGATCGTATGCGCTTTTGATGCCCGCGAATACCTGGCGCGGCTTTTCCTCGCCGATGTCCAGTTGCAGGCGCAACAACTTGGCCGCGCCCTCGACGTGTTCTGCGGCGACGATCTTCGCCACGCGTAGGTCGACCTTCATGAAGTCGTCGATGCTGATCGGGCTGGCCGCATCTTCGGCGCTCGCCTCGGCGGCCTTTTCGGGCTTGGCAACGGCCTTGGCTTCTTGTTTGGCAGGAGCGGCGGCAGCAACCGGGGCTTCGAGCGACTCCTTGTTGGCGTCGATGAGCGCGTCAATCTGCTTGCGCTCGATGCGCGTCATCAGGTGCTTGTAGGCATCGATGACATGACCAGCCGGTAGCGGACGGAACAGATCGGTCCACGCGAAAGCCGGCACGCACAGGAAGGATTCGACCTGCGCGGCCAGGCCCGGCAGCACCGGCTTGAGCATGATCGCCAACGCGCGGAACTGGTTGAGCGCCGTGCTGCATACACGATGCAGGCGTTCGGACTGCGCCGGGTCCTTGGCCAATTCCCACGGCTTCTCGTCATTGACGTACACGTTGGCAGCATCGGCCAGGCGCATGACTTCGCGCAGCGCGACGCTGTAGTCGCGATCGTTATAGGCCTTGGAAACAGCGTCGAGCGACTCGGCGGAGAACGCATCCAGCGCGGTGACATCCGACTCGCCCAGCTTGCCGTCAAAGCGCTTGGCGATGAAGCCCGCGCAACGGCTGGCGATGTTGACGAACTTGCCGACGAGGTCGGAATTCACCTTCGCCACGAAGTCGTCCAGCGACAGGTCCAGGTCTTCGATATTGGCGTTGAGCTTGGCGGCAAAGTAATAGCGCAGCCATTCCGGGTTCAGTCCGAGATCGAGGTAGCTGCGCGCGGTGATGAACGTACCGCGGCTCTTCGACATCTTGGCGCCGTCCACCGTCAGGAAGCCGTTGACGTTGAGGAAGGTCGGCGTGCGGTAACCGGCGAACTTGAGCATCGCGGGCCAGAACAACGCGTGGAAGTACAGGATGTCCTTGCCAATGAAGTGCACCATCTCGGTACCCAGCGCGGCGGCCTTGTCCGGGTCGGTATAGTCAGTGACTTCGACGCCGCCCACACGATCGGCATAGTTGCGGAAGCTCGCGAGGTAGCCGATCGGCGCATCCAGCCAGACGTAGAAGTACTTGCCCGGGGCGTCCGGAATCTCGAAACCGAAGTACGGCGCATCGCGCGAGATGTCCCAATCGGAGAGCTTGTTTTCGCCTTCCGAGCCGATCCACTCGCGCATTTTGTTGGAAGCTTCCGGCGGCATGCGGGGTGAGCCGTCGGCGTTGACGCCTTGCGTCCATTCGCGCAGGAAGGCCACTGCCTTCGGGTCGGACAGACGGAAGAAGTAGTGCTCTGAGTTGCGCAGTTCGGGCTTGGCGCCCGACACGGCGGAGTACGGATTCTTGAGTTCGGTCGGGGCGTAGGCCGCGCCGCACACTTCGCAGTTGTCGCCGTACTGGTCCTTCGCGCCGCACTTGGGGCATTCGCCCTTGATGAAGCGGTCCGGGAGGAACATCAGCTTGACCGGATCGTAGAACTGCTCGATCGAGCGCGTCTCGATGAAGCCGGCAGCCTTGAGCTTGCCGTAGATGTCCTCGGCATAGGCGCGGTTTTCGTCGCTGTGCGTCGAATGGTAGTTATCGAATTCGACCAGGAAATCGGCAAAGTCGCGCGAATGGCTGGCGTGGGCGCGAGCGATCAGTTGCTCCGGCGTGATGCCTTCCTTTTCGGCGCGCAGCATGATCGGCGCACCGTGCGTATCGTCCGCGCAGACGTAGTGCACCATGTTGCCGCGCATGCGTTGGTAGCGCACCCAGATATCGGCCTGGACGTAACCGACCAGGTGTCCGAGGTGGATGTCGCCGTTGGCATACGGCAGGGCATTGGTGACGAAAATCTTGCGAGCGGACATGTGCGTGACAGACTGAAAAATGCGTTAAACGATGAATTCTAGCCCATGGCGCCAACGGCTCCGTGACGCGCCAGGCTGCAAATGAAAACGGCCGCACGCTGGCGGCCATTCTCATAGCAAGTACGGCAAGGCCCGCATGCACGAGCCTGTACCGGTTTCTTAGTTCTTGCTTTGGTCGACCAGCTTGTTCTTGGCGATCCACGGCATCATCGCGCGCAGTTGGGCGCCGACCTTTTCGATCGGGTGCTCGGCCGTCAGACGACGGCGCGCGGTCATGGCCGGGTAGTTGGTGCGACCTTCCAGGATGAATTGCTTGGCGTATTCGCCGGTCTGGATGCGGGTCAGCGCCTTCTTCATCGCCTTCTTGGTCTCTTCGGTCACCACTTCCGGGCCGGTGAGGTATTCACCGTACTCGGCGTTGTTGGAGATCGAGTAGTTCATGTTGGCGATGCCGCCTTCGTACATCAGGTCGACGATCAGCTTGAGTTCGTGCAGGCACTCGAAGTAGGCCATTTCCGGAGCGTAGCCCGCTTCGGTCAGGGTTTCGAAACCGGCCTTCACCAGTTCAACCGCGCCGCCGCACAGCACGGCTTGTTCGCCGAACAGGTCGGTTTCGGTCTCTTCGCGGAAGTTGGTTTCGATCACGCCGCCCTTGGTGCCGCCGTTGGCTGCTGCGTACGACAGTGCCACGTCACGCGCCTTGCCGGACTTGTCGGCGTAGACAGCGATCAGACTGGGCACGCCGCCGCCCTTGAGGTATTCGGAACGCACGGTGTGGCCCGGACCCTTCGGGGCGACCATGATCACGTCCAGGTCGGCGCGCGGCACGATCTGGTTGTAGTGCACGTTGAAGCCGTGGGCGAAGGCCAGGGCCGCGCCTTCCTTGATGTTCGGCTCGATGTCGCGCTTGTAGACGTCCGGCTGGTTTTCGTCCGGCAGCAGGATCATGACGACGTCGGCGCCCTTGACCGCTTCGGCCACTTCGGCGACCGGCAGGCCGGCGGCTTCAGCCTTGCTCCAGGAGGCACCACCACGGCGCAGGCCGATGGTGACGTTCACGCCCGAATCCTTCAGGTTCAGCGCGTGTGCGTGGCCTTGCGAGCCGTAACCCACGATGGTGACCTTCTTGCCCTTGATGAGGGAAAGGTCGGCGTCCTTGTCGTAATAGACTTTCATTGCATTTCTCCAGTGCGATGCGTGCAGGGCGCACGGTCTGCGTCACGCCATCGGCATGAACCGCCCGACCGCACACGCCAGTCGGTATTCAGAAACTCAAATCTTCAGAATGCGGTCACCGCGGCCAACGCCACAGGCGCCGGTACGTACGGTTTCCAGAATCAGGTCGCGGTCGATTGCCTGGATAAAGGAATCGAGCTTGTCTTGCGCGCCGGTCAGTTCGATCACATAGCTGGAGTCGGTCACATCGACGATGCGACCGCGGTAGATATCCGCCATGCGCTTGATCTCTTCGCGGTCCTTGCCGATGGCGCGGACCTTGATCAGCATGAGTTCGCGTTCGATGTGGGCGGCCTCGGAGATATCCACGACCTTGACCACGTCGATCAGCTTGTTCAGTTGCTTGTTGATCTGCTCAATGATGTCGTCCGAGCCGCGCGTGACGATCGTCATGCGCGACAGCGAAGCGTCCTCGGTCGGGGCCACCGTGAGGGACTCGATGTTGTAGCCGCGTGCCGAGAAAAGGCCCGCCACGCGCGAGAGCGCGCCTGCCTCGTTTTCGAGCAGCAAAGAAATGACATGTCGCATAGCGTTTGTTCTCAAACCAGCCAGTGATCCGAACACTGCGCGATACAGCCTGCCGCAGGGCGACAGCCGCGCCGGGACGTGCCGGTAAGCACGCCACGGCGGAACGGACCGGGTGGATCCGTCCCCCGCACACACATCCGAAATGTTCAAACCCGGTCGCGGCGAGGTTGTGGTGACTGGTCGCGGCGGGTTTTTCTCATGCCTGCCAAGCTACCGGCAGGCTTTCAGAGCCTTCTATCCACCTGCGTTGCAGGCGGGCACAACGGTTTTCAGAGGTCTTCCGGCGCGAGGATCATCTCGGAGAGACCCTTGCCGCCCTGGACCATCGGATAGACGTTTTCCGTCGGGTCGATCTGGAAGTCCAGGAAGACCAGTTCGTCCTTGCGGCGGAATGCTTCGCGCAAGGCGCCTTCCACATCGGAAGGCTTGGTGATCTGCATGCCGATGTGGCCATAGGCTTCGGCCAGCTTGGCAAAATCGGGCAGCGAATCCATGTAGGACTCGGAATAGCGGTTGCCGTGGAAGAACTCTTGCCACTGGCGGACCATGCCCAGGTAACGGTTGTTCAGGCTCAGAACCTTGATCGGCAGACGATATTGCTTGCAGGTCGACAGTTCCTGGATGCACATCTGGATCGAGCCTTCGCCCGTGATGCACGCCACCGGCGAGCCGGGGTTGGCGAGCTGCGCGCCCATCGCGGCAGGCAGGCCGAAGCCCATCGTGCCCAAGCCACCCGAGGTCACCCAGCGACGCGGCTTGTCGAAGTGATAGTACTGGGCGCCCCACATCTGGTGCTGGCCGACGTCGGTGGTGACGAAGGCTTCGCCGTTGGTGACCTGCCAGAGCTTCTCCAGCACGTACTGCGGCTTGATGACGTCGTCGGAGTTGCGATAGGCCATGCAGTTGCGGCCACGCCAGGCATCGATTTGCTTCCACCATGCGCCGAGCGCGTCGGCGTTGGGGCGTTCGGCACCGGCTTCGATCAAACGGATCATTTCGTCGAGGACTTCGCCCACGTCACCGACGATGGGCACGTCCACCTTGACGCGCTTGGAGATCGACGACGGATCGACGTCGATGTGAACGATCTTGCGCGGCTCGGCGGCGAAGTGCTTCGGATCGCCGATGACGCGGTCATCGAAGCGCGCGCCCACGGCCAGCAGCACGTCGCAGTACTGCATCGCCATGTTGGCTTCGTAGGTGCCGTGCATGCCGAGCATGCCGACGAATTGCTTGTCCGACGCCGGGTAGCCGCCAAGCCCCATCAGCGTGTTGGTAACGGGGTAGCCCAGCAGACGCGACAGGCGCGTGAGCTTTTCGGCCGCATTGGCCAGGACCACGCCGCCGCCGGTGTAGATCATCGGGCGCTTGGCTTCGAGCAACAGTTGCGCCGCCTTCTTGATCTGGCCGTGATGGCCCTTGACCACCGGGTTGTACGAGCGCAGCTCGACGGTCGACGGGTATTCGAAGTCGCAGCGCTGTGCGGAGATGTCCTTGGGGATATCGACCAGCACGGGGCCGGGGCGGCCGGTTGCCGCCAGATAGAAAGCCTTCTTGATGGTCGAGGCGATGTCGCGCACATCCTTGACCAGGAAGTTGTGCTTCACGCACGGACGGGTGATGCCGATCGTGTCGACTTCCTGGAAGGCGTCCTGGCCGATGGCGCTGGACGGAACCTGGCCGCTGATGATGACCAGCGGAATGGAATCCATGTAAGCGGTGGCAATGCCGGTCACCGCGTTGGTGGCGCCGGGGCCGGAAGTCACCAGCGCCACGCCGACCTTGCCGGTCGTGCGGGCGAAACCGTCAGCCGCGTGGACCGCAGCCTGTTCGTGGCGCACCAGCACGTGGCGCACGCCGTCCTGCTCGAACAGCGCGTCATAAATGAAGAGTACCGCTCCACCAGGATAGCCGAATACGTACTCGACCTTTTCTTCCTGGAGACACCTCACTACAATCTCGGCACCCGTCAAAGTCATTGCGCTAACCCAGCCGACAGCTTTAAAAAGAACCCGTTACGTTACCGGGGCATGGCCGATTGGTCAAGGAGCACGGCCTGTCGAACCCCGGCCGCTCCTGATGCGGCGGGCGCCCTATAAGAAGAATCTGCTCTGGCTTCTCTCGACGAACTCTCCGATTTTCTTGCCTCGGTGGAACGCCGCGCGTTCCGCCAGGCGCAGTTCGCTCTGAGGGATGACGAGGCTGCGCTAGACGTCGTCCAGGACGCCATGATGCGCCTGACCGAAAAATACGCCCACAAGCCGGCGGCGGAACTCCCCCTGCTATTCCAGCGCATCCTGCAAAACGCAGTGCGCGACCATCACCGTCGCAGCAAGGTCCGCAACCTCTGGGTCTCGCTCTTGTCTGCCTTTACGTCGCGCGAGGACGAGGACGGCGATCCGCTGGACACGATGGAGCTTGCTGCGGAGCATGGCGCAAGCCCGACGCCGCACGGCGAATTTGAACAAATTCAAACGCTTGCGTTGATCGAAGAAGAGATTCAGCGACTGCCCGCTCGTCAACGCGAAGCCTTCCTGATGCGTTACTGGGAGGAGATGGATATTGCAGAGACGGCCGCCGCCATGGGGTGCTCCGAGGGCAGCGTTAAAACGCATTGCTCCCGCGCCACCCACACACTGGCCGCCGCCCTGCGAGCCAAGGGAGTGACTTTATGAACGAGCTGGAACAACGCGCCTTCGGCCTGAAGGTCCGCAACAAGCTCAACGGCAGCACCGCCCGCATGGAGCCGGAGCTGACGGAGCGCTTGCGCGTGGCACGCGAAGCCGCTCTGGCACGCGCCCGGGCGGCGCAACGCGAGCCGGTCCTGGCGGGCTTTGGTCATACGATCGCCGAATGGGGCCGCGAAGCCTGGCGTCCGCTGGCGGTGGCCGCCCTGCTGGCCGTGCTGGCGCTCGGCTTCGACCACTGGCAGACGATCCAACGCGCCCGCGAACTCGAAGAGGTCGACAGCGCGCTGCTGACCAACGAACTGCCGCTGGACGCTTACCTCGATCACGGTTTCTATCGATGGCTGCAAAACTCAGACGCGCGCTGATCGGTTTGGCGATGGCCCTGTGCTGCGTCGGCGCACAGAGTGCATCGACGCCGGCATCCACGCCCCAGCCCGCTGCATGGCGCAGTCTGACGCACGAGCAGAAAGCCCTGCTCGCACCGCTCGCCGGCGAGTGGGATGACTTCACGCCGGTACGCCAGCGCAAATGGCTGGGCATTGCCAATCGCTACCCGACCATGACATCGCAAGAGCAGGCCAAGCTGCGTAGCCGCGTGGCCGACTGGGCGAAGCTGACCCACGAAGAGCGCGAGGCGGCACGCGCACAGTTCAAGAAGATCCAGGCCCAGCAAACGTCCGACGCGCCCAGCCTGCAGGAACAATGGCTGCGCTACGACGCGCTGCCGGCGCATGAGAAGGAAAAGCTCAAGCAGGCGCCGCGCACGCTGGGCACGACGACCAATCCGCTCAAGCCGCTGAGCGCTGCAACGGCGCATGACGACAAAACGCCCGTACAATCGGGCTCCGAGCCGCCGGCCTTGCCGTCAGACGCATCTGCCGGCGCCCCCAAGGTCGCCAACGACACACCCGCCGCCACGCCATGAACCCAGCCACGCCGACTTCCGCCCCTGCGAATGCCACAGCCATCCGCACGGAAGTCGAACTGGCCTCGCTGCGCCGTCGCCTGGCCAGCATGTTGTATGAAGGCTTGCCGGCCTTCGGCGTCATGGTAGTAGGCGGCCTTCTCCCCATGACCATCGTCGGCATGACGTTTCACGTCACGCCCCCCGGCTGGTTCCTGTGGCTCTACGTCTTTGTCCTGATGGGCTGTTACTTCGTAACGGTGTGGCGCAAGGCCGGGCAGACGCTGGCCATGCAGACCTGGAGCCTGCAACTGGTCGACGCCGCCACAGGCAAGGCACCTTCCCTGCGCCAATTGATCGTTCGCTATACCCTGGCCTGGCCGTCGCTGGTGCTGATCCTGGCGGGCGTGGGCATCCTGTGGGCGGCCTTCGTCGATCGTGACCGACAATTTGCGCACGACCGACTCGCCGGCACCTGCCTGGTTTTCAACCCGCGCCGCAAAACCCGGTAGTCCCGCTGCGGACTACTCGACCTCTCGCGCCAACCGCGCCAGCCATTCATCGACGCCCGTGACGGGCACATCCAGCCGACGCACAACCGGTGCGACGGTCGGATAGCCGCCGACTTCGTCCTGACTGTCGATGCGGGCCCCCTTGCCGGCGCGGATGTCGGCGACCAATCTCGCATCGACCGTGTCGCGATCGCGAGGACGCGCACCTGCGTGGGCGAGGACAGCTTCACGCACCGCCGAAGCCGGCAGCGGCGACAGGCCCGCCACCCACGACGGCGCCGATTGCAGCCGCGTCACACCCGGGCCGGTCTGCGCCGCTGCACGGCCATTGCGATCGAGTGCGATGTTGTCGTCGACGTAGGCGTTGCCGTTGTTGAACCCGGAGCCGACCAGCGCCACATTGCCCGCCGTATTGACGCCGTACTGCAACACGTTGCCCACCACGCTGATGGACGGAGCACCCGGCAACGTCCGCCCCTCCCACTCTTTGGGGTTGTAGCCGACGCGCACTGCCCAGGTGCCTGGGTTGTAGATGAAGTTGTTGACCACCACGCCCGTGCCGTTGGCCTTGAACCACGGATTGCGGTCGTTGTTGTGCGCGTACAGATTGCCGATGACGGCGACCTCCTGCACGTTGTCGTGAATGAGCGTCCCCATCGAATGCCGCCCCTTGGTGTGCGGCCCGTCGTAGAGGCCCTGGGCGATGATGTTGTTGCTCAGCGTGACGTGGCGCGCGGTCCCGGCCGGCCCGTCGTAACGCTCGCCGGACACCGACAGGTTCTCATCCGTGCCCCAGGCGAACGAGCAATGGTCGACGACGACGTTGTAGGCATTCTTGCCGACGATCGACACGTCTCGCTCGAAGCCGCTCTTCCTGGCGGCCCCTGCGTCGCCGATACGAAAGCGCACATGGCGCATGATAACGTCATGCGTGCCGATGTACATGCCGCCGCGAATCAGCGTGATGCCGGGGCTCGGCGCCGTCTGGCCGGCGATGGTGACGAAAGGCTCGCGCAACGCCAGATCCTTCTTGTCCAGGTCGATCACGCCGCCCACCTCGAACACAATGACGCGCGGCCCGCGCACCTCCAGCGCCGCTCGCAGCGTTCCCGGACCTTCCGACGCCAGGCTGGTCACCTTGATGACGCGCCCGCCCCGCCCTGCAACGGTTTCCGAGCCGTAGCCGACGGCCCCGGGAAAAGCGCGCGGGCCGACGGGGGCATCATCCGCCAGCGTCAGTACGTTCGTCGGCGTAGCGGACGGTGCACTGCTGCACGCGACCAAAGCGAACAGGGCGAGCGCGCCAGTGCCGGCCAGGATCGATTTATTCATGGTTGTCCCCGTCTATTGTTTTTCGTGCGCCATGCGCTGCTGCGCCTGGACACCGAATGCAAAAACGCCCGGGCGGTTTCCCGGCCGGGCGTTCCTGTCAATTCAACACCGCGCGTCAGACTTCGTCGATTTCGGCGGAGGTATAGACGTCCTGCACGTCGTCGAGCGACTCCAGCGCGTCGAGCAGCTTCTGCATCTTGATGGCGTCCTCGCCAGTCAGCACGGTTTCGTTCAGCGGCTTCATGCTGACTTCGGCAAACTCCGGCTTGAAGCCGGCCTTTGCAAGCGCTTCCTGAACGGCCGGCATTTCGTACGGCGCCGTCAGCACTTCGATCGAACCGTCTTCGTTGCTGACGACATCTTCGGCGCCCGCTTCGAGCGCGGCTTCCATCAGCGCATCTTCGTTGGTGCCCGGCGCGAACAGCATCTGCCCACAGTGCTTGAACTGGAAGGCCACGCAGCCGTCGGTGCCCATGTTGCCGCCAAACTTCGAGAAGGCATGACGCACATCGGCCACGGTACGCGTGCGGTTGTCGGTCAAGCAGTCGACCATCACGGCTGCGCCGCCGATGCCATAGCCTTCGTAGCGAGCCTCTTCATAGGTCACACCGTCGAGCTCGCCCGTACCACGCTTGACCGCACGATCAATGTTGTCGCCCGGCATGTTCTCGGCCTTGGCCTTATCGACGGCCAGACGCAGACGCGGATTGAAGTTCGGGTCGCCCCCACCCATGCGGGCGGCCACGGTGATTTCTTTGATCAGCTTGGTGAATACCTTGCCCCGCTTGGCGTCCTGGCGGCCTTTACGGTGCTGGATATTGGCCCATTTCGAATGCCCGGCCATGGTGTCCTCGTCTTGGTTCGTTCAGCGCAGAGGGCGGGATTATACAGCCGCCGGTCTGGCCGGCGACGGGTCCGACATTTGCGCCTTGCTAGAGTCCATGCGAATTTTCTGTCATCGCGGAGATCGCATCATGCCTGCCTGCTGGCGCCTGCTGTGTCTGCTTGTCGTGCTGGGCTGCGCCCGCCCGGCGCTGGCTGACACGCTGTATACCTATGACGGATGCACCGACGCCCGCGGCGGCGCCATCGCCTCGGTGGCCGACCCGGGGTTGCCGCTGGTGGCGGCCAGCGCCATCGTCGACGGCAAGGTGCATGTGCGCTACAACCCGGCCGTGCTGCCACGCCTGCTGCCGGAGAGTCGATTGTTCCTGTACGCGCACGAGTGCGCGCGCCACACGCTGGGACTGCCCGACACGGGCACATTGACGCCCGAGCAGGCGCGGCGCGCCGACTGTGCCGCCGTCGCCACGCTCCGCCGCTCCCACCTGCTCGACGCGCCGGACGCACTGGCCGCGCTGCAGGTGGACCTCGTGTTCTCGCCACAGGAATGGGGGGCCATCCCCGGCCCGCAGCGCACCTTCGATCTGGCGTCATGTGACGTCGCCAAGGGCACCGGGAGCGGACAACTCGGGTTGCCGTCGCCAGACGCGCCGCGCAGCGATCGCTGGAATGCCTGCGTGCAATCCTGTGCGG
Organism: Uliginosibacterium sp. sgz301328; assembly: GCF_041807905.1. NCBI lineage: Bacteria > Pseudomonadati > Pseudomonadota > Betaproteobacteria > Rhodocyclales > Zoogloeaceae > Uliginosibacterium > Uliginosibacterium sp. sgz301328. The sequence continues at coordinate 82,827 of NZ_JBGVSA010000014.1, forward strand.
CGCGCTCCTTCAGTTGCGAGCAGCAAAGCGGCCGCAATGCAGCGCGCTGCACGAGTGCCTACGATCAATGTAGCGCCCATTGCACGCCCTGATCCCGGGCTGAGCGTCGTAGCGAGAGATCGCGCCTCGAGCCGTGGGACAGTGTGATCAGCATTGTGCGATTCTTCTGTTGCCAAGCCCACGGGCGCTGCCGTAAGTTCGCGGACACTGCAACCTGGAGCACACCATGAGTGAACCCCTCGTCGTCGCCAAAGCCCATGGGACCGATCTGGCCCTGCTGCCGGCGCTGGCCAACCGCCACGGACTGATCGCCGGCGCTACCGGCACCGGCAAGACCGTCACCCTGCAAAAGCTGGCCGAGTCGTTTGCCCGAGCTGGCGTCCCGGTCTTCATGGCCGACGTGAAGGGCGACCTTTCCGGCATCGGCGCGCGAGGCGAACTCAAGCCCAAGATCCAGGAACGCCTGCAATCGCTGGGCGTGACGGATTGGGAGCCCGAAGCCTGCAAGATCACCCTGTGGGATGTCTTCGGCGAGGCCGGCCACCCGGTGCGCGCCACCGTGTCCGACATGGGCCCGTTGTTGCTGGCGCGCCTGCTGAGCCTGAACGAAGTGCAGTCCGGCGTACTGCAGTTGATTTTCCGCATCGCCGATGACAACGGCCTGCTGCTGCTCGACCTCAAGGACCTGCGCGCGATGGTCCAGTACGTCGGCGACAACGCCAAGCAGTTCACGACGCAGTACGGCAACATTTCGACGGCATCGGTCGGCGCCATCCAGCGCGGTTTGCTCGCCCTCGAAGCCCAGGGCGGCGACAAATTCTTCGGCGAGCCGATGCTCAAGATCAGCGACCTCATGCGTACCGACACGCAAGGCCGGGGCATGGTGAACATCCTGGCCGCCGACAAGCTGTACAACTCGCCAACGCTGTATGCCACCTTCCTGCTGTGGCTGCTGGCCGAGCTGTTCGAGCAACTGCCGGAAGTCGGAGACCTTGAAAAACCCAAGTTGGTGTTCTTCTTCGACGAGGCCCATCTGCTGTTTACCGACGCACCGCCGACGCTACTGCAGAAGATCGAGCAGGTCGTGCGCCTGATCCGCTCCAAGGGCGTGGGCGTCTACTTCGTCACTCAGAACCCGCTGGACATTCCGGACACCGTTCTCGGGCAACTCGGCAATCGTGTGCAGCACGCACTGCGCGCTTTCACGCCGCGCGACCAGAAGGCGGTCAAGACGGCAGCCGAAACGCTTCGCCCGAACCCGGCCTTCAGCGCCGAAGCCGCCATTACCGAACTCGGCGTCGGCGAAGCACTGGTGTCGTTCCTGGATACCAAAGGTACGCCGACCATGGTGGAGCGCGCCTTCGTCATTCCGCCGGCGTCGCGTATCGGGCCGCTGTCGCAGGACGAGCGCAACGCCGCGATCAACAATTCGCCGGTTTACGGCCAATACGAAGACGTGCTCGATCGCGAGTCCGCCTACGAAAAGCTAAGCTCCGGCACCCTGGCCGCCCCGAAGGCGACCGGTGCGGCGACATCGGCCCAGGATCAGAACGCCAGCGCCGACGGCGGTCTGCTTGGCGGCGCGCTGGGCGAAGTTCTCTTCGGCAAGACCGGCCCGCGCGGCGGCCATCATGACGGCATCGTGCAGACCGCGGCCAAGAGCATGGCACGCACCATGGGCAACCAGGTCGGCCGCCAGATTCTGCGCGGCGTGCTGGGCTCGATCTTCGGCGGACGCCGCTGAGGCAGGGCGCATTCAATCCTTGGCCGGCCCATGAGGCCGGCCGGCCCTCCTATACTCACGCCACGACGCCGGCATTCGCGCATGCGACGCATGTGCTGGCGCCGCACGAGCATTTGTCATATATCAAATAAGGCAAGGCCGCACACAGGAATCATTCTCAATATCGATTCCACCCTCCAATTCTTGCTACCTCCCCGACAGACCATGCGTCACTTTGCCTGCGCCGCCCTCGCCGCCTGCTGCATTCCCGTTGCCCATGCCGGCCGCCCTCTCACGACCGACGACGCGGGCGTACTCGATCGCGGCACGTTTGAACTCGAGTCCTTCATGTTCCGGCAGACCGAGCGCGATGCGCCACGCACGGACGGCTGGCACCTGCAACCCAGCATCGGCCTCGGATTGAACACGCAGATCGGCATCGGCTACGGCAGCGACACCGCCGATGATGAACGCTCGTGGAACCGGCAGATCTACGGCAAGACCTTCATCAAGGAACTCACCGACGACGCATTCGGCATTGCGCTGTCATACGGCGCAGGCGACAGCAAGCTGCCGGGGGATTCGTTCCGGTACGACACCGCGTACGTGAATGGCATCGTCACCGTGCCGGTGGCATCTTGGCTGCTGCATGGCAACCTTGGCTGGTCGCGCTCGCGGCTGAACGCGTACAACGCTACGACCTGGGCGCTGGCGGCGGAACGTCCGGACGCCTTCGGTCCTGTCGATGTCGCGTTCGAAATATGGGGCGATGACCACGCCGCCGCCTGGGGTCAGATCGATGCGCGGTGGAACGTGATTCCCGGCCGTCTTTCGCTGGATGCTTCGTTCGCGCAACAAACCGACAGCAAGCGCGTGCGAATGCTCACGCTGGGCCTGAAGCTCACCTACTGAGTCCGCGCGCGGCAGAGCTTTATCCAACGCCGTGTTCCTGCAGCTTGCACATCAGTGTGCGCCGACAGACGCCACGCCAGCGCGAGGCGAATCAGACGTGCCTCGGTACGCTTGAGTTCGTGGCGCAGCGACATCCCGTCCTCTTCGGAAACAGAGCACGCGGAGTGGAGGCACTTGCACCCGGCAGTGCAAGTACATTCCGCACGCACTGGCTGAAGATCCTGGCGCAATGCAACAATGTCGGGCAAGACCGGTCAATCCTCTGACCGGGATCGCCTCGCTCATGCATGATGAATAAACCCACCCTCGGCATCACGTTCGCCTCGCTCGGCGCGTTGGGATTTTCCTTCAAGGCCGTCTTCATCAAGGCCGCATACGTATACGGCGTCGACGCAGAGACGCTGCTGGCATTGCGCATGGGGTATTCGCTGCCCTTCTTCATCGTGATGGGCGTAGTGGCGGCGCGCAGTCAGCCGATGACGCTGGCGCGCAAGGATTGGGGGATGCTGGCCTTGCTGGGTGTGCTCGGGTACTACCTGGCGAGCTACCTGGACTTTCTCGGTCTGCAGTACATCTCCGCCGCGCTGGAACGATTGATCCTCTTCCTGTACCCGACTTTCGTCCTGTTGCTATCCGCCGTTTTCCTGAAAAAGCCCATCACGCGGAGCGCGATCATGCCGCTCGCGCTCTGCTACGGCGGCATCACCATTGCGGTAGTGGGAGACGGCCGGTCGGCATCCGGTGGCGGCCAAGGCGCTCTATTGGGAAGCGCGCTGGTGGTGGCCAGCTCGCTGGCCTATGCAATCTATCTGATGCTATCCGGCCAGATCGTACGCAGGCTGGGATCGCTGCGCGTCACGGCGTACGCCACGATGGTCGCGTGCGCATTGAGTCTGATCCAGTTCGTCTTGATCCGACCGCTATCGTCGTTGGCACAGCCATGGCAAGTGCACGCGCTCAGCGTCTGCATGGCCATATTCAGCACGGTGTTGCCGATCTGGTTGGTGGCGGAAGCAATCCGCAGGCTCGGCGCCGGCCCGGCTTCAATGGTCGGCTCGCTCGGCCCGGTATTCACCATCATCCTGGCCGCGGTGATTCTTGGAGAGCACATTGGCCCGTGGCAGATAGCGGGCGCCGCACTGGTGATCGTCGGCGTCAGCCGCGTCTCGCGCATGAAGGCCTAGCCTGATCAGCCTTCGCGCTGGCGCGCGCTGCGCGCGTAGCCCGACATGCCCACGAGGATCCGCACCAGTGTCAGCGCCACCCAGCCGGCCAGTCGTTCTGCCAGTGGACGACGACGCCACTCGTCGGGCGTAAGCTCGACGCCGCCGTCGACCATCGCGCGCGTCAGGCTTGCGCGCAATTGAGCGGCGAAGGCGGCATCGCGCACGACGACGTTCGCCTCGCGCGCGACCAGCAGGCTGAATGGATCGATGTTGCTGGAACCCACCGTCGCCCAGTCGTCATCCATCACGGCGACCTTGGCATGCAGGAAGCTCTTGCGATATTCGACGATGCGCACGCCGGCCTGCATCAAGTGCGGATACAGCGCCCGGCAGCCATGCCGCAGCAGCCAGTACTCCATACGTCCTTGCAGCAGCAGCGTTACGGTCACGCCGCGCCGGGCGGCGTCCACCAGCGCATTGCGAAAACGCCGGCCGGGCAGGAAGTACGCGTTGGCGATGATCATCTCGCGCCGCGCACGCTGCAGCGCCGCGAGATAGGCGCCTTCGATATCGTTGCGGTGCCGGAAGTTGTCGCGCAGCACCAATGCTGCGTACTGATCCCCAACCGGCAGCGGTGCCGACACCGGCAGGTGCACCAGCGACGGCGGCCGACGAAAGTTCGTCCAGCACAGCCGCTCCCACAACTCGCTGGCGGCTTGCCAGACCATGCCGGCCAGCGGGCCGCGTATGAGGACCGAATAGTCGATACGCGGCGGAATCTGATTCGGCGTATGCATGTCGTCGATGATGTTGATGCCGCCGATGAAGGCATTCTGGCGGTCTATCACAGCCAGCTTGCGATGCAATCGCCGCAAGCGCTGGCGCCCCGCGGTGATGCCGAACTCCCGGTTGTAGAGCAGGACTTCGACGCCACCGTTGAGCAGAACCGGCATGGTGTCATGTGCGAAATCGCGCCCGCCAAATGCGTCGACGATCACACGTACGCTCACACCACGTGCGGCGGCCGCCAGCAGTGCATTGGTGACCAGAATGCCGCTGTCATCACGATTGTAGATGTAGCTTTCGAGGTGGATTTCGTAGCGCGCGGCATTGAGCGCGGCGCACAGCGCGGGAAAGAATTCGCCGCCGGACTCCAGCAGCCGAAGCGCGTTGCCGGGCAGGAGCGGCGCCGCCATCAGGACAGACGAATCTCGGCGGTCAGCGCCGCGTGATCGGAAATGCCCGACCACGGTCGGCCCCAGTGCACTTCGGCGCGGGCGACATCAAAACCGCGAAGGTAGATGCGATCGAGCCGCAGCATCGGCAGATTGCTCGGAAAGCTGCGTGCCGGCATGCCGACGTGCGTGGTAAAGGCTTCGCGCAGGCCCAGTCGTTCCACGGCCCAGTCGGCGGCGCGATTGCGCCAGTCGTTGAAGTCGCCGGCAATGATCAGCGGCGCATGGGACGGGATTCCGTTTTCGATGTGATCGGCCAGCGCTGCCAGTTGGCGCACCCGCTGTTGCTCGGTGAGCGAGAGATGTACGCAGATGCAGTGAATGCTCGTGCGCACGTTGGGCAGCTCCAGCTCGCAATGCAGCAGGCCGCGCCGCTCCAGTCGATGCTGCGTGACGTCGTGATTGTTGGAGGCGACGATACGGTAGCGCGACAGCACCGCGTTGCCATGATGACCATGGCCGTATGCCGCGTTGCCGCCGTAGGCGGCCTGCCAGCGCGTACTGGCGAGGAATTCGTACTGCGGCTCGGTCGGCCAGTCGGCGTGGCGACGGGCGTGGCGCAGGTGCATGCCCTGCACTTCCTGCAGAAAGACCACGTCCGGGTCGAGCACGCGCAGGCGATCACGCAGTTCGTGGATCACCATGCGCCGGTTGAACTGCGAGAAGCCCTTGTGGATGTTGTAGGTGCAAATGCGCAGCTTGTGCATGTATGCCGAGTGGATTTCTCCGACTGTAGGAATCTGTTGCCGATCTTGCTGCGAGATCGGTGCAGACTCCAGGGACGTTTTATGAGACGGCCAGCATGCGGTCGAGCGCCAGCTTGGCCAGTGCCGCTTCGTGCGCGGGCACGGTGATGCGGTTGACCACGTTGCCTTCGGCAAGGTTCTCCAGCGTCCACGCGAGGTGCTGCGGATCGATGCGCTGCATGGTCGAACACATGCACACCGTGGGCGCCATGAACTGCACCGTCTTGCCTTCGGGCTTGACCTCTTCAGCCAGGCGCGACACGAGGTTCAGTTCCGTGCCGACCAGCCACTTGGTGCCGGCGGGCGCTTCTTTGATGACCTTAATGATGTACTCGGTCGAACCGACGTAGTCGGACTGCCGGCACACCTCGAAGGCGGATTCCGGATGCGAGATGACAAAGCCGTCCGGATTCTGGTTGCGCCAGCGGATGATGTGCGAAGGCTGGAACATCTGGTGCACCGAGCAGTGGCCCTTCCACAGCAGCACGCGCGCACGACGGATCGCCTCCGGCGTGTGGCCGCCGTTGGGCAGGTCCGGGTCCCACACCAGCATGTCTTCGAGCGGCACACCCATGCCGTAGCCTGTCCAGCGCCCCAGATGCTGGTCGGGGAAGAACAGCACCTTCTCGCGCTGGGCGAAGGCCCATTCGAGAATCTTCGGCGCGTTGCTGGACGTACACACGATGCCGCCGTGCTCGCCACAGAAGGCTTTCAGATCGGCTGCCGAATTGATGTAGGTGACCGGCGTGATGCACTCGTCCGGATTGCCAAGGACGTCCGCCAGTTCGCGCCAGCTACGTTCGACCTTGGCGAGGTTCGCCATGTCGGCCATCGAACAGCCGGCAGCCAGGTCGGGCAACACGGCGATCTGGTTGGGCTTGGAGAGGATGTCCGCCACTTCGGCCATGAAGTGCACGCCGCAGAAAACGATGTATTCGGCATCCGTCTGGCCTGCCAGCCGCGACAGCTTGAGCGAGTCGCCCGTCAGGTCCGCGTACTGATAGACGTCGGCGCGCTGGTAGTGATGGACGAGCAGCACGGCACGATCGCCCAGGCGGGCGCGGGCGGCGCGGATGCGCTCGTGCGCAGCCTCGTCGGCAAGCGTGTTGAAACGGTCGAACTGGATGGTGGCGGTCTGCATGTTGCGTACGATCGGGGCGGTTGCGGTACTAATCAAGCCTGGCCGGCGCGGCCGGCATCGTTATCCCGCGTCGGACAAGCTCCTGCCGGATCGAGTCCGGCATCTGGCGACACGCACAGTGAGCGCTGTGGGCAAGGTGCCATGCAACGCGCTCGTCGAGCGTCGCTCGCTCGGGCATGCGATTGTGCGCATGCCATTCACGGTTTATGACAGCCATCGTCGCGATCCGGAATGCGGGGTGGGGCAGAATTCTACCCCGTCCTCCTGACTCCGCGCGCCCCCTGTGTCGGTTGATGGATCAGCTCTGAATCCAGGGCAGGCCGGCATGGCGCCAGCCGCCGATCTTGCCGCGCTGGCCGCTGGCGTCCTTGTCGCCTTCGAAGCCCTCGAGCACGTTGTAGCACTGCGGATAGCCGGAGCCGTTGGCGGCGATGGCGGCAGCGTGCGAACGCGCGCCGCTGCGGCATATGAACATCACCAGCGATTCAGGATCCACCTGCTGGCGCAGTTGGGCAAGGAAGTTCGGATTGGGCTGATTGCCCGGATAGGTGTTCCATTCGATCTCGACCGCGCCCGGTACGCGACCGACCCAATCCAGTTCGGCCCGAGTGCGTACATCGACCAGTTTTGAGCCCGGCGCCTGCTTGAGCACTTCGGCGGCTTCCTGGGGCGTCAGCGCGCCCTCGTAGGGCAGCTTGAGCTGGCGTGCCCGGTCACGGGCCAAGGTAAGGATATCTGCGAGGGTTCCCATGGATGCATCTTTCATTTGCTGTTCCGCAAGTATGGTCCGTGGCTGGCAGACCGGCAATCGCGTCCAAAGTGGTGCCAATGCTCCAAACAGGTGCAATTCATCGATCTTATGCACAGGCTTGGTGCGCACTCAGTTTGATGTATGTCGTATCGAAGCTTGTGGCACAATTCGGCCCCGCTCACCTGAGCGCCGCAATGCCGATCTGTCGGCCGATCCACGATCCGCCGGACAGCCTTTGGCATGGTCCCTGCTTTTACGCTCCCGATAACCGCTGTCAGCCGGTTTGACGGGCCCAGGCAGCTCGTTGTGTCCCGCTTGTTGCGGCCGCGGACAGGTTCATCGCAATAAAACCGAATCAATGCGCTAGGAGTGTGTGTTAATGACGACTGCCCAAGATGTGATCAAGCTGGTCAAGGAAAACGACGTCAAGTTCGTCGACTTCCGCTTTACTGATACGCGCGGCAAGGAACAACACGTCGGTGTGCCCATCAGCCACTTCGACGAAGACAAGTTCTCGGAAGGTCACGCCTTCGACGGTTCGTCGATCGCCGGCTGGAAGGGCATCCAGGCTTCCGACATGCTGCTCATGCCGGACCCCGCCACCGCCTACATCGACCCGTTCTTCGACGAAACCACGCTGGTCCTGACCTGCGACGTGGTCGAGCCGTCCGACGGCAAGGGCTACGACCGTGACCCGCGCTCCATCGCCAAGCGCGCCGAAGCCTACCTGAAGGCATCCGGCCTGGGCGACACCGCCTTCTTTGGTCCGGAACCCGAATTCTTCATCTTCGACTCCGTGGAGTGGAAGATCGACATGTCCGGCGCCTCGCACAAGATCTTCGCTGAAGAAGCGGCGTGGTCCTCGGGCGACAAGTTCGATGGCGGCAACACCGGCCACCGTCCGACCGTCAAGGGCGGCTACTTCCCGGTTCCGCCGGTCGATTCGGCCAATGACATCCGCGCCCAGATGTGCCTGTTGCTGGAAGCCGCCGGCGTGCCGGTCGAAGTGCACCACCATGAAGTGGCCACCGCCGGCCAGAACGAAATCGGCACCAAGTTCAACACCCTGGTTCGCCGCGCCGACTGGACGCAAGTGCTCAAGTACATCGTCCACAACGTCGCTCACCAGTACGGCAAGACGGCCACGTTCATGCCCAAGCCCATCGTTGGCGACAACGGTTCCGGCATGCACGTTCACCAGTCGATCTGGAAGGACGGCAAGAACCTGTTCGCAGGCAACGGCTACGCCGGCCTGTCGGACTTCGCGCTGTACTACATCGGCGGCATCATCAAGCACGCTCGCGCGCTGAACGCCATCACCAACCCGCTGACCAACTCGTACAAGCGCCTGGTCCCGGGCTTCGAAGCTCCGGTGAAGCTGGCCTACTCGGCCCGCAACCGTTCCGCTTCGATCCGCGTGCCCTACGTCCAGTCCGACAAGGCCCGCCGTATCGAAACCCGCTTCCCGGATCCGGGCGCGAACCCGTACCTGGCCTTCTCGGCCCTGATGATGGCGGGCCTGGACGGCGTCCAGAACAAGATTCACCCGGGCGATCCGGCCGACAAGAACCTGTACGACCTGCCGCCGGAAGAAGACGCGAAGATCCCGACCGTCTGCTCCTCGCTGGAACAGGCTCTGGAATACCTGGACAACGATCGCGAGTTCCTGACCCGCGGCGGCGTGTTCTCGAATGAGATGATCAGCGCCTACATCGACCTGAAGATGGAAGAAGTCCAGCGCTTCCGCATGACGACCCACCCGGTCGAGTTCGACATGTACTACTCGATCTGATCGGCGGGGGGCTCCGGCCCCACACCAGCAGACCCAGAAACGGGGATGGCTTGCGCCATCCCCGTTTTGCTTTATGCCGAACCATTCATCCGCGCATTCGTCGCCGCACTTGTCCGTGCGCTTTGCGTTTTCCGGACGCGCGCCTAAACTGGCGGCTCCCCGATATTGCTCAGGTTCCGCGCATGCGCGCCCGTTTTCTCGTTTGTATGATGGCTGTCCTCGCCGCCCCCGTGGCGCAGGCCGATATCTACAAGTGTCTGGACGACGCCGGACACGTGACCTACACCAACGACCGGCCGGCCAACGGCAAGGGCTGCACGCTGCTCACACGCGAACAGCCCATTACCACCATCCCGGCCCCCAGGCGCCCGGCGCAGACGCCCACGCCGGCGTCCTTCCCCAAAGTCGACGACGCAACGCAGAAGTCGCGCGACGAAACCCGCCGCCAGATTCTCGACAACGAACTGGCCGCCGAACAGAAGCAGCTCGAAGAAGCGCGCAAGGAACTCGCCGAACAGGAGTCCGTACGCCTGGGCAACGAACGCAACTTCCAGAAATTCCTGGACCGCGTGCAGCCGTTCAAGGACAAGGTGGCACTGCACGAACGCAACATCGAAGCCATCCGCAAAGAGCTGTCGAACCTGAAGTGAGGGCTGCCACACCATGGCGGCAGGCAAGTGGCGTAGTTCTTGCTGTTGTCATGGAATATGAGCGCGCCCACACCCATCGATCCTGATTCCGCCCAGCCACGGCTGGCGTCGTCCACCAGCGGGCTGGAACTGCTGTCCTCCGCTGTCGTGATGGTCGACGCTTCGCTGTGCGTCTGTTACGTCAATCCATCGGCCGAAAACCTGTTCGCGGTAAGTGGGCGCCAGCATCTGGGCCGCCCGCTCAATGCCATGCTGGGTGAAGTCACCGGCCTGCGCGCGGCGCTCGACAACGCGCTCTCCAACGACTGGAGCTACACCGGCCAGAACGTGGTGGTGAACACCGCGCCGAACACACCTCTGCATCTGGACTGCACGGTGACGCCGGTCGACCTGCCGCCGGCGCGCCTGCTCCTCGAGTTCCGTCCGATGGATGCGCAACTGAAAGTGGCGCGGGAAGAGCGACTCATCGAACAGCAACAAGCCAATCGCGAGCTGATCCGCAGTCTCGCGCATGAGATCAAGAATCCGCTGGGTGGCATTCGCGGCTCTGCGCAACTGCTGGAACGCGAGCTGGACAACCCGGAGTGGCGCGAATACACGCAGGTCATCATCGCCGAAGCCGATCGCCTGCAGGACCTGATGAACCGCCTGCTCAATTCGCATCGCATGATGCATCCGGCGCCGCTGAACATCCACGACGTGCTCGAACGGGTGCTGAGGCTCATCCTGGCGGAATTCGCCAACGTGCGCGTGCAGCGCGACTATGACGTCAGCCTGCCGCAACTGACCGCGGATCGCGAGCAACTCATCCAGGCCGTGCTCAACATTGCGCGCAACGCCGCGCAGGCCATGCAGGGGGCGGGTGACATCATCCTGCGCACGCGAGCTGCCCGTCAGGTCACCCTCGCCAAGAAACGTTACAAACTGGCATTGGAATTGCAAGTCATCGACAACGGCCCAGGCATCCCGGACGATATCCGGGACAAGATCTTCTATCCGCTGGTCACCGGCCGCGAAGGCGGCACGGGACTCGGACTGTCGATCGCGCAGAGTTTCGTCGAACAGCATCAGGGTACGATCGAACTCGATAGCGCGCCGGGCCGCACGTGCTTCACGATCCGTCTGCCTATCGTGCAGACGGGGACAACGTGAGCCAGACCACAACGATGACAGATGGATACCCCATGAACGCAGTCTGGATAGTCGACGATGACCGCTCCATCCGCTGGGTACTGGAAAAGGCCCTTGCCCGCGAGAACATCCCCTATCGCAGCTTTACCTCTGCCACCGAAGCGCTGACCGTTCTCGACAGCAACGGCGCAGCTCCGCAGGTACTGATCTCGGACATCCACATGCCCGGCGACTCAGGCCTTGTGCTCCTGCAGCGCGCCAAAGAGCGGCGGCCAAACATGCCGGTCATCATCATGACGGCCTTCTCCGACCTGGACAGTGCGGTCGCGGCGTTCCAGGGCGGGGCGTTCGAATATCTGCCCAAGCCGTTCGATGTCGATCAGGCCATCGATCTGTTGCGCCGCGCGCTTGAAGAATCGACGCACCAGATCGGTGCGGAGCCGGAAGTCACCTCCGTGCCGGAGATTCTCGGACACGCCGCCTCGATGCAGGAAGTCTTCCGCGCCATCGGCCGCCTCGCGCAGTCACACGCCACCGTGCTGATCAACGGCGAATCCGGCACGGGCAAGGAACTCGTGGCGCGCGCCCTGCACCGGCACAGCCCGCGCAAGGATGGCCCCTTCATCGCCATCAATACCGCCGCCATTCCGCGCGACCTGCTCGAATCCGAACTGTTCGGCCACGAACGCGGTTCGTTCACGGGTGCAGCCGCACAACGTCGCGGACGCTTCGAGCAGGCCGAAGGCGGCACCTTGTTCCTCGACGAGATCGGCGACATGCCGCCCGAGTTGCAGACACGCCTGCTGCGCGTGCTGTCGGACGGACATTTCTATCGCGTGGGCGGACATCTGCCCGTCAAGGCCAACGTGCGCGTCATCGCGGCCACGCACCAGAATCTCGAACAGCGCGTCCGCGACGGACTGTTCCGCGAAGACCTCTTCCACCGGCTGAACGTCATCCGCCTGCGCCTGCCGCCGCTGCGCGAGCGTCGCGAAGACATCCCGACGCTGGCCAAGCATTTCCTGCAGCACAGTGCGCAGGAACTGTCGGTCGAGCCCAAGCGCTTGTCGGACGCAGCCCTGCGCCACCTGCAATCGCTCGACTTCCCCGGCAACGTGCGCCAACTGGAAAACCTCTGCCACTGGCTGACGGTCATGGCGCCGGGGCAACTCGTCGACGTCGCCGACCTGCCGGTGGAAATGCGCGAGCCGGGTGCCAATGGGCATGCCGGCCATGGCGCGGGCGGCGGCGACTGGCTGACCGCGCTCAACGCCGAAGCCGACCGTCTACTGGGCCAGACGCCGGGCGAGGTCTTCGACCGGCTCAACCGCGAATTCGAAAAAGCCCTGATCCTGCGCGCCTTGGCCAGCACTGGCGGCCGTCGCGTAGAGGCAGCCCAGATCCTGGGCATCGGCCGCAATACGATCACGCGCAAGATCCAGGAGCTGGGCATCGACGGCGGCAAGGGCGACGAGCACGAATAAAGGCGGCTGCCGGCGGATGTCCGAGCAGGAAGCACGACACGGACACAACGACGGGTGACGCGGTACACTGCCGCGTTTTCGTCGTCCCGGCCCGAGCCTTGCCCACCGAACTCCTCGCCCCATCCTTCGATCTGGCCGTCTTGCGCCGCACGCTCGGCAAGACGGCCGGCCGCGTCGATGTCGAACACGTCGACACCTGCACGTCCACCAACACGCTGTTGCTCGACCGCGTGATGCAGGGCGCGCCCAGCGGTCTGTCCATCGTCGCCGACGAACAGACGGCGGGGCGAGGGCGCCGCGGTCGGCGCTGGCAGTCGGCGGCGAGCCACAGCCTGACCTTTTCTTTGCTGTGGCGCTTCCCGGACCGGGCCGCCATGTCCGGCCTGAGCCTGATGACCGGCGTGGCCGTTGCGCGCGCGCTCGAACGCCTGCACATCGATGGCATCGCGCTGAAGTGGCCCAATGACATCCTGCTGTTCGGTCGCAAGCTCGGCGGCATCCTCGTCGAAGCCAGCACCGATGCGCGCGGGGCCGCCGCCATCATCGGCATCGGCCTCAACCTGCGGCCACACCCAGCATGGGCCGGCCATATCGAGCAGCCCTTTGCCGCCCTGCTCGACGCGGGCTACACGGGGGGCCGCGAAAATCTGCTGGCCGCCGTGCTGCGAGAACTCGTCGCTGCGCTGGATGCATTCTCCACGCGTGGCTTCATATCGTGTCGGCGCGACTGGTTGCAGCGTAATGCCTTCCAGGATCTCCCCGTGAAGCTCACATCCGAACGCGGCGATCTCATCGGAACCTGCCGTGGCGTCGATGACACGGGCATGCTGCTGGTGGAAACTGCCGGCGGCATCGTACCCGTCGTCAATGGCGACGTCAGCCTGCGGAGCCTGTGATGTACCTGCTCATAGATGGCGGCAACACCCGTATCAAAGTCGGCTGTCATGACGGGCAGGCGTGGATCGCCCGCCAGGCTGTCGACAATGGTCAGCTCGATACGGTGGCTCTGCCGGCCGGCTTCCGGCCGCAGCGCGTCGTCATCGCCAACGTCGGCGGCCCGCGCAGCGCCAGCCAGATCGAAGCGTGGCTGGCCCCGGGCGCCGCGCACGTCGAATGGCTGCGCGGCACGCCGGAACGCGCAGGTGTGCGTTGCGACTACATGTACCCGGAACGACTCGGCGCCGACCGCTGGGCAATCGCCATCGGCGCATGGCACGCACTGCATCGCAGTTGCCTGCTGGTCAGCGCGGGCACGGCCACGACCATCGACGTTGTCGATGACGATGGCGTGTTCCGCGGCGGTTGCATCATGCCCGGGCTGGCGATGATGAAGGCATCGCTGGCCACTGGCACGGCCGGCCTGCCGGAGGCCGGAGGCGAATTCCAGAACCTGCCGCGCAACACCGACGACGCCATCCACAGCGGTTGCGTCAATGCCCAGCTCGGCGCCATTGAACGCATGGCGCGCAGCCTGCCCGCCGGAGCCCCGATCATTCTCGCCGGCGGCGCGGCACCCGCGCTGCAGGGACATGGCATCGACTTTGTCGACATGCCCTGGCTGGCACTTGACGGCCTGCTCGCCATCGCTCGCAGCGAGCCGGCTGCGTAATCGCGTCGCTACGTCCAAACGGCGCGCACGCGTCGCAAGCCGCAGCGCGCTTGGTACACTGCGCGGCCCCTTTTGACGCCCCCATGCCATGCTCGCCCGCCTGCTTGCACCGTTGTTCGTCGTACTCTGGAGCAGCGGCTTCGTCGGCGCCAAGCTCGGCCTGCCGTATGCCGAGCCGCTGACCTTCCTGACACTGCGCTACGCCTGCGTCATCGTATTGATGGGTGCGGCGGCGCTCCTGTGGCGTGCACCATGGCCGCGCGGACGAGCGATTCTGCATATCGCGGTGGCGGGCGTGCTCATCCAGACCACCTATCTCGCAGGCGTCTTCGATGCCATCCACCACGGCCTGCCCGCGGCACTGGTCGCCCTCATCGTCGGGCTGCAACCCATCATCACCGCGATCGTTGCCGGCTGGCTGCTCAAGGAAAAAGTCACCGCCCGCCAATGGCTAGGGCTTGCCGCCGGTTTCGCCGGCGTCGCGCTGGTGGTCACGCACAGCCGCGACCCCGGCCTCGGCCAGAACTGGGACATGCGCGCCCTGTGGCCGGCCATCGCCGCGCTCGCCGGCATCACGCTCGGTACGCTTTATCAGAAGCGTTTCTGCCCGAGCTTCGATCTGCGCGCCGGCTCGGTCATCCAGTTCGGCGCCAGCCTGCTCGTCACGCTGCCGCTGGCATGGGGCGTGGAGACGATGCAGGTGACATGGAGCAAGCCGTTCGTGTTTGCCCTCGGCTGGCTCGTGCTGATGCTGTCGGTCGGCGCCATCAGCCTGCTCAACCTGCTGATCCGGCGCGGCAACGCGGTGGCGGTCACGAGCCTGTTCTATCTGACCCCAGCGGTCACCGCGCTGATCGCGTGGCTGCTGTTCCGCGAGCACATGCAGCCGCTCGCGCTCGCCGGCATGGCGGTGGCGGTATTCGGGGTATGGCTGGCGCGGAAGAAGTGAGCAGGCTGGTAAGCTGTGCTCCGATGCCATTGCACGCATAGCGAACGAACCATGAAATTCTGCAAACGAATCCTCCTGGCGGTGACGATTTTTGGTCTGGTCGGCCCCCTCATCGGCGGAGCGCTGGTGTCGATCCTGACGAGCGTCGTCGCCATCGCTCGCGGCCACGGCGTCATGGAGGTGCTGGAGAACCTCCCCAAGGTCGGCGCAACGACGCTGGTGTTCGCCTACCTGCTCGGGCTCGCGCCCGCCGCGCTGACAGGCATGGCCGCCGAACTGCTGCCGACGCACTGGAAAAGCGGTGCCTGGTTGCCCGCGGTCGTCGCGTTCGGCATGGCCTCATCATTCATCTTCGTCAGCGTGTTCTTTCCCGCCGCCGGTCTGGCCTCGGTCTGCGCCCTGATGTCGGTGCCCTCCTCGCTGCTGCTTGGATGGTTCTGGCAGCGCTACGAGGGGCCGGACGCACTCTGAGCGCGGCCGACACATAGAATGCGCCCATGACTTCCCCGGTCGCCCATCTTCCCACCCGCATCCTGGGCATCGACCCGGGGCTGCGCATCACCGGCTTCGGCGTGATCGAACGCGTCGGCACCAAGCTCGCCTATGTCGCCAGCGGATGCATACGCACACCCGATGGCACGTTGCCGGAACGCCTGCGCGTCATCCTTGATGGCGTGCAGCAAGTCGTCGACACCTACCAGCCGGCCGAAGCCGCGGTGGAAATCGTCTTCGTTAACGTCAATCCCCAGTCGACGCTGTTGCTGGGCCAGGCACGCGGCGCCGCAATCTGCGGCCTGGTGTCGCGCTCGCTGCCTGTCTCGGAATACACCGCCCTGCAGGTCAAGCAGGCCGTAGTGGGCTACGGCAAGGCCAACAAGGAACAGGTGCAGCACATGGTCAAGCGTCTGCTGCAATTGCCGGGCGATCCGCAGGCCGACGCCGCGGATGCGCTGGCCTGCGCCATCAGCCACGCCAACGGCGGGCAGGCCGGCGGACTGCTCGGATCGCTTGGTACGCGCGGTCGCAAGCGCGGCACGCGCGTCGTCGCCTGATCGCGCCGTGGCCTGATCTGCTCCGCTAGGGCAGGTCCCGATTTGTACTGCCGGGAAAAACCCGGAAATTATCCGGGCGGCGCAGTGTCTCTGGATCGCAGCCCTTGCATCCGCATTGCGCAGTTCAGCCTTGCCCACCCCAACACCCACGGGCCCGGCGCATGACCTCGCACAACAAAAAAGCAAGCGAATCGGAGGCCTTCCATGAATGAGGCACATCGCCGCCCTGAGCCGCTGTGGCATTTGCTGTATCGTTATATATGGCCGTTCCAGTACTTCCGCGACGTCAGTCGCGGGTCGCAACTGGAGCGACAACAGAACTACCGCTACAACCGTTCGATCCGCCACTACCTGCCGGCCTTTGCCCTGCGCTGGTTCATCATCAGCGCGGGCCTGTTCGGCATCGGACAGAGCCTACACGGCAGCATGGCCGTGCCGATGGCGGGGTGCTTCGTCAGCGCCTCGCTCGCTTCCGTGGTGTGGATCGAACTGGTAATCGCCTGGTATTGGCTCGAGCGATTCCCGGAGCGGTATTAGCGGGGCCGGCCACGCAAATCGAGCGACAGCGCATGACTTGCGTGGCGGCCCATATAACGGAGACATGGCGGCGCCAGCCATGGGGCCGCTGACAAAACACGGCAAAGCGGTGCGGGCTCGGCGCCCCGCCGCAGCAGTCGCCAGGACAGTTCTGTCAGTGGCTCTTAGCCAACGCCGTCAGGAGGTCGTTGAATGCAAGGAAAACCACGGGTCGGCCTGTTCGCCACCTGTCTGATGAATCTGTTCCGGCCGAACATCGGCTTTGCCAGTGTCAAACTCCTCGAGGACGCAGGTTGCCTCGTTGAAGTCCCCTCCCGACAAACCTGCTGCGGCCAACCCGGCTACAACAGTGGCGATTTCGACGCCGCGCGAGCCCTGGCCCGCCAGGTGATCGAAACCTTCGAGCATTACGACTACATCGTCGGTCCTTCGGGTTCGTGCATGGCAACCATCCGCCACGACTATCCGCAGCTCTTCAAGGACGAGCCTGCGTGGTATGAGCGCGCCTGTGCCATGGCGGCCAAGAGCTACGAGATCCTGTCGTTCCTGGTCGATGTCATGAAGGTGGAAGGCGTCGACGCGCACTATGCCGGCACGGTGACCTACCACGATTCGTGCTCGGGCCTGCGTGGGCTGGGCATCAAGGGCCAGCCGCGCAAGCTGCTGCGCAGCGTCGAGGGCCTGCATCTGGTCGAAATGGAAGAAACCGAGGTGTGCTGTGGATTCGGTGGCACGTTCGCCGCCAAATACCCGGAAATCTCCGGCCGCATGGTCGACGACAAACTCGGCAACGCCGGCCGTACCGAAGCCGACACACTGGTGGGCGGCGATCTCGGCTGCCTGATGAACATCGCAGGCCGCGCCGCCCGCACAGGCATCCCGCTGCGCGTATTCCACACCGTCGAGATACTGGCCGGCATGGCGCGCGACGAAGGCATCACCGGACGGAGGGACGACTGATGCGCATGGAAAGCCCGCGCTTCAAGGAAGCCGCCGTCGAAGGGCTCAACAACAAGCATCTGCGCATGGCACTGGCACGTTCGCGCGAGGGTTTCATCGGCGGACGGCAACGAGCCATCGACCTGGTGCCCGAGTTCGAGCGCCTGCGTGAAGAGGCGCGCAGCATCAAGAATCACGTCCTCGACAATCTCGACCACTACCTCGAACGCTACGAAGCCGCCGTCACCGCGGCCGGCGGTCACGTGCATTGGGCGCGCGACGCCGCCGAGGCGCGCCAGATCGTGCTGGACATCTGCCGGCGCGTCGGCGCGCGCACCATCACCAAGGGCAAGTCGATGGTGAGCGAAGAGATCGGCCTGAATCCGGCGCTGATCGAAGCCGGCTACGAGGTCGTCGAAACCGACCTGGGCGAGTACATCATCCAGCTCGCCAATGAACCGCCTTCGCACGTCGTCGGCCCGGCCCTTCACAAGACGCGCGAGCAGGTCTCCGAACTGTTCGCCGAACATCACCAGCGGCCGCTCAAGACGGGCATTCCGGAACTCGTCGCCGAAGCGCGAGAGATGCTGCGCGAGAAGTTCTTCCGCGCCGATGTGGGCATTACCGGCGGCAACTTCCTGATCGCCGAAACCGGCACCAGCGTCATCGTCACCAACGAGGGCAACGGCGACCTGTCGCAGACGCTGCCCCGCGTGCACATCGTGACCAGCGGCATCGAGCGCGTGCTGCCCAATCTCGACGATCTTTCGGTGCTGTTGCGCGTGTTGGCACGCAGCGCCACCGGGCAGGACACCGAAACATACACCACGCTGTCCACCGGCCCGCGCCGGCCCGGCGACCCTGATGGCCCCGAGGAGTACCACGTAGTGCTCGTCGACAACGGCCGTTCGCAGATGCTGGGCGGGCGCTTTCGCGAAATGCTCCGTTGCATCCGCTGCGGCGCGTGCCTGAACCACTGCCCGGTGTACGGATCGATCGGCGGCCATGCATACGGCTGGGTGTATCCCGGCCCGATGGGTTCCGTGCTCACTCCGCTGATGCAAGGGTTGGACAACGCCTACGACCTGCCCAATGCGTGCACACTCAATGGACGTTGCGGCAGCGTGTGCCCGGTGAAGATCCCACTGCCCGAAATGCTGCGCGAACTGCGCCATCTACAGCATCGCAACCGCCTCGGCCCGCGACTGCAGTATCGAGCGCTCGGGCTGTGGCGTTGGGTCGCGCTGCGTCCGGGCCTGTACCAGTTCGGCAATCGGCTGGCCGCGCGCATGCTGGCGTGGATGGGAGGAAAGCGGCGGCGCATCGGCAGCCTGCCGATCGCCAATGGCTGGACCGCCATGCGCGACCTGCCCGCGCCCGAAGGACAGACTTTCATCGAACAGTGGCAAGCGCAGCGGGGCAAGCAATCATGAGCGGCAATCAACAATCGGCGCGCGACGCGGTACTCGGGCGCATTCGCGCCAGCCTCGGTCGCGGCACCACGGATGCAGCAACTGCCGCCGCGCTCGACACGCGCATCAACACCCGGCCCGGACATACGCGCCCGGCGCAATGCGGTGAATTCGTCGACCTGTTCAAGCAGCGCTTCGAGGCGCGCGGCGGCACGGTCACAAGGATCGCCAGCCGCGAGGACTTCCCGCGGGCCGTGGCGGATTTGCTCGGCACACTCGGTCTGCCCCCGCGCATCGTGGTCGGCGGCGCGCTCGCCGGCATCGTCTGGCCGCAAGGCATCGAACACGAAGTGCGCCGCGCAGAGAAGACCGACCTCGTGTCGGTATCGGCCTGCCAATTGGCGATCGCCGAGACCGGCAGCCTGATGTTCTGCGCCGGGCCGGAATCGCCCACCACGCACAACTTCGTGCCGGACTATCAGATCGTGTTGCTGGACGCTGGCACGATGGTGTGCCATCTGGAAGATGCGTGGGAAGTGCTCCGGGCGCGTGGCGGCATGCCGCGCGCTGTCAATCTGGTGTCCGGGCCGTCGCGCACGGGCGACATCGAACAGACCATTCAGCTCGGCGCCCACGGGCCGCGCCGTGTGTTCGTCATGGTTTACGGCACACCCGCAGCATAGGCATCAACACAGCGCGCCAGGCGATCAACGACCGATCGCATTGGCGCCGTCCGCGCGACAGGCGCAAACGCAGGCTACGACTTCTGACGCACTTCCCACGCTTGCGAGAGTCTCCTGACAAAACGCTCAGCAATCGTCGTGAGATAAGTTCTGTACCGCGTACCGGCAACGAGGGCAGCCCGCCGGGGCGGGTCAACGTCGAGGAATTTTCCTTAACGGCAAACCGCCCTCTGGAGTAAAATTCGCGGCTTTCCCTTTGCGTCACATCCCATGGAATTTGCGGGCATACGCCTTCGCAATAATCTGTTCGTCGCGCCCATGGCGGGTGTGACGGACCGGCCTTTCCGCCAGCTTTGCAAGAAGCTCGGCGCGGGTCTGGCCGTATCCGAGATGGTGACTTCCAACGCGCTGCTGTACGGCAGCACCAAGACGCAACGGCGCGCCAACCACGCCGGGGAGACCGATCCGATCTCGGTCCAGATCGCAGGCGCGGACCCGGCGATGATGGCTGAAGCGGCGCGCTACAACGTCTCGCGCGGCGCCCAGATCATCGATATCAACATGGGCTGTCCGGCCAAGAAGGTGTGCAACGTCGCCGCCGGCTCCGCGTTGATGCGTGACGAAGATCTCGTTCGCCGCATCCTCGAAAGCGTGGTGCGGGCGGTGCCCGACGTGCCCGTCACGCTCAAGTTCCGTACCGGCTGGGACCGCGCCAACCGCAATGCGCCGACCATCGCGCGCATTGCCGAAGACGCCGGCATCCGGTTGATTGCCATTCACGGCCGCACGCGTGCCGACCAATACATGGGTCAGGCCGAGTACGACACCATCGCCGACGTCAAGCGCCGGGTGTCGATCCCGGTGATCGCCAACGGCGACGTCGACTCAGCCCGCAAGGCGCGCTTCGTGCTCGACTACACGGGCGCGGACGGCCTCATGATCGGGCGCGCCGCACAGGGCCGGCCGTGGATTTTTGGCGAAATCGAACATTACCTCGCCACTGGCGAAGAATTACCGCCGCCACGCGTGGAAGACATCCACCGCGTGTGCCGGGAGCACCTGACCGATCTCTACGCGTTCTACGGCAGGGAGGCCGGCGTTCGCGTAGCGCGCAAGCACATCGGCTGGTACACCAAGGGCCTGGTGGGTTCGCAGGCGTTTCGCAACGCCATGAACCTGCTGCCCACCATCGAGGAACAGCAGGACAGCGTGGATGCCTTCTTCACCGAACTGGCATCGCGCGGCGACCGGCTGGCCTACGAAGAACAACA
The DNA here is from genome assembly GCF_041807905.1 of Uliginosibacterium sp. sgz301328. NCBI lineage: Bacteria > Pseudomonadati > Pseudomonadota > Betaproteobacteria > Rhodocyclales > Zoogloeaceae > Uliginosibacterium > Uliginosibacterium sp. sgz301328. The sequence goes on from NZ_JBGVSA010000014.1 coordinate 104,010, forward strand.
AACAGAAGAGGAAGCACTCGCGGCATGAGCCATAAGAACGAGATCGCGCTCTGCGTCGCGCAGGCACTGGACCGATATTTCACCGACCTGGACGGGGAACGCCCGGTCGGTATCTACGACATGGTTTTGCGCCAGGTCGAGCGCCCGATGCTCGAATCGGTGCTGCGCCATGCGCAAGGTAACCAGACGCAGGCGGCGGAGATGCTCGGCATCAATCGCAACACCCTGAGGCGCAAACTGGCCGACCACGGACTGCTATAGAACGTGCCCACAGTTCTTGGATGAGGCGCAACGGAGGGACCGGCGTTCATGGCCGCAAATGAGGATTCCGAATAGCGCATGAGCCCCGATCACAGCCTCGCAGCAAGACGACGAACAGGTTCGAACCCCATCATCACACCCGCATGCCGGGCCTTTGCATTTACGCGTTGAGAGATCTGTCCCATGAAAGTCACCCAAGCCCTGCTGAGCGTTTCCGACAAGCGCGGTGTGGTCGAATTTGCCCGCGAACTGAATGCGCTGGGCGTCAAACTGCTGTCCACCGGCGGCACCGCCAGGCTGCTGGTCGAAGCCGGCCTGCCCGTCACCGAAGTCGGCGACTACACTGGTTTCCCCGAAATGCTCGACGGCCGCGTCAAGACGCTGCACCCGAAGGTGCACGGAGGCATCCTCGCCCGCCGCGATCTGCCGGAGCACATGGCGACGATCGGCGCCAATGACATTCCGCGCATCGACCTGGTGGTGGTGAATCTCTACCCGTTCCAGCAGACCATCGCCAAGGAAGGCTGCTCGCTCGAAGACGCCATCGAGAACATCGACATCGGCGGCCCGACCATGGTCCGCGCGGCAGCCAAGAACCACGGCAATGAAGCTGGCGGCGTGGGCATCGTGACTGACGCCGACGATTACGCGACGATCGTCGCGGAGCTCAAGTCGAATGGCGGAGCACTGTCGTACAAGACCCGCTTCGACCTCGCGCGCAAGGCATTCACGCACACCGCGCGCTACGACTCGGCGATCTCCAACTACTTGACCGCGCTGGCCGACGACGGCAGCAAGAAGGTCTACCCGGAGCGCCTGCAATTCGCGTTCGACAAGGTGCAGGACCTTCGCTACGGCGAGAACCCGCACCAGTCCGCCGCGTTCTACCGCGACCCGGTCGCCGCTCCCGGTGGAGTGGCCGGTTACACGCAATTGCAGGGCAAGGAACTGTCGTACAACAACATCGCCGACGCCGATGCGGCGTGGGAATGCGTCAAGGCCTTCGACACCACGGCCTGCGTGATCATCAAGCACGCCAACCCGTGCGGCGTGGCGCTGGGCGTGACGGCGGAAGAAGCCTATCGCAAGGCGTTCCAGACCGATCCAACCTCCGCTTTCGGCGGCATCATCGCCTTCAACACCACCGTCGATGAAGCCACTGCAAAGGCGGTCTCCGGCCAGTTCATGGAAGTGCTGATCGCGCCGGCCTACACGCCCGAAGCCCTGGCGCTGCTGACCGCCAAGCAGAATGTGCGCGTGCTGACCTGCGCGCTGGGCCACGTGTCGCAGACCGACTTCAAGCGCGTCGGCGGCGGCCTGCTGGTGCAGACCTACGATGATGCCCGCATCGACCCGTCGCAGCTCAAGGTCGTGACCAAGCGCGCACCGACCCAGCAAGAACTCTCCGACCTGCTGTTTGCCTGGCGCGTGGCCAAGTACGTCAAGTCCAACGCCATCGTCTACTGCAAGGACGGCATGACCGTTGGCGTGGGCGCCGGCCAGATGAGCCGCGTCGACTCGGCCCGCATCGCCAAGATCAAGGCGGAGAACGCTAACCTGCAGATCGCCGGTTGCGTGGTGGCGTCGGACGCCTTCTTCCCGTTCCGCGACGGACTGGACGTACTGGCGCAGGCCGGTGCGCGCGCCGTGATCCAGCCAGGCGGCTCGATGCGCGACGCAGAAGTCATCGCCGCGGCCGACGAGCAGGACGTCGCCATGGTGTTCACCGGCTTCCGCCACTTCCGTCACTGATCGGACCCACGGACCATGAAAATCCTTGTCATCGGCTCGGGCGGACGCGAACACGCGCTGGCCTGGAAACTCGCGCAGTCGCCGCGCGTGCAGAAAGTGTTCGTCGCGCCCGGCAATGCCGGCACCGCACGCGAAGAAGCGCTGACCAACGTCGCCATCACCGATCTGGCTGAGCTGGCCGCCTTCGCCAAGAAGGAAGGCATCGGCATGACGGTGGTGGGGCCCGAGGCGCCGCTGGCCGCTGGCGTGGTCGACCTGTTCCGCCGCGAAGGACTGGCGATCTTCGGGCCGACCAAGGCCTGCGCGCAGCTCGAGTCGTCGAAGGACTTCTCCAAGGCGTTCATGGTCCGCCACAACATCCCGACGGCCAAATACCAGACCTTCTCGGACGCTGCCGAGGCGCACGCCTACGTCGACCGCGAAGGCGCGCCGATCGTGGTCAAGGCCGATGGCCTGGCCGCGGGCAAAGGCGTCATCGTCGCCATGACGCGCGACGAGGCGCACGCCGCCATCGACGACATGCTGGTCGGCAATAGCATGGGCGACGCTGGCGCCCGCGTGGTGATCGAAGAATTCCTGCAAGGCGAAGAAGCCAGCTTCATCGTCATGGCCGATGGGCGCCATGCGCTGGCAATGGCTACGAGCCAGGATCACAAGCGTCTGCTCGACGCAGACGCCGGCCCCAATACCGGCGGCATGGGCGCCTACTCGCCCGCCCCGGTGGTGACGCCCGAAATCCATGCGCGCGTCATGCGCGAAGTCATCCGTCCGACGCTGGCCGGGATGATTGCCGAAGGCACGCCCTACACCGGCTTCCTGTACGCCGGCCTGATGATCTCGCCGGATGGCAGCATCCGCACGCTGGAATTCAATTGCCGCTTTGGCGACCCCGAAACCCAGCCGATCATGATGCGCCTGAAGAGCGATCTGGTGGATCTGGTCGAAGCCGCGCTGGAAGGCAAGCTGGACCAGACCGAAGCCGACTGGGACCGCCGTGTCGCACTTGGCGTAGTGATGGCCGCTGCCGGCTATCCAGAAAATCCGCGCAAGGGTGATGTGATCTCCGGATTGGACTTCAAGGCCGATGACGCACACATCTTCCACGCCGGCACCTCGCTTGCCGATGGCAAGGTCGTCACCTCGGGCGGCCGCGTGCTGTGCGTCACCGCGCTGGGGGACTCGGTGCGCGAAGCGCAGACCCGCGCCTACGAGGTCGCCGCCAAGGTGAGCTTCGACGGCGCGCAGTATCGGCACGACATCGGTTATCGCGCCATCAAGCGTTGAGCCAGCTCGTCGGCGCATTCCCCGCGCCGACACCAAAATTCACCGCTCGCCGAGATCCTTGGCGGGCGGCGTTTTCCTTCAATACCCGCTCGTTTTCTGGCCGTTCGCCGCCAGTCTTTTCTGATCCAATCGAAATTCCGCAGGTGGTCCGCGGTCTAGTATGAAACATGGAAACCGGTCAGCCGATCGCTCACCGGCCCCGGTGGTGCTCCGCGCCGCCGCTGTTGTCATAACAAACAGGAGACGACGCCATGCCGCACCTCATGCTGGAATACACCGACAACCTGCACGACGCGTTCAACCCCCGCCAGACCCTGTTCAAACTGCATAAATCGCTGGTCAATAAACACTTCTGCGAGCCAGAAGAACTCAAGAGCCGCGCGATCAAGCTGAACGACTACCTGATCGGCGACGGCTCCATCGAACGCGGCTTCATTCACCTGCGCTTTGCACAGCGGGCCACGCTGCCCGAGGAAGACAAACAGCGCCTGATGGAATCCCTGCACGAACAGTTGTGCCAGTGCATCGGTTCCCCCGCGATCCCCGTGCAGATCACCACGGAATCCATCGATCTGCAGCCGCAGACATGCCGGTACCTGAAGACGGTACGGCAGGCACGGAGCTAGTCGCGTTGACAAGAACGGTCGCTTTGGTGGAGCGGCCGTTCGGGTTCATGGCGGGCGCGGAAAAGCGCATTCTCGCCTGATAGCGGGTTGTTCAGGCGTGACCTAGGCTGCTGGACATTGGCCGGGCGCCCTCGATCAACGCATCCCGCAAGTCGCGACAACACGGACAACGAAGGAGCCCAAACTTCATTCATCCTCAGAACGGTCGCACGATCACCAATATCACCACCGCGATGAGCACTACCGCCGGAGCCTCGTTGAACCACCTGAACCACACATGGCTCCTGGTGTTCGACCCACGCTTGAAAGCTTTCAGCAGACTGCTGCAATAGCCGTCATACCCCGTCAGCAGCACAACCAACGCCAGCTTGGCGTGGAACCAGCCCTGCGTCTTCCAGTATTCCCACGGGAACGGCCCCCAAAAGACAATCGCCAGGCCAAACACCCAGGTACCGATCATCAGCGGCAGCATGAAGCGCTTGAGTCTGACCGACATCCCGAGCAAGCGCAGGTATTCGGCAGAGCTGGTGTCTTCCACCTGCGCCAGGTTCACGAAAATGCGCGGCAAGTAGAACAGGCCCGCGAACCAGCTCACCACGAAGAAAACGTGGATCGCCTTGAACCAGGGGTACAGGGTTGCCATGCGTGAGTGCTCCTTTATCTTGATTTTGATCGTGCATCGACCGCGGCACGAATACCGTCGGCGACGCTTGGATAGCGCAGCCGCACACCGAGTTCGCGCACGAGGCGGTTATTGGCGATGCGGCGGGATTCGCTCATGAATGACAGTGTCGCCGGCCCCAGCCGCGCAGCGCATTCAAGACGCGTCATGCGCGGAGGACGTGGCAGGGCGAAGCTGTCCGCCAATAGATCGTAGAAGTCACCCATCGGCATGTCGCTGTGGTCGACAGCGTTGTAGACGCGGCCCGGCGCCGCTCGTGTGATGGCCCGGATGGCGGCGGCGGCCAGGTCTTCGGCGTGGATGTGGTTAGTGAAGACATCTTCGCCTTGTCGGAGCACAGGATCGGCGCGACGCAGCCGATCGAGCGGCAGTCGATCGGAAGCGTAGATGCCGGGCGCGCGCAGGATGGCAACCGGCACGCCACAGCGAGCGCCGAATGCGCGCAGGGATTTTTCGGCAGCGATGCGGCGTCGCGCGCGGGGCGTGGTCGGGTGTGGCTGGCGGGTCTCGTCGATCAACGCTCCGCGACAGTCGCCGTAGACGCCCGTCGTACTGATGTATATGAGGCCGCATGGTAGACTTTGCCCCCTGCCAAGAGCCGCCAGCAGCCGTCGTGTGCGCGGGTCGGCATTGCCGGTTGCCGGGGGTGGCGCGCAGTGCAGGACGATGTCCGCCACGCCCGCCAGGCGCCGCAGTGAATCTGTCGCATCGAGATCGCCGATGATCGGCCTGGCGCCCAAGGCTCGCCAGATTTGCGCGGACTCGGCCTGCCGCACCAGCGCGAACAGGCGATAGCGCCCGCCCAGTTGTCGGGCCACGCGCTGCGCTACATCGCCCGCGCCGATGATCAGCAGTCGCCTCTTGGTGTTCATTCTTACGATTATCACACGCCAGGTTTCTCGCTCATGTCCTTCCAGGTAACGCTCAAGCCCAGCGACCGCCAGTTCGAGACCAACTCCGACACCACCGTCCTCCAATCCGCGCTCGATGCCGAACTGATCCTGCCTTATGGCTGCCGCGACGGCGCGTGCGGCTCGTGCAAGGCCAAGGTGTTGTCCGGGCAGATCGACCACGGCAAGTCGCCGCTGACCACGCTGCCGGAGAGCGAGCGCCAAGCCGGCATCGCCCTGTTGTGCTGCGCGCATGCCCGCTCGGACCTGACCGTCGAATGCCGCGACGTGCGCTCCGCACACGATATCCCGCTGCGCAAGCTGCCCTGCCGCGTGCAGAGCATCGCCCGCCCGGCCGACGATGTGATCGTCGCCACCCTCAAGCTGCCGGCCAATGACACTTTCCGCTTCTACGCGGGGCAGTACATCGACTTCCTGCTGGCGGATGGAAAGCGCCGCAGCTTTTCGATCGCCAATGCGCCGCACACGGCCGAAGCGCTGGAAGTGCACATCCGGCGCGTTCCCGGCGGACACTTCACCGAGCATGTATTCAGCAATATGAAGGAGCGCGACATCATGCGCTTCGAAGGTCCACTCGGCGGCTTCTACCTGCGCGATTCGGACAGACCGATCATCTTCCTGGCGGGCGGCACGGGCTTCGCACCGATCAAGAGCATCGTCGAGGACATGATCCACGCCGGCAACAAACGCCCTGCCGTGCTGTACTGGGGGTCACGCGACCGCGCCGGCCTGTATCAGCATGAGCTCGCCGAACAATGGATGGAGGCGCTGCCGAATTTCCGCTACATCCCGGTGATCTCCGATGACGTCCCGGACGGTTGGGACGGCCGCACGGGTTTTGCGCACCGCGCAGCGATGGACGATATCGCCGATATGACGGGCTATCAGGTGTATGCCTGCGGCTCGCCGGCGATGATCGACGCCGCTCGTCGGGATTTCGAGACCGAGCGCGGCCTGCCGGACGGCGAATTTTTCGCTGATGCTTTTACATTTGCTGCCGATAACAACAGTTGAAGCGCCCTGATGTGCGCTGCGCCACGGTCCGCGGACCGTGACCGGCGCGGCAACGGGGCCGACATGACCGCAGCGAATGAGGCCCCGATGCAGCAAGGTGTACTGATCACCCGCGAACCCGTCGTCAACAAGCAGCGCGCCATTACCGCCAACCGCTTGATCGTGCATGCCCCCAACATGGCGGAGGCGACGGCGGCGCTGAATTCCCTGTCAGAAGTCTGGCCCAGCGAACACATGGTGTTCCTCAGCCTGGGCAAACTGGTCCCCACGCCCGAACTGCTGGGCTGGCAGGTTCCGCCCAACACCATGGTGGAAATCCCTGCGCAGACCCTGCAGCACCCGCACACCCAGGAACTCCTCGCGCAGTTGAATGCGACGGGCGTACCGCTGGGGCTGGCCTGGTACCAACCGGGCGTGCAATGGCCAGAGGGCGTGGATTGCCGATTCAGCCTGGCCGATGCACGCCGGGTCGCGTCGCCCGCAGGCGCGCCGGGGCTGGTGCTTGCGTGGGGGCTGGGCGATCTGACTTCGTTTGCGCCGGCCGTGGCCGCAGGCTATGCCGGAGCCGCCGGGATGTTCTTCCTGCGCGGCACGAACGCCGCGGCCAAGCTCGAGGCATCGCACGCACAGATCGTGCGGCTGCTCAATCTGGTCCGCCAGAACGCCGACATCGCCGAGATCGAGGCCGCCCTCAAGCAGGACGTGACACTGTCGTACAAGCTGCTCCGCTACATCAACTCGGCCGGTTTCGGGCTGATGGTGGAAGTGCAGTCCTTCCGTCACGCCGTGACGATCCTCGGCATGGACAAGCTCAACAAATGGCTGTCGCTGTTACTGGTGTCGGCCAGCCGCGACCCCGGCGCGCCTGCGGTCATGCAGGCCGCCATTGCGCGTGGCCGCCTGATGGAGTTGCTCGGGGCGCAGATGTTCGACAAGAGCGAGCTGGACAATCTGTTCATCACCGGCGCTTTCTCGTTGCTGGACGTGCTGTTGAACACTTCGCTCGACGCCATCCTCGAACACATGGCGTTGCCGGCATCGATCACCGACGCCCTGCTCCACAACGAAGGCTCCTACGCGCCGCTGCTCAATCTGGCGCGCGCCACCGAGACCTTCCTGCCCGACGCGCTGCGCCATCAATGCGAAACCCTGGGCATTCCGCCCTCCGATGTGGCGTCCGCACTGGTACGGGCGGTCGGTTTTGCCGACGGACTCAACTTCGGCTGAGCACTCCATCGCCGGACGCCAACCGGAACGGGCAAACGGGGCGCCGCAGGGCGCCCTTCTTCCTTCGCGAACCTCCCCGCCACGACGATTGGCAGCGCCGGCCCCCCTCCGCACCCTCCAGCGGGCTCGTCCGAGCCGCATTCTGCGTTGACACCGTCACATCGGAAATCTGTCGTTTTTGGCATTTTCGTTAAAGTTGGCCGGGGCGGCGCCGTAACTGGGATTACTTAAGGTGTTTTTACAAGAATTGTGAGTGTGGCGGGTGTCACGGCTGACTCCTGACCGCGCTCCTAGAATGACGCGCTACCGTCCCCAGGCCATTCATCGTGCTCGCCCGACCGTTCGCCTCTCCGCTGGATTCGCGCCTTTGGCCGGCAGGCATCTGCGCGGCCGACGGATTGCGCCTGCTGAGTGACCTGAACGGGCTGCCGGACGAATCCGCGCTGGCCACCACGCTACTGGAAAGCCCGTGGCTGTCGGTGCATCTGCTGGCCGCTTGCGGGGCCAGCGACGAACCTCCGCTGACGGCATTGCGCAACGCGTGCCAGCGCGCCGGACGTGACCTGCTCGCGGCCTGGGCGATGCTGTCCACCGCGACGCTGGATGACCTGAGCCCCGCCCGGCTCGCACAGTACGCGGGCTTCAATCAGCACACGCGCGGCGTTGCCCGCGTCGCGCGCGCGCTGGCCCAGCGATCAGGGTTGGCGGATCCGGACCATGCCTATCTCGCGGGGCTGTGGCATAACCTGGGTCAATTCGTGCTGGCGGCGCGCCACGCGGGCTATCCCGGCCCGGTGACCGACGCGCGCGAAACGACGCTGGTCGCGGGTGAACAGCGGCAATACGGCGAGCATCACGCCGCGGTCGGTGCAGCGCTGGCCCGAACGGCTTCGGCCATTCCCCTGTTGCCGGAAGCGATCGAACTCCACCATGCGCCCGAAGCCTTCATGCGCGGCATGCCCGGACTGCCCCGCGTGCTACGCGCGGCCGTCGAGGCCGCCGCAGGGAATGTTGCCGGCGTGGAGTTCGCCTCACGCCTGCTGGCGATCACGCACGAACAGGCGCGCGATGCGCTGGGCGCTTTCGACGATGGCGGCACCATCACGCTGCCTGCGCCGGGCGCAGTGGCTTTCGAACTCGCCATGACCAGCGCCCAGGGGATGATCCGGGCGGCGTTCAGCGAGGTGACGGACACCACGCGACGCGAACGACTCGGCATCGCGTGCACACTGCTGTGCGGCCGTGGAGCCCCCTGGGTCATGCGCCAGGGGGAGGACTCGAGCCTGATGCTGGTGTCCGACCTGTCCGTTTCGCCGTCGCCGGTCAATGGCGTTCCGCGTTCGGATGACAGCAGCGGCATGCGTGCCGCCGACAGCGGGCAGCGCATCGTCGTTGCGCCGGACTTCGCAGGCGCCGGCGCCGATTGGCTGCTGGCACGCCAGCTTGGCGCGACACGACTGGAGTTCATACCCTGGCATGCCGGCGTGGCAGCCGGCGTGGCGGTATTCGCCCACGCGGGCGATGTCCGCGAAGATGCCAACGATCTGCAATTGCTGCGCACCATCGTTGGCAATGCGCTAGGGGCGCACGAACGCGCACGCATCCAGAAACTGGCCATCCGCACCGCGCGCGAATCCGCTCGCCACGCGGAGCAACAAGCCGCGAGGAAGGTCGCCCACGAGGTCAGCAATCCGCTGTCGGTGCTCGGCAACTACCTTTCAGTCATCCAGCGCGAACAAGGCTCCGCGGCGCCGGAACTGGCCCGTCAGTTGGCCCTGATGCAGGCCGAGATCGGCCGCGCCCAACGACTGGTCAAGACGCTCGGCCAACCGGCGCCCGCGCGCGAGATCCCGGGCGCAACGCGCGTCAACGAAATCCTGCAAGACCTGCGCATGCTGTACGAAGAGAGCCTCTTCTCACGCCGCAACATCGCCCTGCAGATGCAACTGGCTCCGGACTTGCCAGCAGTGGGCGTGGAAGCCGATGCACTGCGGCAGGTGATCCTCAACCTGCTCCTGAATGCTGCCGAAGCCATCGGCGAGCATGGCGGCTCGGTACGGGTGTCGAGCAGTTGCGACCTCAACTTCGACGACCGGCCGTGGGTGGAAATTCGCGTGAAGGACGACGGCCCGGGCCTGCCTCGCACCAAGGACGATCGCCTGGAACTGCCCCATGCGACCAGCAAGACCGCTCCGCATTCGGGCGTTGGCCTGGCGGTCAGTCGCGAACTGGTCCAACAGGCAGGCGGCCATTTGTTGTGCCGCTCGCGCGAGGGCGCTGGAACGACCTTTTCGATCCTGTTGCCCCTGGCGATTTAGGCGCACAAAGGGCCATTTTCGGAAAAATCCGACACCAAATGGACAAAAAGTTGCAGAAACCTAGGAATGCGGCGAACATGGCAGAAGCTCGACTTGAGGCCTCAGACTCGCCCATGGATCGATTGCGTCCGGACACTGTCCCGTTTGCCGTGATGGCCATTCCAGAACTGGAACAGTTGTTCGGGGAGCCGGCGCTTCCGGCCGCATCGACTGGCACGGCCCGCCTGCTGGTGGTGGAGGACGATCCGCTGCTGGCGCAAAGCCTCATCGAACTGCTTGCCCATCCCCACCGCAGCTTCGAGCATGCGCGCACCGTGGGCGAAGCCATCGCCACGCTCAAAGCGCAGACCTTCGATCTCATCCTGCTTGATTACCGCCTGCCGGACGCCACGGGGCTGACCGTCATGGAGTGGCTGTGCGATGCCGAGCGCAGCGAGACCGTCATCATCGTCAGCGGCGAAGTCTCGCCCGACGCGGCCATCGGCGGCCTGCGCCGCGGTGCGCATGATTACCTCCAAAAGCCTTATCACCCCGACCAGATGCGTCGCGCGGTGGATAACGCGATGCGCAAGACCGAGCTGGAGCGCGCCAACGAACGCATGCGCCACCAGTTGGAGGAATCGGGCCGGCTGCACCGTCATCTCATCGAACACTCGCCGGATCTGATCTACACGCTCACGCCGGAAGGGCGCTTTGCTTACGTGAACCTGCGTGTGGAGTCACTGCTGGGCTTTCGCCGCGACGATCTGATCGGCCAGCATTACGACAAGTTGTTGTGGCCGGAGGAACATCGCCAGAGCCGCGATGCCTTCCGCGAACGCCGCACCGGCGCGCGCGCGGCGGCCAACGTCGAAGTCCGGCTGCGCCGCCACCCGGTTACCGATGGCGGACACGAACACGGGACGCCCTACATCACCGTGATGCTCAATGCCATGGGCATGTATTCGCACAACAAGGACGGCAACGTACTGCAGCCGCGTTTTCTGGGCACCTATGGCGTAGCGCGCGACATCTCGGATCGCAAGCACGCCGAGGAGCTGGTCGCCTACCAGGCCTATCACGACCAGCTCACGCAACTGCCCAACCGCGCGCTGTTCCAGGATCGCCTTGAACTGGCCATGGCGCAGGCGCAGCGACGCGGCGCCACGCTGGGGGTGATGTTCATCGACCTCGACCGCTTCAAGCTCGTCAACGACAGCTTTGGCCACACCGAAGGCGACAAGCTGCTGCGCGCCATCGCGGCACGCCTGAAAAACTGCCTGCGGCGCGGTGACACGCTGGCCCGCCAGGGCGGCGACGAATTCACCGCCCTGCTGCCCGATCTGTCTTCGCCGGAAGACGCGGCGACGATCGCCAGCAAGATCCTGCAGGAACTACGCGAGCCCTTCCCTGTGGCGCATACGGAATTCCGTGCGACGGTCAGCATCGGCATCGCGCTCTATCCGCGCGATGGCAACAGCGCGGAGGCGCTGACGCAACACGCCGACATTGCGATGTACAAAGTCAAATCGCGCGGTCGCAACAGCGCCTGCTTCTTCTCGGCGGAAATGAACGTCGAGCACATGGAACGCGTCACGCTGGAACGCGAACTGGCGCGCGCGGTGGAACAGGGCGAACTGGAGCTCGAATACCAGCCCAAGTACAGCCTGAGCCGGCGCCGCATGGTGGGCGTCGAAGCGCTGGTGCGCTGGCGTCACCCGCAACGCGGCCTGATTCCGCCGAGCGAGTTCATCGACATCGCGGAGGAAAGCGGCCTCATCGGACCGATCAGCGAATGGGTGCTGAACGAAGCCTGCGCGCAGATGGCGCGCTGGCGGGACATGGGGTACGAACAACTGCAACTGGCGGTGAATCTGTCGCCGCGCGACTTCGATCGCGACAACATCGTCGACGACGTCTGCAACACCACGCAGCGTCACTCGCTGCCGCCCAGCTCGCTGGACATCGAAATCACCGAAAGCTCACTGCTGCGCGACACGGAGGGTGTCGCGCGCAAGGTGCGCCAGCTGCGAAAGCAGGGCTATGGTGTCTCGATCGATGACTTTGGCACGGGTTTCTCGTCGCTGGCGTATCTCCAGAAGCTGCCCGTCACCAGTCTGAAGATCGATCGCAGCTTCGTACGGGAACTGGACGGCGGCAACAACCGCCACCCGATCGTCTCCGCCATCGCCGGCGTGGCGCATGGTTTCGGCCTGCACGTGATCGCTGAAGGCGTCGAAACCGAACAGCAGGTGTACGCGCTGCGCGCCATGGGTTGCGACGAAATGCAGGGCTTCTATTTCGGCAAACCGCTTCCCGCAGCGGCGATCACGGCGCGGCTCGAACAGCATCAGGCCACGCAGCAAGGCCCCAGCGTCTTCCACGCATAGACCGCGTCCGGCTCTCAGGAGCCGGCGGCGGCGTGGGCTTCGAGCAACTCCAGCGGAACGATCTCCAGCACCGACTCGTTCGTGGCCGTCAGCACGACTGGCGGCGCCACGCCCGCCTGCCAGGCCTCCAGCCAGCGCGCCGCACACAGGCACCAGCGATCGCCCGCCCTGAGCCCCGCAAAGCGCAACTCCGGCCTCGGCGTGCTCAGATCGTTGCCTTGTTCCCGGCTGTACGCCAGAAAAGCTTCCGTCATGCGCGCACAGATCACGTGCTGGCCGAGGTCATTGCCGTCCGTCTCGCAACATCCGGTACGGAAGAAGCCCGTCAATGGCGCATAACTGCACGCCATCAACGCGCCTCCCAGAACATTGCGGGCCTGCCCGAGCTGCACGCTCATAACATCGCTCCTTCGTCAGCCCGTGCGGCCGTAGGTATCTTCGAAGCGCACGATATCGTCCTCACCCAGATACGAGCCGGACTGCACTTCGATGATCTCCAGCGGCACCTTGCCGGGGTTGGCCAAGCGGTGCGTGTGGCCCAGCGGGATGTAGGTCGATTCGTTCTCGCCCAGCAGGAACACCTTGTCCCCGCAGGTCACCT
>NZ_JBGVSA010000015.1:0-110738 GCF_041807905.1 Uliginosibacterium sp. sgz301328
ACTCCCGCGACCTGACCGGCCTCACCGACAGGCTTCGCAGCTCGCTTCGCTCGTACGCCGTCTCTCGACAGAGACGGCGTTAGGTTGTGGCTTCGCCCCCTCCGATCGTTACCGCTGCTTACCGCGGAGAGCTTCGCAGCTCGCTTCGCTCGTACGCCGTCTCTCGACAGAGACGGCGTTAGGTTGTGGCTTCGCCCCCTCCGATCGTTACCGCTGCTTACCGCGGAGAGCTTCGCAGCTCGCTTCGCTCGTACGCCGTCTCTCGACAGAGACGGCGTTGGGTTGTGGCTTCGCCGCAACCCCGACTGCTACGCCTGCCTACTGGCAGGCTTCGCAGTCGGGGTTGTCAATGGAACAGAACTTCGCCGGTTCAGAGAGCTCGGCGTTGCTCGGCGTGGCTGCTGCACTTGAGGCTGCGGCAGAGACACCGCCAGAGACCGGCACGGCGTTGAGTTCGCCGCCGCGACCGGTCGACTTCTCAGCAGCGGTGGCCGACAGCGCGCGCAGGTAGTACGTCGTCTTCAGGCCGCGCAGCCATGCCAGCTTGTAGGTGTCGTCGAGCTTGCGACCGGAGGCGCCGGCCATGTAGATGTTCAGCGACTGCGCCTGGTCGATCCACTTCGAGCGACGCGATGCGCACTCCACGAGCCACTTCGGTTCGATCTCGAACGCGGTGGCGTAGAGGCGACGCAGGTCTTCCGGCACGCGGTCGATGCGGGCCAGCGAACCGTCGAAGTACTTCAGGTCAGCGACCATCACCTCGTCCCACAGGCCGAGCTTCTTCAGGTCGCGCACGAGGTTCTCGTTGGTGACGGTGAACTCGCCCGACAGGTTGGACTTCACGAACAGGTTCTGGAAGGTCGGCTCGATACAGGCATCCACACCGACAATGTTGGAGATCGTCGCCGTCGGCGCAATCGCCACGCAGTTGGAGTTACGCATGCCGACCTGCTTGATCCGGCTGCGCAGCGCGTCCCAGTCCATCGTCGAGGAACGGTCGACTTCGACGTAACCGCCGCGCTCCTGCGCCAGCAGTTCGAGCGAATCCAGAGGCAGGATGCCGCGATCCCACAGCGAACCTTCGAAGGAACTGTAGCGACCACGTTCTTCGGCCAGCTCGGTAGACGCCCAGTAGGCGTAGTAGCAGACGGCTTCCATCGAACGATCGGCGAACTCCACCGCCTCTTGCGAAGCGTAGGGAATGCGCTGGGCGTGCAGGCAGTCCTGGAACCCCATGATGCCCATGCCGACCGGGCGGTGGCGCAGGTTGGAGTTACGCGCCTTGTCGACGGCGTAGTAATTGATGTCGACCACGTTATCCAGCATGCGCATGGCGATGCGGATGGTGCTGCGCAGCTTGCCGTGGTCCAGCACCTTCTTGCCGCCCTCGTCCTTGAGGTGGGCAATCAGGTTCACCGAGCCGAGGTTGCACACGGCGATTTCGGTGTCCGAAGTGTTCAGCGTGATCTCGGTACACAGGTTGGAGCTGTGGACCACGCCAACGTGCGACTGCGGCGAACGGATGTTGCACGGGTCCTTGAAGGTGATCCACGGATGACCCGTTTCGAACAGCATCGTCAGCATCTTGCGCCACAGCGACAGCGCCGGCACGCGACGGAAGAGCTTGATCTCGCCGGCGTCGGCGCGGCGTTCGTATTCGACGTAGGCCGCCTCGAATTCCTTGCCCCACTTGTCGTGCAGATCAGGCACGTCGGACGGCGAGAACAGCGTCCAGTCGCGCGCTTCCATCACGCGCTTCATGAACAGGTCGGGAATCCAGTTCGCCGTGTTCATGTCGTGGGTACGACGGCGCTCGTCACCGGTGTTCTTGCGCAGGTCGAGGAACTCCTCGATGTCCAGGTGCCACGTCTCGAGGTACGCACACACCGCGCCCTTGCGCTTGCCGCCCTGGTTGACCGCCACGGCGGTGTCGTTGACCACCTTCAGGAACGGGATCACCCCCTGGCTCTTGCCGTTGGTGCCCTTGATGCGCGAACCCAGCGCGCGCACCGGCGTCCAGTCGTTGCCCAGGCCACCGGCAAACTTCTGCAGCAGCGCGTTTTCCTTGATCGCCTGGTAGATCCCGTCGAGATCGTCGTCGACCGTCGTCAGGTAGCACGACGACAGTTGCGAGTGCAGCGTGCCGGCGTTGAACAGCGTCGGCGTCGAGCTCATGAAGTCGAACTTCGACAGCACCGTGTAGAACTCGATGGCGCGCGCTTCGCGATCCTTCTCGCCCAGCGCAAGGCCCATCGCCACGCGCATGAAAAACACCTGCGGCAGTTCGATGCGGCGCTCTTCGATGTGCAGGAAGTAACGGTCATACAACGTCTGCAGGCCGAGGTAGCCGAACTGCAGGTCGCGCGAGTAATCGATGGCCGACGCCAGGCGGGCCAGATCGTATTCGGCCAGACGCGGGTCGAGCAGTTCCGCCTCGATACCCAGCTTGACGTACTTGGGGAAGTACTCGGCGTAACGGGTCTCCATCGCGCCCTGTGCGACTTCCTCGCCCAGTACCTCCAGGCGGATCACGTGCAGTTGCAGACGCGCCGTGACGTAGTTGTAGTCCGGGTCCTTCTCGATGAGCGTGCGGGCAGCCAGGATCAGCGCGCGACGCACTTCGTCGATCGGCACGCCGTCGTACAGATTGCGCAGGGCGGATTCCAGGATCGCCGCCGGGCTGACGTGGTCACCCAGGCCGATGCAGGCCGACTCGACCAGCGCATGGAGCGCCACCATGTCGAGCGGACGACGCACGCCGTTATCGACCACGTTGAGCGAAACCTGCCCCACCTGCGAGGCCACGCGTGCACGCTCGGCCGAACGCTTCTCGCGGTACAGCACATAGGCGCGGGCCACGTCGTGTTCGCCCGAACGCATCAGCGCCAGCTCGACCTGGTCCTGCACGTCTTCAATATGGAAGGTGCCGCCAGCGGGCTGGCGACGCACCAGCGCCTTGACCACTGCGTCGGTCAGTTGAGCGACCACGTCGCGCACGCGCGCCGACACGGCACCGTGCGAGCCTTCGACCGCCAGGAACGCCTTGGTCATCGCCACCGCAATCTTGTTCGGCTCGAACGGAACCACCGAACCGTTGCGGCGAAGGATCTTGTAGTCGGCGTATTCGGAACTCCCGCCGGCCGTGGTCGGGGTGCTGCCTTCGACCACGTGATTCGACGTGGTGGCAGGGTTGGTCGCAAGCTGCATGAATACTCTCCTCGGGATCTAAGACGCTCGACGGGCCATGCGGATGCGCATCCGAATGGCCCGTCAAGACGCTTGCTAGCTGACTGTGTTTTGTGCCTTGAGCTACTAGATGTAGTAGCCGAAGGCCGATATGCAACTAATTCTAGTGACGCTCGCTCGTTCTGACAAGAATGAAATGTTCTTCACTTCTTATCCACGGACTTATCTACAGGCGGGATGACTTGCCCGCCCAGCCACCAAGCGAGATTGAGGGAAGTCGACAAAAAAAACGGGGCGGCCGAAGCGGCACGCCCGTTGTGGATAGCTTTGGATCACGGCCGTCGATGCTGCGCCGCGAAATCAACGATCGGATTTACACCTAGACACCCGCGTAACGACTGAGCAGTTCCTCTCGCACGGCCAGCAACGCACGGAATCGTTGCCATTCAAAACACGGTCCGGGGTCGGTCTTGCGCCCAGGTGCGATGTCGCTGTGTCCGGCGATGTCGATCAGCGATGGATGCGCCAGGCGCAAGCGGGCCACGAGTCCGGCCAGCGCTTCATATTGAGCGGCCGTGAATGGCAGCGTGTCGCAGCCTTCCAGCTCGATGCCGATGGAAAAGTCATTGCAGCGCTCGCGCCCTTGCCAGGTCGACACCCCCGCATGCCACGCGCGTTCGGCGGTCGACACGAACTGCACCAGGGCGCCATCGCGCCGGATGACGAAATGCGCCGACACGCGCAACTGATGGATGCCTTCGTAATAGGGATGCTCGGCCGGATTGAGCCGGTTGGTGAACAACTGTTCGATGCCGGGGCCGCCGAACTGATCGGGCGGCAGACTGATGGCATGGATAACGATGAGGCTGGGTTCGACGCCATCCGGGCGCGCATCGAAATTCGGCGAATCGACGCGATGTGCGCCGGGGAGCCACCCATGTGATTCGGTCAATGCGAGGGACATGTTGGCAACGCCGCTCGATGGGATAACGCGATTATGCCTCGCGTCGCCCGCATGTGCCGCGCCCGATCGCCACCGCGCCGCCCATCGATCAGAAAACTCCCACAATCACGAGACGACTGCCGCAAAGCGCGTACTCTGGCAGCCGCCTAGCATCATTCCTTTTGCGCAGGCTCCATCATGAAACGTATCGCCCTCCTTTTCGGCGCCCTTCTTCTTTCCGCCTGCCAGACGCTAACGCCGCAGAGCACCGACGATCGTCTTACCGCCCGCCCCTATCGCGGCTACATCGAAAGCGGCGGCACCCTGGTCCCGGCTATCACGCGCTTCACCCAATCGGACGACGGCTCCATGACGGGCAGCTACTCGGCGCAGGAAGAAGACGAAGACGAACCGACGCCGGGTACGCTCACCCAATGCCGCGCCGTAGGCGAACGCCAACTCCAGTGCATCTGGAAGGACAAGTACGGCGATGGCAAGGCGAGCTTCGTCTTCGCCCGCGACTACTCGCAGTTCTTCGGTGCCTGGACGGCCGATCACGACGCCAGCGACACGCCGGGGCTGTACAAGTGGATGGGACGCCAGCGCTCTTCGTGCTGCGCCTGTGGTTGTGGCGGATAATCTGCCATCGCTCACTCGCCGGAGGCCTTCAATGAAACCCGTCGTCAGCATGATCACCCTCGGCGTCGCCGATCTCGAACGTGCCACGCGCTTCTATCAGGAGGGTCTGGGCCTGCCACGCCACCCGGTGGACTCGGAAGGCGTGGCTTTCTTCGAGCTGGCCGGCGCATGGCTGTCGCTCTTCCCTTGGGACGAACTGGCGCGCGACGCACAGGTCGCGGCCGACGGCTCCGGCTTCCGCGGCATCACCCTGGCGCACAATGTCGGCAGCCCGGAAGAAGTCGACGCCGTTCTCGCGCAGGCAGTTGCTGCCGGCGCAAAACTCATCAAACCCGGGCAGAAAGTGTTCTGGGGCGGTTACTCGGGCTACTTTGCCGACCTCGACGGTCACCTTTGGGAAGTCGCCCACAACCCATTCATGCACATCGGACCAGACATCGGTTGATGTCGGCCGACGCGCGCTGGACGAGATGCCTCAGACCGCCCGCGCCGCGATCCACGCATTGAGCAGGCGACGGCCGGCGTCGGCCAGTTCTCCCGCTGTCAGGCCGATCGGTCCGACGCCCTCTTTCAACAACAAGTCCGCGGCGGCGCCATGCAGATGGACCGCAGCGGGCAATGCGGCCTCCGCCGGCCAGCCCTGCGCCAACAGGGCCACGATAAAGCCGGCCAGCACATCTCCCGTACCCGCCGTCGCCAGTCCGGCATGACCGCTGGTGTTGATGGACCAGCCCCCTTGCGGCGTGGCGACGATGCTGCCGCACCCCTTGAGCACCACGTGCGCGCGCAAGCTCTGCGCGATCTCCACCGCAGCGGCGATACGACTCGCCTGCACGGCATGCGTATCACGTCGCAACAGGCGTCCCGCTTCGGCCGGATGCGGCGTCAACACCGTCGGCCGTCGCCGAGCCTGGAGCAACGTGACCAACGCCGGCTGCGCCCCCAGCAAATTCAGGCCGTCGGCATCGATGATCAGCGGGCCGTCGAAGGCCAGCGCCCGCCGCATGATCTGCAGCGCCGCCTCGCTCTGCCCCAGCCCACAGCCGACCAGCAGCGCACTGGCCAGTTGAGGCACGTCGCCCGCCGGCCGCAGCATCAGCTCCGGCTGGAGCACATCGACACTCAGCACTTGCGCATCGAGCATACCGACATACACGCGCCCCGCCCCCAATCGCAAGGCCGCGCGACCAGCCAGCAAGGCTGCGCCAGCCATGCCGGCGGCGCCGCCGACGATGCCGGCTTCGCCATGCGTGCCCTTGTGCGAATTGCGCGCTCGCGGCTTGAGCCAGGCTGCGAACGAATCCGGCTGGATCACCCGGCCGCCGCCGGCCTTGTCCAGATCGAGTTCGAGGTCGTGCACGCTGCACGTGCCGCAATGGTCCGGGCCATCGAGCGTGAGCAGTCCCGGTTTGGCGGCAATGAAAGTCGCCGTATGCGTTGCGCGTACTGCAACGCCGTACACGACGCCGGTATCGGCATCCAGGCCCGAAGGCACGTCGAGCGACAACACCGGGCACGAGAAAGCATTGATGCGCTCGATCCATTCCGCGAGCCGCCCTTCGACGGGGCGCGTGACGCCGATCCCCAATAGCGCATCAACCACCAATGCCCACTGGCCGCCGACGAAGTCATCGACGACGCTGCCGCCTGCTGCCATCCATGCGCCGTAAGCGGCAGCCGCATCCGGCGGCAGGCGATCAGGGTCGGCCATACTGGCGACCACCACTTCGCGCCCGGCTTCGCGCAGCAAACGCGCCACCACATAACCATCGCCACCGTTGTTGCCCGGCCCGGCCACCACCAGCACGACACCTTCACGCTCACCGAAAAGCGCCAGCGCGCACCGCGCTGCCGCCAGCCCGGCACGCTCCATGAGCGGGGGAGAAGCATTTACGCCTTGGGCGGCTTCGATACGGCGGATGTCGGCGACGGGAAGGATGCGTTGGGCAGTGTGCGCATTCACGGTGATGAGGTCCGGGCGGCTTTGATCAGGTCCTGAAGATACTTCGCCGGGACAGCATAACTGATGCCCGACGGCTGGCTGAGTGCACTTTCTCGCGTGCCCTTGATGAACACCATGTTCAGGATGCCGACCACCTCACCCGTTTCGGGTTCGAACATCGGGCTTCCGCTATGTCCAGGGTATGCCGTCGCGTCGAGCTGGAAAATGTCGAACGGGCCCGCCGACAATTGGCGCACCGTGCGTGCATCGAGATCGCGCGCGCGCGTGACAGGAATGCCGATGGGCGCGACGGCCGACACGATGCCACGATGCGTCACAGGAAAGAGCCCCAGCACATCGCCCATCGGAAAGCCCGTAAAAGCGATCGCGTCGCCCTCGTGCACCGCTGCGCTGTCACCGATCTTCAGTGCGGGCAGTGGCGCTCCACCAGCGAGCTTGAGCAGCACGAGGTCATGAGCCGGATCGGACGACACTTTGCTCACCTCGCGCACCGCGGCGACGGTTGCGCCCGCCACGGGGATCGCAATCGCGAGCGTCTCTAACCGGTTGGTATCGAGCAATTCGGGCACCACGTGGAAGTTGGTCGCCACCAGCGTGCCGTCGCCCACCGCGAAGCCTGTACCGAGTACGCGGAACTGTGGATTGCGCCCCGGTTGCACAGTGCCCACGGCAACGATGGACGCACGCATGCGCGCCACGCTCGTCGGCAGATCGGCCGCGACTGCGGCGCCACAGAGCAGCGGCAAGGACAGCGCGGCGAGCAGCATACGGCGACGGGCGAGGTGGACAATGGCAGTCATGCGGACTCCTGTCTGTATACATATAGAGGGATCGCGCGCAGCGCGTGAAAAAAGCACGCGCACGCCGGGCGATTCAGGGCTCGCCGATAGCCAGCGCAATGGGCGACGGTGTCGCCAGCGCGGCGTCGAACGGATGCGAGGACGGCTTGAAGAAGGACGTGATGCGCTTGACGTACAGCACGGTCTCCATGAACGGCGGAATGCCCTTGAACCGGTCGACCGCGCCTTCTCCGGCATTGTAGGCAGCAACGGTCAGCAACACGTCGCCCCGGTAGTACGACAACAGCCAGCGCAGATATGAAAGTCCGCCACGGATGTTCTGCCCCGGATCGTAGATCTTGCGCACCCCGAAGCGCGTGGCGGTATCGGGCATCAACTGCATGATGCCCTGCGCCCCCTTGTCCGAGCGCGCCATGAGGTTCAGGTTCGATTCCGCCACGGCCACGGCAAGCGCCAGACGCGGATTGATCTTGTATTGCGGCGCCAGCCCGCGCACCAGCTCGGCAATGCGCTGCTTGTCGCGCGGCAGGCCTGCCACGTAGGCATCCAGATCATCGGTATCGGCGAACAGTGCCGCGTTGTCCGCCGAAAGCGACACAGCACCCGGCGGTCTGGCCTTGGCCGACAGACAATCGGGCTTGCTGTCGCCGGGCGGCGGCAGATGCGTCAACGCCGTGATGGCGCCCTGGTGCCCCTGGCTCGCCGCCATGCCGAACAGCGTTGCGGCCACCGCTTCATCGCGCGGCACGCCACGGCCATTGGCATACATCCAGCCCAGACTGTATTGCGCCTCGCTCGACCCGTAGCGCGCAGCTTCGCAATACAGTTCGACCGCGCGTGCCGGATCGCGCGGCGCGCCTTCGCCGTATTCGAAAGCGGCCGCCTGCGACACCAGGCTCAACGCCAGTTGCTGCTGCACGCCCGGCGACAGGGTCGACGTCTGCGCCGAACAGGGCACCACCCACCACAACGCCGCCGGGGCGATGAGCGCTGGCCAGGAAATGCGCGAATGGGCGGCGGGGCGCATGTCGGCCTCCGGGGCAACTACAGGCGCCAGGGCACCGCGCCGGACTGCGTCAGCGCAGCCTCGTCGTACGAACTCTTCACGTCGACGAATACGCCGCCGCGCGTCAGTTTCTCCAGGATTTTCGGCAAGCCCATTTCGCGATACGCGTGGTGCGACACGGCGGCGACGATGGCGCCGGCGGTGGGCAACTCGTCCCACTTGGTCAGCGCCACGCCGTACTCGTGCTCGCACTCGGCGGACACCGCAATCGGGTCATGCACGCGGACGTCGACGCCATAGCTTTGCAGTTCGCGCACCACGTCGATGACCTTGCTGTTGCGGATGTCCGGGCAGTTTTCCTTGAAGGTCATGCCCAGCACGATCACGCGTGCGCCCTTCACCGGCTGGTCCGCCGCGATCATCTGCTTGATGGTCTGCTCGGCCACGTACTTGCCCATGCCGTCGTTGATGCGCCGGCCGGCCAGGATCACCTGTGGCGTGTAGCCGAGCATCTCGGCCTTGTGGGTCAGGTAGTACGGATCGACGCCGATGCAGTGACCGCCAACCAGGCCCGGACGGAACGGGAGGAAATTCCACTTCGTACCGGCCGCCTGCAACACCTCCAGTGTGTCGATGTTCAGCTTGTGGAAGATCACCGCCAGTTCGTTCATCAGGGCAATGTTCAGGTCGCGCTGGGTGTTCTCGATCACCTTGGCGGCTTCGGCGACCTTGATGCTGCTGGCCTTGAAGACGCCCGCCGTGATGACCGAGCCATACACCTCGGCCACCTTTTCCAGTGTGGCCGGCGTGTCGCCGGACACCACCTTGGTGATGCGGGTGACGGTGCGCTCCTTGTCACCCGGATTGATGCGCTCGGGGCTGTAGCCTGCGAAGAAGCCTTCCTTCCAGCGCATGCCGGACTCGCGTTCGATGATGGGGATGCACACCTCTTCGGTCGCACCCGGATATACCGTCGATTCGAACACCACGATGGCGCCTCGCTTGAGGTTGCGCCCCACCGACTGCGACGCGCTCACCAGCGGCGTCAGGTCCGGCTGGTGCGCCTCATCGACCGGTGTGGGCACTGCGACGATGATGAAGTCCGCAGCGCGCAACGCGGTCGGATCACAGGTGCACGACAACTGCGTGGCCGCGCGCAGATCCTGCGACGACACTTCGCCCGTGGGATCGATGAAGTCCTGGTACGACGCGACCTTTGTCGCCGACAGATCGAAACCGATGGTCGGGTGTTTTTTGCCGAATTCCACGGCGAGCGGCAGGCCTACGTAGCCCAGCCCGATAACGGCGATGGTTGTCATGCCAACTTCCCTTCTCTGCTGGCGCATTCAATGGCGCCGGGTTCGTCGTGGTAGGTGTTCAAAGCGTTTTCGCGAAAGCATCGATTTCGGTTCTGAGGGCGACGTTGCCGTCAGGCACTGAATCGGTGGCAGCCTGCAACTCCTTCCTGGCTGCGCTCTTGTCGCCGGTGTGCGCCAGCGCGCGCGCATA
Organism: Uliginosibacterium sp. sgz301328; assembly: GCF_041807905.1. Lineage (NCBI taxonomy): Bacteria > Pseudomonadati > Pseudomonadota > Betaproteobacteria > Rhodocyclales > Zoogloeaceae > Uliginosibacterium > Uliginosibacterium sp. sgz301328. Next base: position 10,047 of record NZ_JBGVSA010000015.1, read on the forward strand.
TCCCAGGCGGATGTCCGCCGCCTTGGGCGCCAGCGCGACGGCCTGGCGCAGCAATTCGAGCCCCCGCTTTTCCTGGCCGTGCGCAACGAACACGCTGCCGGCGGTCTCCATCACTTCGGGAGCATTCGGCGCCGCAGCGAGTGCCTTTTCGGCGTACTCCACGGCGCGGGCATCGTTGGTCTGGTTGGCGATCCAGGCCATGTTGTTGAGCACGACCGGCGAATTCGGCGCGACCGCGACGACAGCCTGGTACTGCGTCATCGCATCGGCATAGCGCTTGTCGTCGGTGGCTCTCATGCCGAGGTAGGTGCGCACCGTCACGTCACGCGGATTGGCTGCGATCCACTCGTTGGCCACGCGTTGGGCGTCATCCTTGCGGCCTTCGGCCATGTAGGCGCTGTGCAATCCGATGGCCGCCGCCGCCGTCCTGGAACGCTTGTAGGCCTGTTGCCAGGCGGCCGTCGATTCGGACTTATGACCGGATTCAGCCTGCACGCGGGCTTCGAAGAGGTAGCCGCTGACATCGTTGGGATCGGCTTTCTGCAGCCCGCGTGAATAGGCCAGCGCGTCGTCATAGCGCTTGTCGGCAAGCATCAGCGCCAGCAGGCGCTGTTGCGCCTCGCGGAAATCGCCGTTCAGTTCGAGCGCGCGACGCAGGCTTTGCTCGGCGCCGGCCTTGTCGCCCGCGGCGAGCTGGGCCGTGGAGAGATCGGCCAGCAACACCGGATTGTTCGGTTGCAGCGTCTGCAACTTGCCGAACGTACTCACCGCTTGCTGCGGAACACCGGCGGCGAGCTGGGTGCGCCCCAGCAGCGCCATCACCTCCGACGTATCCGGATTGGCGGCCCGCGCCTGCTGCGCCACCGTCAGCGCCTCCTTGCTCTTGCCGCCCTTGAGCAGTAGTTGCACCAGGGCCACGCGGGCTTCGTTCTGCGTCGGATCGGCATCGACGGCCTTTTCCAGCGTTCCCTGCACTTCCTTGTCCGGCGCGCCAGTGTCTTGCTGGAGTCGCGCCAGGAGCGTCCAGGCACGCACGTTCTTCGGCTCCTTCTCGACGATGGCGATAAAGCGCTGGCGGGCCGCGTCCACTTTCTTGTCGGCCACGTCGAGACGCGCGAGCTGGATCGCCGCTTCGAGGTTGCCCGGCTGCAATTGCGCGGCGCGCTCGAACGCCGTGCGCGCATCTGCCGGCCGGTTGACCGCCAGCATCACCTGTCCCTTGATGGTGTAGGTCAGCGGATTGTCGGGCTGGCGCTTTTCCAGCGCGTCGAGCGTGGCGAGCGCCTCTTTCGTGTCGCCTTTGCGCAGTTGGGCGGCCACGATGGCGGCGTCGACCTGTACGCGCGTGGCATCGAGCTTGGTGGCCGCTTCCAGCTCATGCATGCCGGCGCTCTCATCGCCGGAATACATGCGCGCGAGCCCCAGGTTGATGCGCGCCTGGGCACTGTTGGGACGCAATTGGGCGAGCCGGGTGAAAGCTTCGGTGGAGCGTTCGAAATCGCCCTTCAGCAGGTACGCCTGTCCGACCAGATTGAGCAGGTCCGGGCTGTCCGAGGTCTCCGGCTTGAGCGGCGCCAGGGTCGCCAGCGCATCGTCGGCGTTGCGCGCAGCCACATACGACTCGGCCAGCAGGCGGCGCGGCATGGCAGCATCGGGCTGCGCCTTGACGACCTTCTTGAGCATGGCCTGTGCCTGCAATTGATCGTTCAGCCGGATGTTGGCGCTGCCCGCCACCACCAAGGCCGGCTGGTAATCGGGCACCGCACGCAGAACCTTGGCCGCGCCATCGCGCGCCGCCACCCACTTGCCCTGCCGCAGCGCCAGCACCGATTGGAAGTACACCGTCTGCAGCGTGCCGGGCGACACCTTGACCAGCGCTTCGACGTTCGTCTGTGCCTTGTCGAGTTCGTTGAGGCCGATGTACAGCGCGACCAGTCGCCCATACGCGCGCGGATCATCCGGGCGAGCCTGGGTGACTTTCTCGAACTGGGCGATGGCATCCGGCACGCGGTTCTGCACGATCAGCAATTCGGCGCGCAGCAGTTGGGGTTCGACTTCGTTCGGATGGCGTCCCATCACCATCTCGGTGATGCCGAGCGCAGTGGGCACGTCGCGATCCATCAGCGCGATGCGCGCCGCGCCCAGTTCGGCTTCGACGTTGTCGGGCTGCGCCTGCGCTGCGCGCTCGAACTGCCGGCGCGCATCCTCGCGCTTGCCGAGCATCATGTAGGCGCGCGCCACTTCGACGGCGAGGTTCGCGTTTCCAGCGGCTGTCTTGAGCTGCGTGTGGGCGAATTCGTCGACCACCTTCTGCCATTGGCCGCCGACGCCCAGCGCACGCGCGGTCAGCGGCGCCACCTGCTCCGGATCGAAGCCGGCCGATTGCGCCTTGCGCAATTCGTCGAGCGCACCGGTGGCGTCGCGCTGCTCGAGCAGGGCCTGCGCAAAGAGCACGCGGGCCTGACCGTTGCCTGCGTCCTGCTGCAGAACGTTCTTGATCTGGATGATGGCGGTCGCGTAGTCGCGCTTGGCGATCGCCTGGCGCGCCTCGCCCAGCAGCTTGTCCGGATCGCCCGATGAACATGCGGTGAGCATCGCCAGGACGGCGGTGAGGGACATCGTGCGCAGCAATGTGGTCATGGTGTGGAGGCTCTGAGAACTCATTTCATCAATCCCAGCGATTGCGCCGAGCCGGTTCCGGGATGCGGGGCTGGATGTGAGGTTCATGTCTGAGCGACGTCCTTGCGGATGCCAAAGCGGTTCATCAGGTCGTACAGCGTCGGACGCGACACACCGAGCACTTCCGCCGCGTGGGCGATGTTGCCGTTGACGCGCGCGAGCACGCGCACGACGGCGCGCCGTTCGGCCTCTTCGCGCACCTGCCGCAGGTTGAGCGCAGAGAAGTCCTCTTCGGCCGCCGTCAGCCCGACGTCCTCGGCCGCGATGCGATTGCCCTCTGCCATCACCACCGCGCGCTTGATGCGGTTTTCCAGTTCGCGGACGTTGCCCGGCCAGTCGTATTGCTCGATCGCCGCCACCGCGTCTTCGGTCAGCGTCATGCTGCCGCGACGGTTCTCCTGCGCGTAGCGCTGCACGAACGCATGCGCGATGAGACTGGCGTCGCCTTCGCGCACGCGCAGCGGGGGAATGTCCACCACGATCTCGGCGAGACGGTAGAAAAGGTCCTCGCGGAAGCTGCCGTCGCGGATCTTGGCTTGAAGGTTCTGATGCGTGGCGCATACCACGCGAACGTCTACCGGAATTTCCTCGCGCCCGCCGATGCGTTCCACGCGCCGCTCCTGCAGAAATCGCAACAGCTTCGATTGCAGCGGCAGCGGCAGATCGCCGATCTCGTCGAGGAACAGCGTGCCCTTGTGCGCCAGCTCGAACTTGCCCGGCGTCTGCTTGACCGCGCCGGTGAAGGCTCCGCGTTCGTAGCCGAAGAGTTCGGCCTCCAGCAGCGTGTCGGGAATCGCCGCGCAGTTGATGGCAACAAAGCGCTCGCCGCGACGCGACGATAGATCATGCGCACCACGTGCCAGCAATTCCTTGCCCGTACCGCTTTCGCCGAGCAGCATCACGGTGACATTGCTGGGGGCAACCTTCTCGATCGTGCGGCAGATGCGCAGCATGCCGGGGTCGCGGCTAAGCAGGCCCGACAGCGCACCAGCGCCCTGCAGAGCGGCGAGCCGACGGTTCTCCTGCTGCAGTTCGTAGTAACGATGCGCGCGCGCAATGGTGAGCTGGAGCATCTCGGGCTCGAACGGCTTGGGGAAGAAGTCGTATGCGCCGAGCCCCACCGCCCGCACAGCGTGTTCGCGGTCATGCTGGCCGGTGAGCACGATGACCTTGGTGTCGGGCGACAGCGCGAGGATTTCCTCCAGCAGGCGCATCCCCTCGGTCACATCGTCCGGCGCGGGCGGCAGCCCCAGGTCCATCGTCACCACCGCCGGCTCGAAGCGCCGCAACTGGGCGATGGCCGATTCGCGGTCCGAGGCCAGCACGACTTCGAAGTCGTCGAAGGCCCATTTCAGTTGACGCTGCAAGGCGGGATCGTCTTCGACGATCAGCAGCGTGCGCATCTTGTCGGGAGAAGCACTCATGGCGGATTCACGCAGCGAACCGCTCGACGCGGTCCGTCAAAGGCAGGTACAGGGTCACGCGCGTGCCCTTGCCGGGTGTGCTGTCGACGGCCACGCGGCCGCCCAGCTCGGATATGTATTGCTGCACCTCGAACGCGCCCAGTCCCATGCCATTGGTCTTGGTGGTCTGGAACGGCCGGAAAAGACGCTCGCGGATGAACTCGGCCGACATGCCGCAACCTTCGTCGGTCACGCGCACGACGGCCTGTGCCCCTTCGCGACGGACCTCGACGCCGACGCGTCCGCTCTCGGGTGTCGCTTCGCGGGCGTTCTGCACGACGTGGCCGATGATGCGTTCCAGCCGTTCGGCATGCGCCAGCACCGCAAGCTCCGTGTCGCACTCGAGCGAGATGCCAGGCCCGCGCGCGGCGACGATGCGCGTGCACACGTCGGCCAGATCGACCAGGCGGCGCGGCTCCATGGGCGATTTGTTCTGCAGTTGCTGCATGAGCGCGCGCATGCGCTCGGCAACGTTCTCGACCGTGAGCAGCATGTCGGCCTGGAACTCCGGGTTGTTCTTGTGCCGGTCCGCGTTCTTGAGCAGCAAGGCCAGTTGCGCCACGAGGTTCTTGAGGTCGTGCACCACGAAGGCCGACATGCGGTTGAACGAATCGAACTTCTGCGCCTCGAGCAGGGCCGCGAGTGCGGTGGCCCGGGCGAGGTAGCTTGCTGCCTGTCGACTCGCCGTCTTGAGCAGGTCGAGCACTTCCCAGTTCACGTCGACTGGCGCGCGCGCAGCGGCGAGCACGACGAAGCCGATCAATTCCTCTTCGCACAGCAGCGGCACCACCAGCCACGAATCGGTGTGCGCCACCAGCCACGCGGGCACGGCGATGCCGTCGTAGGCCTCGGGCCGCGTGCGCCATTCGTCCACGTTGACGATCCAGCCGCGCGTACGCATGAGCATGCAGAGGGGACCGTCCCCGGGTTCTTCGCCACCCTGATCGGTCTGGTACAGGAAAGCGCGCGGACGGAACATGCCGTCGGCATCGCGCTGCCACAGCACGCCGCCGGGGCTTTCGACCAGATTGGCGAGCGCCCCGATCAGCCCCTGCTCGCTCGTCTGTCCGGCCGGCGGAGAGGTGAGCGCACGGGTGAACTTGAGCCAGGCATTGCGGTAGTCGTAGCGATAGACAAAGAAATGCTTGCCCACCCAGACACGCAGCCGCGAACGAACCGAACCCGAGAACAGCACCACCATCAGCAGCAGCAGTGCGGAGAACAGCAGCACCATCTGGAGCGAACGACCCCAGTCCCCGCCGAACCAGCGCACGTAATACCCGGCGCCCGACACCAGCAGCAGGTACAGCCCGCAGGCGGCAAGCGCCGTGGTGTGGAACACCATCTCGCGCGAGACGGTGACGCGGAAGGTCCAGTCGTGGCTGCGCACCGCCGACATGGCGATCAGTGGCACCGCCAGCGCGTGCACCAATCCGCGGATGGCTGCCACGTCGGCATCGATGCGACCGAAGAGGAAGGCATCGGCAAACAGGTAGAGATCGAACGCGAAAGCGCAGCCCAGCCCGACGACCAGCGGCTTGATCCCCCAGCGCGAGGTCGGCGGAAAGTTGCGATACACCTGCTCGACCAGGGCCAGTTGCCAGATGGCGAACAGCAACGCAGGCAGCAACTGCCCCCGCCGGGACACATCCAGCGGTCCGCCAAAGAAGGTCATTGCGGCGAGCAGGCCGAACAGCACGAGGCCCGCTCCGGCAAAAATGCGCGGTGCGGCGCCCCGTGCATCGGCCGGTACCGCCACGCGAAGGAGCCCGAGCAGGAAGAGCGACCACAGCGCCTGGCGCGCCAGTCCCGCGACGGCCACGCCGGCGAGCATCGGCAGCGAAGGCGTAAGACGACCGAACAGCGCCGACAGCGCGCACCACAGGGCGGACGTCCCGACCGCGCCGAGGAGCAGGCCGCCCAGTCGACCGCCGCGCCAACCCGTTCCGAGATACAGCGCCAGCAGGCCGAACATCACCGCGGCGACGGCGAATGACCAGAAGAAGATCTGTTCGACAGCGGAGTGCATCAGTCCCCCAACGGCGCCCTGCGCGGTCGCGCCACGTCAGTGCGCACCTTCGCCCGTCATCACCACGCGCACCGTCTCGGCGAGCACCATCAGGTCGAGGAACAGCGTGTGGTTCTTGACGTAGTAGAGGTCGTACTGAAGTTTCTGCACGGCGTCGTCGACCGAGGCGCCGTACTGGTAACGCACCTGAGCCCAGCCGGTCACGCCCGGCTTGACCGAATGACGCACCGAGTAGAAGGGAATCTGCGCTGTGAGTTGATCGACGAAGAACTGGCGCTCGGGGCGCGGCCCCACCATGCTCATGTCGCCCACCAGCACGTTGAACAATTGCGGCAGCTCGTCGATGCGCGCCTTGCGGATGATGCGGCCGACACGTGTCACGCGGCTGTCATTGGTCTGCGCCCAGCGCGGTTTTCCGTCGCTTTCGGCGTCGCTGCGCATGCTGCGGAATTTGATGACGCTGAACAGGCGCCCACCCTGCCCCACGCGCTCCTGCGTATAGAGCATGGGGCCGCCGTCTTCGATGTAGATGGCGATCATCGTCAGCAGCATCACTGGCGCGGCCAGAAGCAGCAGCACGATGGCGGCCGACAGGTCGAACAGACGCTTGATCTGCGTACGCAGGAAACCCTGGCGGAAACCTTCGCCATAGATGAGCCAGCTCGCACGCAAGGTGTCGACCCGGACCTGGCCGCGCACGCGTTCGAAGAAGCACGAAAGATCCAGCACCTTGACGCCGGCGAGCTTGCAGTCGAGCAACTGCGCCAGCGGCAGTGCGCCGCCACGGCGTTCGCGAACGGCGATGATGATCTCGTCCACTTCCAGGTCGGCCACCGTCTGCAGAAGTGTGCGGCGCGCGGGCAGCACTTCGGACGGATGCACCTGCTGGTCGTCGGCACCGGGTACCGGGTAGAACCCGACGATCGACAGGCCGGCGTTGCTCGAGTGCTGCATGGTCTGCGCCACCGATGCGGCTTCCACGCCCGTGCCCATGACCAGCACGCGACGGCTCCATGGCGCACTCAAGGGTTTGCCGCGAGCAAGGCTGCGCGCCAGCAGCACAGCGCCCAGCAGCATGACCACGATGGCATCCAGCGCTTCGTGCTCCATGTGTCCCCATGGCAAGACATGGAAGACCCCGTAGGCAATGGGAATACTGATGACGAGCGTCAGAGCGACCCGCGCCAGCAAGATGCGCACGGAGCGCTCGCGTTGCGATCGATAGAATCCGAGCGCCGTACCCACGATCAGCATGACGATCGCGAAGAACAGTGCGGAAGGCCCGATGACGCCGAGCGATGCCGAACCGTCGCTGGTCGCAAAGGCAGCCACCACGATGGCCAGGAACAGGACGATCGTGTCGACCAGCACCTGGAACACCGCATTGGTTGGAAAATAGTGGTTGAACAGCCTGAGCATCGCCGCCCCCGGGAACTCACCGCAGACCTTCCGGCAACCGCGATCTGCGACGCCGCCGAACCTTCGGAAAACCGCCTTTTGCGTAGACTCCAGCATCGTTTGTCAATGCGCTGGAGCAGGCCAGACGCACCTTACGCGATGGTCGAGGATCATGCCGTGAAGTCAGTCACGCCATGCGTGGCACACCCTTCCCGAGTGGGCAGCTTGCCCGGTTGGACACGCATACCTGTCAGGCATGGCACGCTCCAGGGTGCATTCGTCATGCAATACGGCACAGGCGGTACGATGGAGAAGACGCTCGCGCGTCGAAAAGGAGCGACTTCCGGTGACCTGATGAGACGGTCACCTTCCCCGGCGGAAGCTGTAGGAGTATAGGAAGCGCGGGCAGCGGCGCCAGCCGAAATTGCGCAGCGCAGCGAAATTGCCCGAAGGTCCGCTCGGAGCGCTTCTTGCGCGAGAGACAGGTCCGAGCTGGGCGGCATGCGTTCCATCGCGAGTCTGGCGGGTACGCTCAGCGCGCCTCTTCCTCTTCAGCAGAACCTGCTGGCACGCCAGCATTCCCTCCTGGTAGATCGTGCACGCTGCTGCCGCGGGTAGAATCGGGCTTCGATGACTGCCGTCCGGCAGCCGGACCACCGATCCACTCTGACTCACGCAATGCCACACCACACCCCCGCCCCCTCTCCCACGCCCGGCAAGGTTCATCTGGTCGGGGCCGGTCCCGGTGCGGCCGATCTGCTGACCCTGCGCGCCGCGCGCCTGATTGGCGCCGCCGACGTGATCGTCTACGACAAACTGGTCGGGCCCGACATCCTCGCGCTGGCGCGCAAGGATGCGGAGTTCATCTATGCCGGCAAGCAGGCAGGCAACCATACGCTGCCGCAGCCTGACATCAACCGGCTGCTCGTCACGCTGGCGCTGGCGGGCAAGAACGTGGTGCGGCTCAAGGGCGGCGACCCGTTCGTGTTTGCGCGTGGCGGCGAGGAGATCGCCGAGCTGGCCGGGGCAGGAATCGCGTTCGAGGTCGTACCCGGCATCACTGCCGCGACCGGTGCGGCGGCATTCGCCGGTATTCCGCTCACGCATCGCGAGCACGCTCAGGCGCTTGTCTTCGTGACCGGCCATGTCAAGGACGGCACGTGCTCGCTCGACTGGCCCGCGCTGGTGCGCCCGGGGCAGACGGTGGTGATCTACATGGGCCTGGGCGCCTTGCCCAGCATCAGCCGCCATCTGGTCGAAGCCGGCATGGCGCCGGACATGCCAGCGGCATGCGTGCAGGATGCCACCTTGCCCAGTCAGGTCACGATCACCGGTGGCATTGCCGAATTGCCGGACAAAGTCATCGCGGCCGGCATCACCTCGCCGGCCCTCCTGATCATCGGCAGCGTGGTCAGTCTGCGCGACGCGCTGCAGTGGTTTGAAGGCGCGGCACCGCACTGATATCCATTGCGCGACGCGGGGCATTGCGGCAACTGCCGCGCACTGGGCTCTGATGGATTTTCGGACTCTACTGACAGCCCCTCTTTGCTCACCTGTGCCATACTCGCCCGGTTCTGTGGCGTAGGTTGTCCGCAAAACACGCCCCGATGTGGGGCCCCACCCTCGCAGGGGGCGACATCTCCTCCCAATACGGCAAGCGATACGGCGGCGCATCGGAATATCGATGCCTGTGCATGTCTTGAATGAGAATCACGCCGGCAAGCTTTCCCGTGCCGCAACAGTACATGAAGTCCGAGCACCAGCATTTCCAGAAGCGCGCATCGCCCGCCCCTTATCTTGAGAGCCGTCTGATCGCAGCGCTCGGTGTTCTGATGCCGGCACAGATTGCCCTTGCGCATATCTCGCACACGCACGGGGCGCATCTGTTCATCGGCGCGCTGATTCTGGTCTGCGCCGTTGCGATCGCTATCACGGACCATCGCAAGGCGCCCCCATGCGCAACGATGCCGCGCGTCGTGAGCCTGCCCCTGCTGGCGTGGTCCGGGTTCGCAACACTGTCGCTGCTGTGGTCGTTGCGCCCCGGGGCTTCCATCAGCCGCCTGGCGTCCGACGTGTGGATGCCCCTGGGCTGCCTGTTCGGCGCCTATTACCTTGGCCGCGCCGGCCAAGTGAGACAGACCATCATCGGCTTGCTGGCCGGACTCGCGCTCATCGCGCTGACGATGGTCATGACAGGTACGGCTGTTGGTATCGCCGCCATTGCGCAAGGACTCCCGGCCTCGCTGGCCGACTCACCGCTGCTGCGCTGGTTCCCCGGGCCCGGTAAGGCGTCGACCATGCTTGTCATCATGCTGCCGGTGCTGTGGTGGGCGACGCGCGCCCGCATCGTCGGGCGCGCCACTGGCGTGACGGCCATCGCGATCGCCGTCGCGTGCGGCGCGGCCACGCAGAACCGCATGTTCTGGGGTTGTCTGCTGGCTCAGTTCGCCTGCGTGGTGGCGTTCCGCATCCATCGCCGGGGAGTGCGCCGCGCCATGACGAAGCGCCTGTGCCTGGGCGCCTGCGCCGTCGCGGCTCTGTGCGGCATCCTGCTCGTCACGCTACTCAATCTGCGAGCCCCGAACGCGGCACATGGCGACGATAGCCTGTCGCGCGCGGCAAGCGCGATCGAGCAGGACCCACGTCGCATCATCTGGCGTTACTGGATCGACATCGGCGAAAAATCGCCGTGGATCGGCACTGGCTTCAGCAAACGCACCGCGTCGGCCGCCAACGAACCGGACCATCCTCTGTACGCTCCAGCCCGCCTTTATCGTGGATGGCATCCGCACAATCTGCTGCTGAGCATGTGGGTGCAGCTTGGTTGGGTGGGCGCTGCGCTCTTCGTCGCGTCGCTCGCCGGACTGCTCTACCAGAGCGTGAGGATGGCGCGAGCGAGTTCGCCCGATCGGATCGCCGGCATGGTGCTGTTCATGCTGGTCGTGACGCTGCTGGCGAAGAACGCGACGGACGACTTCTACGATCGTGAACTGGCAAACGTGTTTTTCTCGCTGGTGGGCCTGCTGGTGGGCGCCTGCCTGGCGACCGGGCGATCGGCCACGGAACTCGATCAGGCAACCATCGCGAGCAACTCGCGGGCACGGACGGTGTAGGTGTGGTGCTTGAGCACGTGCGCATGCCCTTCGGCCGCAATGCGCGTCCGCTCCGATTCGTGCGACAGGAACCAGCCGATCTTGTCGCGAAGCTCTTCGATGCTGCGCCAGCAGGCGATGTGCTTGCCCTCGACGAAGTGCTCATCGATCTCCTTCACCCAATCGGTGAGCAGAAAGCCGCCGGCCGCGGGGACTTCGAACAGGCGCAGGTTCATCGCCGTCCCCTGACCGAACCAGTTGTGGATGTTCAGGTTGACCTTGCTCGATGAAAAAACCTCGTTGAGCCTGTCGCCGAACACCTCGTGCCCGGCCTTCGCGGAGGGCATCCACGACTGCTTCTTCCAGCCGGAGCCGTAGGCGCAGATATCGAAATCCAGCACTTCGGTGATGACTTCCCGGCGGCGCGCCGACACCGTGCCGACAAAGCTGACCGACGCGCTGCCGTGTTTTGTCTCGCACGGCCTGAACAGCGTCTCGTCAACGGCCGAGGGGAAGTAACGGACGTTCTTCAGACCCGCTTCGCGGTAGTGGCCGACGCTGTGCGCGTCGTTGGTGAGATACAGGTCATATGCGCCCGCGTTGATGAGCGAGCGGGCGTGGTCGAGCGGATCATCGATCCAGTAGCCGATTGTCATGGCGCCCATTGCACCGATTTCGCGGATCGTCTCGCGGGACAACACCAGGCCTTTTACGCACAGAAAGTAATCCGGTCGCAGGCGCGCGACTGTCTTGATGAGCGATTCATTGACGCATGCTCTGGCGGCGCTCTCCCATCGTGCTCCCCGCAAAGGCTTCGGCACGCACGCCAGCGCGCCGCAATTGTCGTAGTCGAAGAAGTGAACCGTAAAGCCCAACCGTTCGAGCGCCCTGCCGAGGCAGCGGCCGTTCTTCGTACGATTTGCTCCGGTCGGGGCGGCCACCAGAAAGGTCTTCGACATGAGCGCAGGCGCAGAAAAAGCAAACGCTCAACGCTATTCAGGGCCGCCCCCCCGATCAATGGGAATCCTCTGAAAATGGAGAAGAACATCGCCACTCCGCTGTCTCCATTCTCTTGGTTTTGCTGCGACAAATAACAGTGGACTGCCGTTTGATTTCCGCCAAGAACGCAAGAGCGAAAGATCCGACAATCGCGCCCGACCCATTCATTTTCGCCCCTCGTCGCCATGAGCCACAGACATCGATGCACGCATTGCGCGAATGCCATCAGCGCTACGGCCAGCACCTGCGACAGGTGCAGTTCGACCGATCCTCGCGGCAGGAAGCGCCGTGTCGTACGGCTATTGGTGTCGATCGTCGTCCTGGTTCTTGCCGGCGCCAGCGTCGCCACGGCACTCGCCGGCGAAACCGCAGCCGTCACCTCGTCGAAAGTACGGACTGACGCTTGATGGCCGCAGGCGTCATCAATCTGCGAGGCAATCCAGCGTGAAAAAGCCCCTCTGCACGCTTGCGCGTGCAGAGGGGCTTTTGTTCTGGTGCAGGAAAAGCGTGGCCCCGCTGTGGGGGCGACGTCACATTCAGATCGGTTCGAGCTTCGCCACCGAGAGCGCCAGCCACTTCACACCCGCGCCGGCCCCGAAGTTGACCTGCACACGGGCGTCCTGTCCGCTGCCTTCGGCCGAGACGATCACCCCCGCGCCAAATTTGGCGTGCCGTACTTGCTGGCCGATGCGCAGTCCGCCGAGATCGCGGCTGTTGTTGCGCGGTGCGGCCGCACGCGATCCGGCGGGGAATTCCGCTGAATGATTGCGCGGCGTGGCGTAAGTGCCGAAGCCTTGTTGCACGCGCGGAGTGAGCCACTTGAGCAATGACTCGGGGATTTCGTCCAGAAAACGCGACTTGATGGCAAACCGCGTCTGTCCGTGCAGCATGCGGTTCTGCGCCAGCGACAGGTACAACCGCTGACGTGCGCGCGTGACGGCCACGTACATCAGGCGCCGTTCTTCTTCCAGCCCATCCATCTCGGTGATGGAGTTCTCGTGCGGGAAGAGGCCGTCTTCCAGCCCCGTCAGAAAGACCACGTCGAACTCGAGCCCCTTGGCCGCATGGACGGTCATGAGCTGGATCGCCTCCTGCCCGGCATCGGCCTGGTGTTCGCCGGCTTCGAGCGATGCATGCGAGAGGAATCGGCTGAGATCGTCGCCACCGGTGTCGTCTTCGGGCGCGTTCTCTTCGGCCGCGAAATTGACGGCGGCATTGATGAGTTCGTCGAGGTTGGCGAGGCGGTCCTCGCCTTCTTTCTCGTGCCGATAATGTTCGCGCAGGCCCGACGCATCGAGTACGTGGTCGATCATCTCGGCCAACGGCAGATCGCGCGTCACGCTGCGCATGTCTTCAATCAGGCGCACGAAGGCACCGATCGATTGCGCCGGCTTGCCGGACAGATGCGACACCGTTGCGTACAGGCTCGTGCCATATACACGAGCAGCGTCCGCAAGTTGTTCGAGCGAGCGGGCGCCGATGCCGCGCGTGGGGAAATTCACCACCCGGGCGAACGCGGTATCGTCGTCGGCGTTGGCGATCAGTCGCAGGTACGCGAGCGCGTGCTTGATTTCCTGTCGCTCGAAAAAGCGCAGGCCGCCGTACACACGGTATGGAATGCCGGTAGAGAAAAGCTGGTGCTCGACCACGCGCGACTGGGCGTTGCTACGGTAGAGGATCGCGATGTCCGAACGCGATGCGCCATCGCGCACCAGTTGCTGGATTTCTTCGATGATCCAGCGCGCTTCATCCTGATCGGTGACGGCCTCATAGACGCGGATCGGCTCGCCGCTGCCCTGGTCGGTCCATAGATTCTTGCCCAGCCGCTTGGCGTTGTTGGCGATGATGGCGTTGGCCGCGTCGAGAATGTTGCCGTGCGAGCGGTAGTTCTGTTCGAGCTTGATGACATTGGCAACACGGAATTCGCGTTCGAAGTCACGCATGTTGCCGACTTCAGCACCACGGAATCCGTAGATCGACTGGTCGTCGTCGCCCACGGCAAACACGGCCGCCGGCTCCGGCGTGCCATAGCCCGCCAGCAGCTTGAGCCATTTGTATTGCAGCACGTTGGTGTCCTGGAACTCATCGACCAGAACGTGGCGGAAGCGCATCTGGTAGTGCCGGCGGATCGGCTCGTTGCGCTCCAGCAATTCGTAACAGCGCAGCAACAACTCGGCGAAGTCGACCACGCCTTCGCGCTGGCACTGGGCGTCGTATTCAGCGTACAGCTCGACCTTGCGACGGGTGAAGTCGTCCCAGGCTTCGACCGCGGACGGGCGCAGGCCAGCTTCTTTCTGGGCCGAGATGAAGTACTGCAGCTCGCGCGGCGGGAATTTCTCGTCATCCACGTTCAGCGCCTTGAGCAAGCGCTTGATGGCGGCGAGCTGATCGGCCGTGTCCAGTATCTGGAAGGTCTGCGGCAACGCCGCGTCGCGGTAATGAGCCCGCAGCAGACGATTGCACAACCCGTGAAAGGTGCCGATCCACATGCCCCGCGTATTGATCGGCAGCGCGGCGGACAGGCGCGTGAGCATTTCGCGCGCGGCCTTGTTGGTGAAGGTCACTGCCAGGATGCCGCTCTGCCCGACCTGCCCGGTCTGCAGCAGCCACGCAATGCGGGTGGTCAGCACGCGCGTCTTGCCCGATCCGGCCCCGGCCAGGATCAGGGCGGGCTGCGGCGGCAGGGTAACGGCGGCGAGTTGTTCGGGATTGAGATTGTCGAGCAGTGTAGGCATGGGCGGAACCGGCGAGTCAGCCGCGCATTATAGCGGCCGACCGCCGTCGCCCTTCTGATGGCCGCCCGGAGCGGGCGGGGCGCGATGTCTCAGGAGCGCTTGCGAATCAATCCCACCACCGCCAGCACGATGATGGCGCCGACGATCGAGCCGAAGAATCCGGCGCCCTCGCCTGCCCGGTAGATACCGAGCGCTTGCCCACCATAGGTGGCGACCAGCGCGCCGACGATACCCAGAGCGATGGTCAGCAGCCAGCCCATGCTGTCGTCGCCGGGCTTGATGGCGCGGGCCACAAGGCCGACGACCAGGCCGATCAGGATCGTGTACAGGATGCCCATGTCTGTTTTCCTTTCTGATGCGCGTCATTTGCGCCGGCGCATTGTCTGGGCCCGGCTCCGCCGCCGGCTTGATCCAGAATCAAGAACCGGCGCCGCCCTGCTAAAATGCGCGTTTTGCTTTTCAACCGAGCCCATTCATGTCCGCGCAGCACATTCCGGAGAAATTCGAACCCACCGCCGTCGAAAAAGCGGCGCAGGCGTTCTGGGAATCCACCCAGGCATTCAAGGTGAGCGAAGACCCTTCGCGCCCCAAGTACTACTGCCTGTCGATGTTCCCCTACCCCTCCGGCAAGCTGCACATGGGCCACGTGCGCAACTACACCATAGGCGACGTGCTGACCCGCTTCCACAAGATGCGCGGTTTCAATGTGCTGCAACCGATGGGCTGGGACGCCTTCGGCCTGCCGGCCGAGAATGCCGCGATCCAGAACAGCGTGCCGCCGGCCAAGTGGACGCGCGACAACATCGCCTACATGAAAAAACAGCTTCAGTCGCTGGGTTTTGCCATCGACTGGAGCCGTGAAGTCGCCACCTGCGACGCCGATTACTACAAATGGAACCAATGGCTCTTCCTGCGCATGCTCGAAAAGGGTATCGCCTACAAGAAGACCCAGGTCGTGAACTGGGACCCGGTCGACCAGACCGTGCTGGCCAACGAGCAGGTCATCGACGGTCGCGGCTGGCGTACTGGCGCGGTGGTCGAAAAGCGCGAAATCCCGGGCTACTACCTCGCCATTACCGACTACGCTGAAGAACTGCTGGGCGACCTCGACACACTCGACGACTGGCCCGAGCGCGTACGCCTGATGCAGGCCAACTGGATCGGCAAGAGCACCGGCGTGCGCTTTGCCTTCCCGCACGACATCCGCGACGCATCCGGCGCACTCATCGGCGACGGCAAGCTGTGGGTGTTCACCACGCGCGCCGACACCATCATGGGCGTGACGTTCTGTGCCGTGGCTGCCGAGCACCCGCTGGCCACGCTGGCCGCGCAGAACAACCCGGAACTGGCCGCCTTCATCGAAAAATGCAAGCACGGCTCGGTCATGGAAGCCGACATGGCGACCATGGAGAAGGAAGGCCTGCCCACCGGCCTGACCGTGCGCCACCCGCTGACGGGCAAGCCGGTCGACGTGTGGGTCGGCAACTACGTGCTGATGAGCTACGGCGACGGCGCTGTGATGGCCGTGCCGGGTCATGACGAACGCGATTTCCACTTCGCGCAGAAATATTCGCTGCCCATCGAGCAGGTCATCAGCGAAAAGGACGCCGAAGGCCGCGACAAGCCGTTCTCCACGGATGCGTGGCAAGAGTGGTATGGCACCAAGGATGGCTACTGCGTCAATTCCGGCAAGTACGATGGACTCGGCTACACCGCCGCTGTCGACGCCGTGGCGGCCGACCTCAAGGCGGCACAGGCCGGCGACAAGAAGGTGCAATGGCGCCTGCGCGACTGGGGCATTTCGCGCCAGCGCTACTGGGGCTGCCCGATTCCCATCATTCATTGCGACGATTGCGGTTCGGTCCCGGTGCCGGACAGCCAGTTGCCGGTCGTGCTGCCCGAAGACTGCGTGCCGGACGGCTCAGGCAATCCGCTGAACAAGCGTGAGGACTTCCTCCACGTCGACTGCCCGCAATGCGGCAAGGCTGCGCGACGCGAGACCGACACCATGGACACCTTCGTGGATTCGTCCTGGTATTACGCGCGCTTCACCTGCCCGAACAACGATCAGGCCATGGTCGACGCCCGCGCGGATTACTGGATGCCGGTCGACCAGTACATCGGCGGTATCGAACACGCCATCCTGCACCTGCTGTATTCGCGCTTCTGGAGCAAGGTGATGGGCGACCTCGGACTGGTGAAATACCGCGAACCGTTCAAGCGGCTCCTCACGCAGGGCATGGTGCTCAACCACCTGTTCTCGCGCCGCAGCGACAAGACCGGCATCGAGTGGTTTGCGCCGGAAGAAGTCGAGTTGCAGCACGACGCCTCGGGCCGCGTCACGGGCGCCACCGCACTGCGCGACGGCCAGCCGGTCGACTACGGCGGCTTCGGCACGATGAGCAAGAGCAAGCGCAACGGCGTCGATCCGCAGTCGATGATCGAAACCTACGGGGCCGATACGGCGCGCTTCTTCATGATGTTCGCGTCGCCGCCGGAGCAGACGCTGGAATGGTCCGACGCGGGCATCGAAGGCGCACACCGTTTCCTCAAGCGCGTGTGGAACTTCGGCCATGTCGTGTCGACCGTGGTGCGTCCGCAGTTGCCGGCGCAGGCGACCCTGGGCTCCGCCAAGCTGCCGGACGATCTGGCCGCGCTGCGCCGCGAAGTGCACCTGTTGCTGCGCCAGGCCAACTATGACCTCGGCAAGCAGCAGTTCAACACGGTGGCATCTGCCACCATGAAAATGCTCAACGCCCTGGAAAAGGGGCCCCGCGACTCGTCCATCGCCGCCGAGGTGATCGTCGAGTGCTTCGGTATTCTGCTGCGCGTGCTCTCGCCGATCACGCCGCACGTTACGCACTACCTTTGGGACGCGCTCGGCTACAGCAAGGACATCCTCGCCGCCGAGTGGCCGGAACCGCTGGAGGCCGCGCTCGCCCAGGACGAAATCGAACTGGTGCTGCAGATTTCAGGCAAGACGCGGGGCGCGGTGAAGGTGCCGGCGCAGGCCGACCGCGCCGCCATCGAGGCCGCCGCGGTCGCCTCGGAAGCCGCGCAGAAATTCATGGAAGGCAAGCCGGCGAAGAAGGTCATCGTCGTGCCGGGCCGTCTGGTCAATATCGTCGTCTGACGTGGCATGCGCTCGGCTCCGGCCGAGCCCGTGCTTTCCCTAACGTGACGCTGCACTTTCGCCAGGACTGGCAAGGAATACGATGAATCGATCCGCCTCTTTGATTGCGCCGCGCACGTGGCGCATGGTCGCTGCCGCGTTGCTTGCGCTCACGCTGGCTGCATGCGGGTTCCAGTTGCGTGGCCCCCGCCCGATGCCGTTCTCCAGCATTTATCTGGCGATGAGCCCGTACTCGGAACTGGCCGTCGACATCAAGCGCCAACTACGTGCGAACGGTGGCGTGGTGATCGCCGAGAGCCCCGACCAGGCGCAGGTGCAACTGGTGGTCGCCAATGACAGCCGCGAAAAGGCGATCCTCTCGCTGAAGTCGGACGGCACGGTGCGCGAATATCAGTTGCGCCAGCACTTTGCCTTCCGCCTGCTCGATAGCAAGGGGATGGAATTGGTGCCGTACAACGACATCTACGTGTTCCGCGACATCACCTTCAACGATTCGCAGACGCTGGCGAAGGAACAGGAAGAAGCCCAGCTCTATCGCGACATGGAGCACGACGTGGTGCAGCAACTAATCCGTCGCCTGTCCGTGGCCAGGATTCCGGCGGCCGATCAGTCCGCGCCGGTCGTCGAGCAACCCGCCCCCGCCGGACGCTGATCGCAGCCCCATGCGCCTGGACCAGCTCGCCTCGCATCTGGAACGACAGCTCGCCCCGCTGTACGTGCTGCACGGCGACGAGCCCCTGCTCGTCATCGAAGCGGGCGATGCGATCCGGGCAGCCGCTCGCCAGCGCGGCGTAACGGAGCGCGAGGTACTCGTCGTCACGCAAGGCTTCAAGTGGGATCAGCTCGGGCTCGCCTCGGGAAACATGTCGCTGTTCGGCGAAGCCAAGCTGGTCGACCTGCGCATCCCCACCGGCAAGCCGGGGCGAGATGGCGGCGACGCGTTGGTGCGTTACGCCAAAGATCTCGACCCTTCCGGCGCGGTCATCACGCTCGTCACGCTGCCGCAGATGGATTGGGCGGCGCGCAAGACCTCGTGGTTCGTCGCCTTGTCCGAAGCCGGTGAGGCCATCGAGTGCAACGCGCCGCAACTGGCAGAGCTGCCGCAGTGGATCGCCGGCCGGCTGTCGGCACAAAGACAGACCGCGCCCCGCGATGCGCTGCAATTCATCGCCGACCACGTGGAAGGCAATCTGCTGGCAGCGCACCAGGAAATCCAGAAGCTCGCCCTGCTCTACCCGGAAGGCGCGCTCACGCTCGAGCAAGTCAGCGACGCGGTGTTGCACGTGGCGCGCTACGACACGGAGAAACTGCGCACCGCCCTGCTGGAAGGCGACGCCGCGCGCTGTGCGCGCCTGCTTGACGGACTCAAGGGAGAGGGTGCGGCAACCCCGCTGGTGCTGTGGGCGATGGCCAACGAAATCCGCACGCTCGCCAACGTGCGCGCGGCGCTGGATACAGGATCGTCGCCCGACGCGGCCTTGCGTGCCGAACGGGTATTCGGCCCGCGACAGGCGCTGGTGCGCCGCGCGGCCCAACGCCTGCGAGGTGCAGCCCTGCGGGCGGCCCTGATGCACGCAGCCCGCATCGACCGCATGGTCAAAGGACTGGTCACCGGCGACGTGTGGGACGAGTTCCTGCAGTTGGCCTTGCGCGTTCGCGCCTGACCCGCTGGCGCCTCACTCGCTGCACGCCGCCAACGCGGCAACATCCCCCGCTGCAATCACTTGGAGGTGCCGGGTGATTCTGTCGATCGGCCAATCCCACCACGCCAGTGCTTCGAGCATGGCTATGTCATCCGGCGAGAAACGATACCGAATGACGTCGGCCGGATTGCCGCCGACGATGGCGTAGGCCGGCACGTCTTTGGTCACAACAGCGCCAGCGGACACGATGGCACCATTGCCGATTTTCACACCCGGCATGATGAGAGCGTCATAGCCGATCCAGACATCGTTGCCGACGAGGGTGTCCCCTTTGTACGGCAGATCGGAAGGCGCAGGCATCACCTTCTCCCACCCATTGCCGAAAATCTGGAAGGGATAGGTCGATACGCCCGACATCCGGTGATTCGCGCCGTTCATGATGAAGCGGACGCCACGCGCCAACGCGCAGAACTTTCCGATCACGAGCCGGTCGCCAATGAAGGGGAAGTGATAGAGGACGTTGCGCTCGAAGTTCTCCGCGCCGTCCGGATCATCGTAGTAGGTGTAGTCACCCACCACGATGTTCGGATTGCGTACGGTGTTCTTGATGAAGCAGACCTGGGGGAAGCCTGCCATCGGATGCGGATTGCGAGGATCGGGGCCGTTCATCGCCGGATTCGACGCCGTTGCGCGTGGCCTTACTGCGGTGCCGGCGCGCGCTCGATGCCGGTGATCTTCGCCCCGGGCTTGATGTTCTTGCTCTTGAACCAGCCCGCGTTCATTTCCAGCGCGTAGCGGGCCGGATCGAGGGCGCAATGGGAATCCTCGGTCTGCGGTGCCATCTCTTCGATGTTGATGATCACGCCCTTGGCATCGATGAACGCCACCGAAAGCGGCAACAGCGTGTTCTTCATCCACATGCAGTGGCGCTGATCGGCCGGAAAGACAAACAACATGCCTGCCGCCGGCGGCATGGTCTTGCGATACATGAGCCCCTGCATGCGCGACGGGTTGTCGGCCGCGACTTCTGCATCGATGCGGAACATGCCGATCGACAGGTCCATGCGAGGCATCGATTGCGCCAGACTGGCACCGGCGGCCAGCAGAAATGCGCCGGCAACGAACATTGAACGGATCATCCACGACTCCATGTAATCAAAATCGCCGGCTCGACACCGACGGTCTCTGTCTGTAACGGTCCAAGGTGGTGCAGGTTGACGGCCATCGCCGCGTTACGCACCAGCGTCGCGCCACTGCCCCGGCGAAAGATTACCGAGTTCCCACGCACCGATCGACACGCGGATCAACCGCAAGGTAGGCAGGCCGACCTTGGCGGTCATTCGGCGCACCTGTCGATTGCGTCCCTCGCGCAGAACGATGCGCAACCATGCGGTCGGGATCGCCTTGCGCTCGCGGATGGGCGGATTGCGCGGCCACAGCCACGCAGGGTCGCCGGCCACGGTGGCCTCGCACGGCCGGGTCACGAAATCGCCGAGGTCCACGCCTCGTTGCAGTTGGGCAAGGGCGGCGTCCGACGGCACGCCCTCGACCTGCGCGAGATACACCTTGGGTTGTTTGTGTCGTGGATCTGCCAGGCGATGCTGCAAGGCGCCGTCGTCGGTGAGCAGCAGCAGCCCCTCGCTGTCGGCATCGAGCCGGCCTGCGGCGTAGACATCGGGGACATCGATGAAATCGGCCAGCGAGCGATGGCCTGCTTCGGGCGTGAACTGGCTCAGCACGCCGAAAGGTTTGTTGAAAAGTATGATCCGCGACATTCGCCGGACCTTACCAGAGACGGCCGGCCGGGCAAACCAGGGGCGGAGAGGAGCGAGGAAAGCCAAATGCTGCGTCCGCCCCCGGAGCGGACGCAGGCGGCTGGCCGTATGTGATACGACCCGCCGAGGAATATCAGCTGCTGCGCTGGATGTTCGAAGCCTGCTTGCCCTTGGGGCCTTGCAGCACGTCGAACGAGACCTTGTCCCCTTCCTTCAGGGTCTTGAAACCGCTCATATTGATGGCGGAGAAATGCGCGAACAGGTCTTCGCTACCGTCTTCCGGGGTAATGAAGCCGAAGCCCTTGGCATCGTTGAACCACTTAACAGTACCGTTTGGCATTGCAGGTTTCCTTCTATTCCTTTGGTTACATGAGTTGCTTTTTTTGTCCCGCGCAAGGCGGTCTCTCCGTGGGGCTGGCGGTGCGATTTTTCCCGATGAATCAGGTAGCTGCGCCACGCAAGCTGTCACAAGCGCGCTTTTACGCTAAACCAATGGAATACGTCAACGGTTCTAAAGGGCTTGTGTTGTAGGCGTCCGTCACCATATAGACAGAGAACCCCGCATCGACCTGTCAGGCAAGTTTGCCAAACGCCATTCGCACATCCGCGCGCGGCAGAGATGCCGTCCGGCGGACACATCGTCGCCACACGGGCCGACGTTGCGATGGGATGAAAGGGCAGAACGCGATTCAATGCAGAACACAACCGGCACACACGTTGCTAGGTGTCGGTGGGAGTGTCTTCGCGGGCGTCGGATGCGGCAGCCGAAACCCCACGGGAAACGTGGAATTAGCGCCACAGAAGACGCGAAATCTCGTCCTTGAAGTCTCGTTTGAAGCGATTAGAATGGGCCGCATGGCAACCCGCAGGCAACAGGATTCCGTGCTGGAAGCTGAGCGCACAAAGCTTCAGCCCCCTAAGCTCTATAAGGTAATCCTTCTCAATGATGACTACACCCCGATGGATTTCGTGGTGGTGGTTCTGCAACGATTCTTCTCGATGGACAGGGAACGCGCCACTCGCGTGATGCTCCAAGTTCATCAAGACGGAATGGGTATCTGCGGAGTGTTTCCGCGGGATATTGCCGCGACGAAAGTCGAACAGGTCAGCAGCTACGCACGTCAGCACCAGCACCCGCTGGCCTGTGTGATGGAGGAAGAGTAAATGATCGCGCAAGAACTTGAAGTCAGTCTGCACATGGCCTTCGTCGAGGCACGGCAGAAGCGGCATGAGTTCATTACTGTTGAACACCTGCTGCTTGCGCTGCTCGACAACCCCTCGGCGGCCGAAGTGCTGCGGGCCTGCGCGGTCAATATCGAGGAGTTGCGGCGCGAGCTGAACAATTTCATCGCAGAACATACCCCGACGGTGTCGGGCAGCGATGACATCGATACGCAGCCGACGCTGGGATTCCAGCGCGTGATCCAGCGCGCGATCCTGCACGTGCAGTCTTCGGGCAAGAAAGAAGTCACCGGCGCCAATGTGCTGGTGGCGATCTTCGGCGAGAAGGATTCGCACGCGGTCTACTTCCTGCAGCGCCAGGGCATCACGCGCCTGGACGTGGTGAACTTCATCGCCCACGGCATCACCAAGACGCCCCAGCAGCAGGCAGGCAACGCCAGCAAGCCGGCTTCCGATGCAGGTGATAACGAAGCATCCGATGGCGAGAACGCCACACCGGGCGGCGCACTGGAGAACTTCACCCAGAACCTGAACCAGCAGGCGTTGGTTGGAAAGATCGACCCGCTCATCGGCCGCGACAAGGAGCTGGAGCGCGTCATCCAGACGCTGTGCCGCCGTCGCAAGAACAATCCCCTGCTCGTCGGTGAGGCTGGCGTGGGCAAGACCGCCATCGCGGAAGGCCTGGCGCGCCGCATCGTGGAAGGCCGCGTGCCGGAGATCCTCGAAGGTGCGCAGGTGTATGCGCTCGACATGGGCGCGCTGCTGGCGGGCACCAAGTATCGCGGCGACTTCGAGCAACGACTCAAGGCAGTGCTCAAGCAACTGGTCGAAAACCAGAACGCGATCCTCTTCATCGATGAAATTCACACGCTGATCGGCGCGGGTGCCGCGTCGGGCGGGACGCTCGACGCCTCCAACCTGCTCAAGCCGGCGCTGTCGTCCGGCCAGCTCAAGTGCATCGGTGCGACAACGTACACCGAATTCCGCAATATCTTCGAGAAGGACCATGCCCTGTCCCGGCGCTTCCAGAAGATCGACGTGCACGAGCCGTCGGTGCCGGAGACGATCGAGATCCTCAAGGGCCTCAAGTCGCGTTTCGAAGAACACCACGGTGTGAAGTATTCGACCGCCGCGATCACCAGTGCGGCAGAACTCTCCGCACGCTATATCAACGATCGCCACCTGCCGGACAAGGCCATCGACGTGATCGACGAAGCCGGTGCGGCACAACGCATCCTGCCCAAGTCCAAGCAGAAGAAGACGATCGGCAAGGGCGAGATCGAGGAGATCGTCGCCAAGATCGCGCGTATTCCGCCGCGCAGCGTATCGACTGATGACCGCACCGCGCTGCAGAAGCTCGACCGCGACCTGAAGAACATGGTCTTCGGCCAGGATGCCGCCATCGATGCACTGGCCCGTGCGATCAAAATGTCGCGCTCGGGTCTTGGCAATCCGCAGAAGCCGATCGGCTCGTTCCTGTTCAGCGGCCCCACCGGCGTCGGCAAGACCGAAGTCGCCCGCCAGTTGGCCTACACGCTAGGCATCGAACTGGTGCGCTTCGACATGTCCGAGTACATGGAGCGCCACGCGGTCAGTCGTCTGATCGGCGCGCCGCCGGGATACGTCGGTTTCGACCAGGGAGGCCTGCTCACCGAAGCGGTGACGAAGAAGCCGCACTGCGTGCTGTTGCTCGACGAAATCGAAAAGGCGCACCCGGACATCTACAACATCCTGTTGCAGGTGATGGACCACGGCAAGCTGACCGACAACAACGGCCGGCAGGCGGATTTCCGCAACGTGATACTCATCATGACGACCAACGCCGGACAGGAAACGCTGACCAAGTCAACGATGGGTTTCACGGCCACCCGGCAGACCGGAGACGAAATGGGCGAAATCAAACGCCTGTTCACGCCGGAATTCCGCAATCGGCTGGATGCAGTCATTTCGTTCAAGGCGCTGGACCACGAGATCATCATGCGCGTGGTCGACAAGTTCCTGATCCAGCTCGAAGGCCAGCTCCAGGAGAAAAAGGTGGAGGTCGCCTTTACCGACAAGCTCAAGGACTGGCTGGCGTCCAAGGGCTTCGACCCGCTCATGGGAGCGCGGCCCATGGCGCGGCTCATCCAGGATACGATCCGCTCGGCGCTGGCCGACGAGTTGTTGTTCGGTCGCCTTGCCAACGGCGGACGCGTCACCATCGACGTGGACGAAGCCGGCGAGGTAAAGCTGGAGTTCGAAGACCAGTCGGCGGAAGCGATCGCCTGATCCGCTCCTTGCCGCGCGCAAGGCAAAGAAGGCCCTTCATTGAAGGGCCTTCTTTTTTTTGCCATTCTCGCTCGCTTCGCGCCCGCGACCTTACAGTCGCAGACGGCTGCGGCACTCGGCTTCAAGCTCTTCGGGCTGATCTGCATAGCGCAACGCGAGATACGCCCGCATGTTCAGCACCACGGGTAGCGCTCTCTTGAGTGCCGCCTGGACCCACGCAGCACTAAAGGTCTTCGGTGACGATGCGGGAAAGGCTTCTTCTTTCAGCTTGTCGTAACCCTCGTCGCACACTTTGGGTAACGGATAATTGCGCTTGGCGTCATCGAAATCGCTCGCCGCCAGTTCGTCAGTGCGACTCCATATCTGTTCGCCGTAAGCGCAGTATTTCGGGACGGCTTGCGGATTCGCCGCCTTCAACTGCAGCAGACTACTGTCGTGTTTGGTCACGCCCTGAGTCAACTTGCTTTCGTCTCCAAAGAGTTGCGCCTCCATCGTCTCCCGATATGCGGCTCGATACTGTCCGCAACTTTCCGGCAACAAGGCGTCGATCTCATCGGAGTAGCCGTCAAAGTTCTCTTGTAGTGTCATCAATTGCCCCGTCATCCAGCGGTTGCATTCCTTCTCGCTGTCGGTCGGTATGAATTTCAGCAACTGTGCGCGATACGCATCGCGAGACAGCTCTTTGGCCTTGAACGGTAGAGCGGTGGGCATACGCTCTTCGTACCATGCCGCTATGGTCGGTACGCTCAGCAAATCAACATAAGCCGAGCACGCAGGGGCAACTTCTTTGTGTTCGGTCGCGGATTGCGCGTGTGCAGTGGAAACAAAGCAACCCAGCATAAATGCGAGCCGCAGCGATACGGTATTGATAAACATCGGAGTCCTTTTTCACAACAGACGGCGCACACGCCAGAGGGCATGTCGCCGGCCCCCCATGGACCGCTCGCCCCACAAGCAGTTCTGCGCACGCGGTTCCAACGGAGCACACTTTTGACTTCACTGCGGCGAGCCGGAGAGGCCCGACGACGTGATCAGCGCGGTCTCTGTCAACAAGAGAACAATCAGACGCTGTTTTCCCTGCTCGGCCTGAGATTCCTGGACGTTGGTTTGCCGGAGAGCGGGCGGCCTTCCGAACATCACACGGCAACCGGTTCGATTTGTGCAAAGCGCAATTTCGTTTCACGTTGTGGGATGAAACCTGCATCCCTATGATTTTCAAGCATAAAACAAAATCGACTCATATATAAGACATAACACACAAGAGCCACAATCCCCCCTATACTGACCCAACCCGACCTGAGAGGAGAGTGGCCATGAACAGAGAGCAGCAAGCCGAAGCCCTGCGTCGTGACTGGGCAGAGAATCCCCGTTGGCGCAGCGTGCGTCGCGGTTATGAGGCAAGTGAAGTCGTCCGACTACGTGGATCGCTGCAGCCCGAAAACACGCTGGCCCGTCGTGGCGCGGAACGACTCTGGCAGTTGCTCCAGAACGAGCCCTTTGTCCCGGCACTCGGCGCGCTGACCGGCAACCAGGCCATGCAGCAGGTCAAGGCAGGCCTGAAGGCAATCTATCTGTCCGGCTGGCAGGTGGCGGGCGATGCCAATCTCGCTGGCGAGATGTATCCCGATCAGTCGCTCTACCCCGCCAACTCCGTGCCCTCCGTCGTCCGCCGCATCAACAACACCTTCGCGCGCGCCGACCAGATCCAGTGGGCCGAAGGCAAGGAGCCGACGGATGCCGATTACATCGACTACTTCGCCCCAATCGTGGCGGATGCGGAGGCCGGCTTTGGCGGTGTGCTCAACGCGTTCGAACTCATGAAATCGATGATCGATGCGGGTGCCGCCGGCGTGCACTTCGAAGATCAGCTCGCCTCGGTGAAGAAATGCGGCCACATGGGCGGCAAAGTGTTGGTCCCGACACGCGAGGCGGTCGCCAAACTGATCGCTGCACGACTGGCTGCCGATGTGCTGGGTGCTCCCACCTTGCTGGTGGCGCGCACCGATGCGGAAGCGGCGGATCTGCTGACGGCGGACGTCGACGACAATGACAAGCCCTTCTGCACCGGCGAACGCACGGCTGAAGGTTTCTATCGCACCCGCGCCGGCCTCGAACAAGCCGTTTCGCGCGGATTGGCCTACGCGCCTTTCGCCGACCTTGTCTGGTGCGAAACCGGCAAGCCGGACCTCGCCTACGCCCGCGCCTTTGCAGAGGCCATCCACCGCGAACACCCGGGCAAGATGCTGGCCTACAACTGTTCGCCTTCATTCAACTGGAAGAAAAATCTCGACGACGCAACCATCGCGCGCTTCCAAAAAGAACTCGGCGCCATGGGCTACAAGTTCCAGTTCATCACGCTCGCGGGCTTCCACAGCCTCAATTACGGCATGTTCGACCTGGCACACGGCTACGCCCGCCGCAACATGGCGGCATTCGTCGAATTGCAGCAGGCGGAATTCGCGGCGGCCGAGCGCGGCTTTACCGCAGTACGTCACCAACGCGAAGTGGGCACGGGGTACTTCGATGCCGTCACGCAGGTCATCGAAGGCGGGCAGTCGTCGACCACCGCGCTGCATGGTTCGACCGAGAACGAGCAATTTCTTGACCGGCATTAGGCGGGCCTGAAGCGGCGCTCGCCCCTTCGCGCGCGACATCTATAGTGAGTGGATGGGCGGGCGCCGGGCCACTCGTTGCAACCCCGCTGCAACAATCAGGGCGGCGCCTTGTCCCATCAGGACACACTGATCGGAGGTGCCGCCATGATGACAACCGAGGTCTTTCCCAGCCGCGTCGAGGTACGTGCGTTCGGGGAAATCACGCTCGCCGACTACAAGGTCTTCGAAGAACAAGCCAACTACCGCATCCGCTTCAACGGCGAGATCGACCTGCTGCTGGACTTCCGGGATGTGACAGGCGTCACCATCGATGCGTTGCTCGAGGAATTCCGCTTCAGCCGCGCACACAAGACCGATTTCGCGCGCGTCGCCGTCCTCACCAACGACAACCTCATGACCTGGGGCGCGTTTCTCTCGCAGGTCTACAGCAAGGCGGACATCCGCGTCTTCCAGGACGAGGAAAGCGCACGCGCCTGGCTTGGCGACCAGCCGACCGAGGCGCCAGAAGCCGGAACCCAACCCGCCGGCTGATCGATCGTCCGACCAACCGCCCGGGACAGGGTACGCACGCAGTACTTGCGCACCCGCCCGGGTGCCCCCCGGCCTTTACCGCTTGCCCAACGGCAATTGGCGCAAACGCGCGTCAAGCGCCTCCATCTGCGGACGCAGGCGCTGCGCTTCGGCGAGCGCACCGGCATCCCGCGTCTGCAGCCATCTGCCCAGCG
The DNA here is from genome assembly GCF_041807905.1 of Uliginosibacterium sp. sgz301328. Classification (NCBI taxonomy): domain Bacteria; kingdom Pseudomonadati; phylum Pseudomonadota; class Betaproteobacteria; order Rhodocyclales; family Zoogloeaceae; genus Uliginosibacterium; species Uliginosibacterium sp. sgz301328. The sequence continues at coordinate 37,783 of NZ_JBGVSA010000015.1, forward strand.
CGCGCTGCAATTGCGCGCGCAATCGGATGTATTCCACGACCGTGTCACGCCACTCGGCGGCATCCACCGGCACATCGAGCCGCGCGATGACGTCCGCATGCCGTTGCAGCGAATCCGCCGCATCGAACAGGGCACGCGCCGCCGAGGGGTCGGCGGCGTCCGTCTGTTGTTGCGATACCAGTTTCGATGCGGCCGCATCCAGCGGATCGCGCGACATCGCATCGACAGCCCGGAACAGCGCTTCGCGCTTGGAATAGTCGCGCACGTCGGCCGATACGTTGGACCACAGCCACCAGCCCACCAACGCCAGCGCTGCCAACGCGAGCCAGGCACGCGGGCGTAGCCACGCGACAGACAGGCGAGAAGTCACTGGCAGAGCAAAACCCGCACCGGCGATGAGCCCGGCGAGCAGCCCTCCGCCGTGCGCCGCGTTGTCGATGCCCGGCACCGCCGCACCGGCAAACAACGAATAAGCAACAAAAGCCAGCATGCTGCCGCGCGTCTGCTGCAGCACGCTCACCGGCATCTGCCCCCTGCATACGAAGAGATACGCCAGCAATGCGCCGGCTACGCCGAATATGGCGCCCGAAGCGCCCACGCTCACCGTCAGCGGCCCCCACCAATTGCTGGACAGAGCCCCGACCACGCCCGTGACGAGGAATAACAACGCAAACGCCGCGCTGCCGAACAGGCGCTCGGCGATCTGGCCGATCTGCCACAGCGCCATCATGTTGAAGGCGATATGGATGGGATTGCCGTGCAGGAAAATCGAAGTGACCAGCCGCCACGGCTCGCCCGCGTGCACGAGCGGCGCAAAGTTGGCCCCCATGTCGCGCAGGACCGCGACAGGCATCGAGAACATCATGCCGGCGCGCAGGGTCTGCGCGGCATAGACCAGTACGCACAGCACCACGATCGCCGCAGTGGCCGGCGTGCGCGGCACGCGCGTATGAAGCGCCCGGAAGAAGTGGACTTCATCCACGATAGTGAACCTCCTGTACGCTCAGCCCCGCGAATGCTCGCGGCACGACCTAGTGGCTGATGAAGAACTTGAGCTGGAAGATGATGGCGCCATCGACGTAGGGCTTGACCGTCGGCACCACGTAGGACTGGATGGCGACCCACTTGCCGCGCCATTCGATCGTCGGCGCCAGCATCGGAATGATCGGCGACTGATGGTAGCCCGACATCAACCCGCCCGTGAGTCCGGCGCGAAATCCCGCGCCGAGATCGAACGGATAGTAGTTGCCCAGCAGATAGAAGCTTGCGCGCTTGATGCTGTTCTTATAGACGCCCGCTGCCCAGGTCCACTCGTCATTGATGTCGCGTTCGTATCCCAGTCCGTAGTTGGCCTCGTTCAGACCCAGATCGCGTTCGAAATGGTGAGAGCCGCCGCCGACGGAGATGAGTTCAGCAGCATGGGCCAGCGGGCTGCACGCGACAATGAGAACTGCGGCAGCGTAGCGCAGGAAAGAAAACATGGTGTCCTTGAATTGTTGTTATCCGGCCGTAAGACTGTCACTGCGCCGCAGCAGGATTTTGGCACAATGCGACGTGGAATTTATCACTCGAGGGCAGCGGACATGAAACGCGTGGTCTTCAACCAGAAGGGCGGCGTCGGCAAATCGACGATTGCCTGCAATCTCGCCGCCATTGCCGCTTCGCGCGGACTGCGTACGCTGCTGATCGATCTCGATCCGCAAGGGAATTCGACCCACTACCTGATGGGCGAAGCCGATGCGGAAGCGCCCACCATCGCTGGCTTCTTCGACCAGACGCTGACGCTGCGCTTCGACAGCCTGCCGCCGAGCGGCTTCGTACAGGCCACGCCCTTTGAGAATCTGTCGCTGATCGCTTCGTCGCCACGGCTCGAAGAACTGATGGGCAAGCTCGAATCGCGCTACAAGATCTTCAAACTGCGCGAAGCACTGGCCGATCTGTCCGAGGATTTCGACCGCATCTACGTCGACACGCCGCCGGCGCTGAATTTCTATACGCGTTCGGCGATGATTGCAGCCGACGCGTGCCTGATCCCTTTCGATTGCGACGATTTCTCGCGCCGCGCGCTCTATGCCCTGCTCGACAACGTCGAAGAAATCCGTGCCGACCACAATCCCGACCTGCGCGTCGAGGGCATCGTGGTCAATCAGTTCCAGCCGCGCGCCAGTCTGCCGCGCCAGATCGTCCAGGAACTGCTCGAGGAAGGCCTGCCGATCCTGCCGCACTACCTGTCCTCGTCGGTCCGCATCCGCGAGTCGCACCAGTTGGCGCGTCCGATGATCTATCTCGATGCACGCCACAAGCTCACGCAAGAATTCGTGGCCCTGCACGATGGGCTGGAAGCTGGCTGAACCTCCGTTCGCGGCCGCTATCGGCCACTCGCCGGAGGGGTCCTCTCCCGCTATAATTCACCCTTTTGCCTCAGGCATTTATGCTGGTTTATCGGGGCGTTCCGTCCGCGACTGACACACCGTGCGTGCTGACCATCGGCAATTTCGATGGCGTGCACCTGGGTCACAAGGCCCTGCTGGCGCAGCTCAAAAGCCGCGCGCGGGCGCTCGGCCTGCCGGCCAGCGTGCTCACGTTCGAGCCGCATCCGCGCGAATTCTTCGCGCCCGATGCGGCGCCCCCCCGGCTGACCAGCCTGCGGCGCAAGCTCGAATTGCTCGAAAACGAAGGCATCGACAACGTCTACGTACAGCGTTTTTCGAAGCGTTTTGCAGCACTGACCGCCGATGAATTCATCGACACGGTGCTGGTCCGCGGGCTGCGGGCGCGCCACCTGATCATCGGCGACGACTTCTGTTTCGGACGAGGCCGGCAGGGCAACTTTGAAACGCTCAAGGCGGCAGGCAGCCTGCGCGGCTTCCAGGTCGAGTCGATGCACACCGTCGAGCTCGAAGGCGAACGCGTATCCAGTTCGGCGGTACGCGCTGCCATGCAGGATGGCGACATGGATCACGCCAACCGCTTGCTGGGCGAGCCGTTCGACGTGATCGGGCGCGTCATGCACGGCGACGAGATCGGGCGGACGATCGGCTTTCCCACGGCCAACATCCAGCTCACGCAAAAGAGCATGCCGCTGTCGGGCATTTTCGCCGTAACGGTGGACGGCGGTCCGCTCAAAGGCGCGATGGGCGCTGCCAGCATTGGCGTGCGTCCCACCATCGGCGAGCGGCTGGCGCTGCGGCTGGAGGTGTACATACTGGACTTTGACGGTGATCTCTATCACCAGCGGCTGTCGGTGCGGTTTCTCAAGAAAATCCGCTCCGAGGCCAAATTCGCATCGCTGGCCGAACTGACCGCCGCGATCGAACAGGATTGCAGGGACGTGCGCAGCTTTTTCGCCGCGCGTCAGAACTGATTTGCAGGCCTACGCCGGGTGGCGCGGGCCGCGACTTGTAGCAGGACCACTAAACGACCATGGCTGAATATCGACAGACGCTGAACATGCCCGACACCCCGTTTCCGATGCGGGGTGATCTGCCCCGCCGCGAACCGGGCTGGGTCCAACAATGGCAACAGAAAAAGCTGTACGACAAGATTCGTACGGTCAGCGCCGGTCGCCCCAAGTTCATCCTGCATGACGGCCCTCCGTACGCCAACGGTAGCCTTCACCTGGGGCACGCCCTCAACAAGGTGCTCAAGGACATCATCGTTCGTTCCAAGACGCTGGCCGGCTTCGATGCGCCCTACGTGCCGGGTTGGGACTGCCACGGCCTGCCCATCGAACATAAGGTTGAAGTCACTCACGGAAAGAATCTGCCGGCCGACAAGGTGCGCGAACTGTGCCGCGCCTACGCCACTGAACAGGTCGCCATCCAGAAAGAAGGCTTCATCCGCCTTGGCGTGCTGGGCGACTGGGACAATCCGTACCTGACCATGGCGTTCGCCAATGAGGCCGGAGAAATCCGCGCGCTGGCGGAAATCGTCAAGGCCGGCTTTGTCTTCAAAGGCCTCAAGCCGGTCAACTGGTGCTTCGACTGTGGTTCCGCGCTGGCCGAGGCCGAAGTCGAATACGAAGACAAAAAGTCCGACGCCATCGACGTGGCCTTCCCGGTCGCCGATGCCGACAAGCTGGCTGCCGCTTTCGGTCTCGGCTCACTGCCCAAGCCTGCGTACGCGGTAATCTGGACCACCACGCCGTGGACGATCCCTGCCAACCAGGCGATCAACCTGCATCCGGAATTTGAGTACTCGCTCGTCGACGTCGGCGATAAGCTGCTGGTGCTGGCGGCCGAACTGGTCGAAGGCGTGCTCAAGCGTTACGAGGTCGAAGGCAAGGTCGTCGCCAAAACCAAGGGCGCCGCACTGGACGGCATCAACTTCCGCCATCCGTTCTATGACCGCCTGTCGCCGGTCTACCTGGCGGACTACGTCGGGCTGGATGCCGGCACGGGCCTGGTCCACTCCTCCCCCGCCTACGGCGCGGACGACTTCAACACCTGGCGGGCCTACGGTCGCGGTTTCGACGAAATCATCAACCCGGTCCAGGGCAACGGTGTTTACGTGCCAACGCTGGAGTTCTTTGGCGGCCAGATGATCTGGAAGGCGAATCCGCACATCGTCGAAAAACTGCGCGAAGTCGGCAGCCTGCTCAAGCACGAAGTCATCACGCACAGCTACATGCATTGCTGGCGCCACAAGACGCCGATCATCTATCGTGCCACCGCGCAATGGTTCATCGGCATGGACAAGCAACCGGTCAGTGGCGAGCCGCTGCGCGCACGTGCGCTCGAAGCGATCGAAGCCACCGCCTTCTACCCCGGTTGGGGCAAGCCGCGCCTGCACGCCATGATCGCCGGCCGGCCCGACTGGTGCATCTCGCGCCAGCGCAACTGGGGTGTGCCTATCCCGTTCTTCCTGCACAAGGAAACGGGCGAGCTGCATCCGCGCACTGTCGAGTTGATGGAACAAGTCGCACAGCGCGTTGAACAAGCCGGCATCGAAGCGTGGTTCAAGCTCGACGCAACCGAGTTGCTGGGCGCTGAAGCGAGCCAATACGACAAGATCAGCGACACGCTGGACGTGTGGTTCGACTCCGGCACCACGCACTGGCACGTGCTGCGCGGCTCGCATCCGGACGGCCATGTCGTCGGCCCGCGCGCGGACCTGTACCTCGAAGGCTCCGACCAGCATCGCGGCTGGTTCCACTCGTCGCTGCTCACGGGCGCGGCTATCGACGGCCACGCGCCTTACAAGGCGCTGCTCACCCATGGTTTCACGGTGGACGAGAAGGGCCGCAAGATGAGCAAGTCGCTCGGCAACACGATTCTGCCGGACGAAATCAACGACAAGCTGGGCGCCGAAATTCTGCGCCTGTGGGTCGCCAGCACCGATTACTCGGGCGAACTGGCCGCATCCAAGCAGATTCTCGACCGCGTGGTCGAGGTCTATCGCCGCCTGCGCAACACGCTGCGCTTCCTGCTCTCCAACACCGCCGACTTCGACATTGCCAAGCATGCGGTCCCGGTCGAGCAGTGGCTGGATATCGACCGCTACGCGCTGGCACTCACGCGCAAGCTCGCGGTGCAGTGCAAGGCCGACTACGACAGCTACGATTTCCATCGCATCGTGCAGGCGCTGCAGTTGTTCTGTTCGGATGACATGGGCAGCTTCTACCTCGACATCCTCAAGGACCGTCTGTACACCTCGGCACCCGACGCGCCGGCCCGACGCTCGGCACAGACCGCGCTGTGGCACATCACGCAGACGGTGGTGAAGCTGATGGCGCCGATCCTGTCCTTCACCGCCGAAGAAATCTGGCAGGTATTGAGTGGCAATGTCGATGACAGCGTCATGCTGCATACCTTCCACGTCCTGCCCTCGCCGGGTCAGAACGAAGAGGCCTTGCTGGAACGCTGGGGCCGCATTCGCGCCGTGCGCGGCGAGGTCGCCAAGGCTATCGAATCTGTGCGCACCGAAGGCAAGGTCGGCTCATCGCTGCAGGCGGAAGTCACCGTGCAGGCTACAGGCCAGACCTACGATGCGCTGGCCAGCCTGGGCGAGGATTTGAAGTTCGTCTTCATCACGTCCAAGGCGACGCTGGTGCAAGGGGACGAACGCATCGACGTACAGCCCTCTTCCGAGGAAAAGTGCGGACGCTGCTGGCACTATCGCGCCGATGTCGGCGCGCATGCCGAGCACCCAGAACTGTGCGGCCGTTGCGTGGCCAACCTTTACGGCGCGGGCGAAGTCCGCTCGCACGCCTGAGACCGATGTACCTGGATTGCGGCATTGCGAGCGTGCGCGACTGGGCGCCGGGCGACATTGCCGCACTACCGCAGTTGGCGAACAATCCGCGCATCGCGCGCAACATGCTGGTGCTGCCGTCGCCGTACCAGTTGCTGCACGCGGTGTCGTGGGTCGGCCAGTGCATGGATGGACGCCAGCGGACGGCATGGGCCATCGAGGTGGACGATGCCCTGGCGGGCGGAGTGAGCCTGATGTTGCGGGGCGAGCCAGAGGCCCACTCGGCGGGCATCGCGTACTGGCTCGGCGAGCCGTTCTGGGGCCGGGGCATCGCAACGGCAGTGGTTGGCGGCGTGTGCAACTACGCCTTCGACGAGTTGGGCCTGAAACGGCTGGACACCGCGGTGCTGGAATGGAATCCTGCCTCGATGCGGGTGCTCGAAAAATGCGGCTTCGCTCGCGAAGGCGTCCTGCGCCGGAGCGTCACCAAGGAAGGTCGGCTGGTCGACCGCATGATGTTCGCCAGACTGGCGGAAGATAACGACGACTGACATGAACAACCTCAACAAACGATTCGCCCTGTGGCTAGGTCTGGCCGGCGCCGTCGTTGTGATCGACCAGTTCACCAAATGGTTGATCCAGCAAAGGCTTGCCTACGGCGACGCCATCCGCGTGACGGATTTCTTCGACATTGTGTTCGTCTTCAACCGCGGCGCGGCATTCAGCTTTCTCGCCAACCATTCGGGCTGGCAGCGGTGGTTCTTCGTGATCCTGGCCGTGGTGATCTGCGGCTGGCTGCTTCAGTTGCTGTGGCGCCATCGCGGCGAAACCCTGCAGCCGCTGGCGTTCTCGCTGGTCATCGGCGGCGCCATCGGCAACGTCGTCGATCGGCTGGCGCATGGCGCCGTGGTCGATTTTCTGTATTTCCACGCGGGCAGCCTCGGCTGGCCGGCATTCAACGTGGCCGACTCGGCCATCTGCGTCGGCGTGGCGCTGATGGTGCTGGCGCAACTGCGCGAGGGTCAGGCCGCCAAAAGAACGAAAGCGAGCAGCACATGATCGGCCCCAACAGCCTCGTTACTCTGAACTTCCGCGTCATGCATCCGGAGTCGGGCGCGGTGTTCATCTCCACCTTCGAGTCGACCCCGGCCACCATGCAGATGGGCGCGGGCGAGCTGGCGCCGTCCATGGAAGCCCACCTGATCGGGCTGGCCCCCGGTGCCCACAGGACCTTTGACATGGCCGCCGGCGAGGCTTTCGGCCAGTACAACCCGCAGTTGGTCGAGCGCGTCAGACGCAGCGATGTGCCTCCCGAGTTGTACCTGGAAGAGCACACGGTGCTGTCGTTCCCGGCCCCCGACGGCAGCAGCTATCCCGGGCTGGTGCGCGAGCTGACCGATACCGAAGCCGTCATCGACTTTAACCATCCGCTCGCCGGGCGCGCGGTAAAGTTCGAAGTCCAGATCATCGGCGTCATTTGAACGCCGGAATGGAAGACCCAGCATGAACGAAGCCGAAATCATCCTTGCCAATCCGCGCGGCTTTTGCGCGGGCGTGGAGCGCGCCATCGAGATCGTCGAGCGCGCCATCCGGATTCATGGCGCGCCGATCTACGTGCGCCATGAGGTCGTGCACAACAAATTCGTGGTCGATGATCTGCGCAACAAGGGTGCGGTCTTCATTGAAGAACTCGACGAAGCCCCCGCGGGTGCCACGGTGATCTTCAGTGCTCACGGCGTGTCGCAGAACGTGCGGCGCGAAGCCGCCGAGCGCGGCCTGCGCGTATTCGACGCCACCTGCCCGTTGGTCACCAAGGTCCATGTCGAAGTGCAGAGAATGCGCGACGCCGGCCGCGAGATCATCATGATCGGTCACAAGGGCCACCCGGAAGTCGAAGGCACCATGGGCCAGTCCGAAGGCGGTATGTTCCTGGTCGAAACCGTCGACGATGTCGCAGCGCTCGTTGTGAATGATCCGGACAAGCTGGCGTACGTCACGCAAACGACGCTGTCGGTCGACGATGCGCAGACGGTGGTCGACGCGCTGCGCACGCGCTTCCCGAACATCCTGGGGCCAAAGAAAGACGACATCTGCTACGCGACCCAGAACCGCCAGGACGCCATCAAGTTCATGACACCGCAGGTCGATGTGGTGATCGTGGTAGGTTCGCGCAACAGTTCCAACTCGAACCGCCTGCGCGAAGTCGCCGCGATTCGTGGCGTGCCGGCATATCTGGTCGACAATGCCAGCGGGATCGATCCGGCATGGATCGAAGACAAGCGCCGCTTCGGCGTCAGCGCTGGCGCGTCGGCGCCCGAAGTGCTGGTCAACGAAGTCATCGAACGACTCAAGGAACTGGGCGCCAAGAACGTGCGTACCCTTGAGGGCGTCACCGAAAACGTGACTTTCCCGATTCCGAAAGAACTGCAGGTGGCACCGTGAGCGATACGCAAGACACCGCCCTGCTCCGCCTGGCCGAACTGCGCCGGGGCATCGACGTGCTCGACGCACAACTGATCGGCATTCTCGGCCAGCGGTTCGGCCTGACCGCAGAAGTCGGCAAGCTCAAGAAAGAGCATTCCCTGCCGCCGCAAGATCCTGCGCGCGAAGCCCAGCAGATGGCACGCATCGCCGAACTGGCAACCGGCGCGGGCCTCGACCCGGCGCTTGCCCAGCGCGTATTCCGCGCGATCATCGATACCGTGGTACAGAACCACAAGCAGGTGTAGGCGTCGCTGTCCTGCTCAGACCATGAAAAAGCCGCCCTGGGGCGGCTTTCTTTTGGCCGAAAAAATCATCAGGCGGCTATGCCATTTGCGTTGCGCCGCAGGTATTGGAGCAACGGCAGCAGCATCGCCTCGCCCATCCGCATGCTGCGCGCGCCGTTCCAGCCGTATCGGGCATCGGGTGCGTTGGCGTTGTCCTTGAATGGCATTTCGAGCGTCAGGCCGACGCAGTTGAATGTATGGGCCACCCATTTCGAGGCAAGCGTCAGCAGTTCGCTGTCGAAACGGTTGTCCGTGTAGCCATGTTCAAGCTGGAAGTCGGGCGCGGAGAGCAGCAGGTCTTCGAGGAAGGCATGCTGGATCGCTAGATTGCGTTCGCCATAGCCGGGCACCATGTGGCTGCCGTCGATGAAGACATAAGGCAGCGTTTCGTCGCCGTGGATGTCGAGGAAGAAGTCCACGCCGCTGGCCCGCATCGCGCGCTGAACGGCGAGCACTTCCGGGCTGCGGTCGGGCGACGGGTCGCCCCACTCGCGATTGAGGTTGGCGCCAGCGGCGTTGGCGCGCAGATTACCGTTGAAGGCGCCGTCCGGATTCACGTTCGGCACGACGTACAGGCAAGCGCGTTCGCGGATCTCGCGCGCCACGCCGTCGAACGGATCAAGCAGGCGCGCGAGAAAGCCCTCAACTAACCATTCGGCCATCGATTCGCCCGGGTGCTGTCTGGCGATCATCCAGACATTCTTGCGGCCAAATGCCGGCTCGCCGACGCGAACGAGGTCGATGTCACGCCCTTCCACGCTGCTGCCCAGGCGCTCGATGCGGGCAAAGAGCGACGCAGCGCAACGTCCGATGAAGTCCTGGTGGCGTTCGTGTGAATAAGGTTGGAAATACGCCAGCCAGACGGTGTCGCGCTCGGGCGTGAAGTCGATCATCAGGCGCTGGCCGTCGTAGCGCGTGGCGGCGATGCGAAACCAATCGGAGCGATCGTAGCTTGCTGCGCACTGATAGCCATACCAGCCGTCGGCATAGCTGCAATCGCCCGCGTTATCGATCGAAATCCGCAACGGTCGGCCGGCCACGCCGCTGATGCGGAAGTGGAACCACTGGGAGAAATCGCTGTTGGTGTCGCGGCGGATGGCAAGGTGGATATCCGAGGCGCTATGCGCCGAAATGACTTCGATGTTGCCGCTGTCGAACTGGCTGCTGATCTCCACACCGCTCTCCTTATGCTTCCTTGCGTCGGAACACCCAGGTCGCATCGTCCGATGCGTCGGGGGCAAAGGCGTAGCCTTCAACGTCGAAGCGCTTGAGCGCTTCCGCGTCATCGATGCGATTGACAATGGCATAGCGCGCCATCAGACCCCGCGCACGCTTCGCATAGAAACTGATGATTTTGTACTTGCCGGCCTTCCAGTCTTCGAATACGGGATGCACGATCCGTGCTCTGAGAACCTTCGGCCGCACGGATTTGAAGTACTCGTCGGACGCGAGGTTGACCAGTACTGGCTCGGGCTTGCCCTTGCCTGCCTTGAGTTCAGCATTGAGCGCTTCGCTGATGCGGTCGCCCCAGAATGCATAGAGATCCTTGCCGGCGGGGTTCGCCAGGCGCGTGCCCATTTCCAGACGATAGGCGCGCATCAGGTCGAGGGGACGCAGCACGCCATACAGCCCGGACAGAATGCGCAGATGTTTCTGTGCGAAGGCCAGGTCCTCGGCCGACATGCCCGGCGCATCGAGCCCGCCGTAGACGTCGCCATCGAACGCGAGCGCGGCCTGCTTGGCATTCCTGGCGGTGAATGGACGCGACCATTCCGCAAAGCGGGCGACGTTCAGATGCGCCAGTGTGTCGCTGATCCCCATGAGTTCGGAGAGCTGTTGGGGCGAGTAGTCGCGCAGTACGCCGATGAGCGATTCAGCCGCGTCGAGAAACTGCGGCTGCGTGTGGGTCTTGGTGGTGGGCGGCGTTTCGAAATCGAGCGACTTCGCCGGAGAAATGACCATCAGCATGAGAAAATCCCGTAAAACACTCCCGGCCAATGATAGCCGGTTTGCCACCCGACTCGTCCCCGCCCGCCATGAGCAATAACGATCTTCTCAATCGATCCCGCAACGCCGTGTGGCACCCCTGCACGCAGATGAAGCAGCACGAGACGCTGCCGATCGTGCCGATCGTCCGCGGCGAAGGACCATGGCTCATCGACGCCGACGGTCACCGTTACCTGGATGCGGTCAGTTCGTGGTGGGTCAACCTGTTCGGCCACTGCAACGAGCACATCAACATGCGCCTGCGCGAACAGATGGAAAAGCTCGAACACGTGATCCTGGCCGGCTTCACGCACCAGCCGGTGGTGGAACTGTCCGAGCGTCTGTCCGCAATGACGGGCGGTGCGCTTGGCCATGCGTTCTACGCATCCGACGGCGCTTCGGCGACCGAGATCGCGATGAAAATGAGTGCCCACTATTGGCGCAACGTTGGACGCAACGGAAAGAACGGCTTCGTGAGCCTCGCAGGCAGTTATCACGGAGAGACCGTCGGCGCGCTCGCGGTGACGGACATCCCCCTTTTCCGCGAAGCGTACGGGCCAATGGTACGTGCCGCGGCAACCGTCCCCTCCCCCGACGCACGACGGGCAAACGATGGTGAGGGCGCAAAGGACGTCGCCGTCCGCGCCGCCCGCGCATTGGAATCGTACCTCGCCGAACATCATGCCAGCATCGCTGCCTTGATCGTCGAGCCGCTCGTGCAATGCGCCAACGGCATGACCATGTATGACCCGGAATACCTCCGACTGGCCCGCGCGATCTGCCATCGTTACGACGTCCACCTCATCGCGGACGAAATTGCCGTCGGTTGTGGGCGCACGGGGAGTTTCTTCGCTGTCGAACAAGCGGGAATCTGGCCAGACTTTCTGTGCCTGTCGAAGGGTATCTCGGGCGGCTACCTGCCGCTGTCATTGGTCCTCACGACCGACCAGGTGTTCGACGCGTTCTATGACGACGACGTGACGCGTGGTTTTCTGCATTCGCATTCGTACACCGGCAATGCACTGGCGTGCACCGCAGCGCTCGCCACGCTTGAACTGTTCGAGCGCGATGACGTACTCGTCGCCAACCAGCAGCGTGCACAGTGGATGGCGACCGCCGCGCAAGCCTTGGTCGACCATCCGGCGGTGAGCCACGTGCGCCAGCGCGGGACGATCCTGGCGTTCGACGTCGACGCCCGACCGGGCTTTTCGCGCACGTTCTACCGCCAGTCGCTAAAGCGCGGCCTGCTGCTGCGCCCGATCGGCAACACGGTCTATTGGATGCCGCCCTACGTACTCGACGAAGATCAGTGCGATTGGCTGGGCAGACAGACGCTCGAAGCATTGGACACGGCGCTCGCCTGATCGAGACGAAAAAAAAACGGCGCCCGCGGGCGCCGTTCTTCTTTTGGCCAGGCAGGATCAGCCGCGATCGAAGCGACCGCCGCCGCGCCCTTGGCGATCGTTGCCACGTCCTTCAAAGCGAGGACGGTCACCCGACGGGCGACGGTCGTTGCTCCACTGACTTTCGCGGCGCGGACGATCACCAAAACCACCCGCGGCCGGACGGGCGGTGTTGCCACCGTCGCGACGCGCGAAGCTGTTGCCACGATCATTGCTGCGTTCGCCGAAGCCACCGCGATCGCCATACGTGCCGCGATTGCCCCAATTGTCGTCACGGCGGGCCGGCGCGCCTTCGCGCTGCGGACGGTCGCCCCATTGGCGGCCCTCGCCGCCACGCTGACCACCACCCTGCCCACGCGAACCTTCGCCACCAAAGCCGCGGCCGTTGCGACGGTCGCCGAAGCGACGGTTCGGGTCACGCGGCTGGGGCTTGAAGTGCGGCTCGAGACCCTCGATCACGTGAACCGGAATGTTCTGCGTGGTAAAGCGTTCGATGGCCCGCACCTTGCCACGCTCAGCCGGGCCGGCCAGCGTGATTGCCACACCGCTGCGCCCCGCGCGGCCCGTACGACCGATACGGTGCACGTAGTCTTCGGCACGCATCGGCATGCCGTAGTTGATGACGTGGCTGATGGTCGGAACGTCGATGCCACGAGCGGCAACGTCGGTCGCGACCAGCACGCGCACTTCGCCGCGGCGCAGGGCCGTCAGCGTGCGATTGCGCTTGGCTTGCGGCATATCGCCATGCAGGGACGCAGCGGCAAAGCCATCGGTCGCCAGGCGGTCGGCCAGGAATTCGGTATCGCGCTTGGTTGCGGCGAAGATGATCGCCTGCTGCACGTCGTTACCGCGCAGCAGATGGTTGAGCAGACGCCCCTTGTGCGCGTCGTCATCGGCAAAGTGCAGGCGCTGTTCGATGTTTTCGTGCGTGTCGCGGTGCGTGGCGAGTTCAATGCGCGTGGGTTCGCGCAGCATCTCTTCGGCAAGACGGCCGACCTGTCCTCCGAAGGTGGCAGAGAACATCACCGTCTGGCGCTCTTCGGGCAGCGCGGCAGCGATCTGCTCGATGTCTTCAATGAAGCCCATGTCGAGCATGCGATCGGCTTCGTCCAGCACCAGCATTTCGAGGCGCGAGAAATCGATGCGGCCACGGTCGATGTAGTCCAGCAGACGGCCCGGCGTGGCCACGAGCACGTCGACATGCTGACGCAGCAGGCGAATCTGCGCGGGGTACGGCATGCCGCCCACGACAGACACCACGCGCACGCGACGCATCGCACGGCCGTAGGTTTCGGCGGCCTTGGTCACTTGCAGCGCAAGTTCGCGGGTCGGGGTCAGCACCAGAATGCGCGGACCGATGCTGCGAATGGGCGACTCCATCGTCAGGCGATGCAGCGCCGGCAGCATGAAAGCCGCAGTCTTGCCGCTACCCGTGGCAGCCGACACCATCAGGTCGCCCCCTGCGAGCGCCGCCGGAATCGACTGGGCTTGAACGGGGGTCGGCTCTGTGTAGCCTGCCGCACGAATGGATTTGAGCAGGACGTCGTGGAGTCCCAGGGTTTCGAATGACATTATTTTCTTTCGTTATGGCAGCACAGGACCGCGGCCCGGGGGAAAGGGCAAAGCGGCACCCACTGCGCAAGTGGGCGCGATTGGCGCGCAAGCATCGGCGCCAAACCTGACAAGACACGGAGCTTCCGGATTGAACGGAATGTGCAGCGGAGGGGTCGGGAGCGGATGAATTCAGGCAGGAACCCAAGGTTCCAGCAAGTGCATGATTATACGGGCATCCCCTTAGGGCCGCCAGTACTTTTTGCGATGCGTCAACGTAAGTCTGCCGTGCCAGCATGCTGCGCCAGCACGGACCGCGGCGGATCAGTCGGTCGATGCACCGGCGATGGCCCGGTAAGCCTGCACGCCCGCGTAGATTTCCTGGCGGGCAGCGTCAGGCCCGTCCCAGCCGAGCACTTTGACCCACTTGCCGACCTCCAGGTCCTTGTAATGCTGGAAAAAGTGTTCGATCTGGCGCAGCAATAGCGGCGGCATGTCTTCATATGTAAACACGCGGTCGTACAACGGCGTGATCTTGGGCACGGGCACGGCCAGCACCTTGGAGTCGTCCCCGGCTTCGTCCTGCATCAGCAGCACCCCCACCGGCCGGCAGCGGATCACCACACCCGGGATGAGCGCGAAGGGCGCGACCACCAGCACATCCACGGGATCCCCGTCGCCCGCGACGGAGTGCGGCACATAACCGTAATTGCAGGGATAGGACATCGACGTACCCATGAAGCGGTCCACGAACACCGCACCGCTGTCCTTGTCGATCTCGTACTTGATGGGGTCGGCGTTGGCCGGGATTTCGACGATGACGTTGATGTCATTGGGCACGTCCAGCCCGGGGGAAACGCTCTTGAAACTCATGGAATCTCTCTGTGGTTTTGGGGACCGCGCCCGATTATGACAGGCCGTCCTGACGGAAAACTTGCGGTACGGGATATCCACGAGACCACCCATACAACACCGTATGGATGCACCGCAGCGTACCGCTCGCGTCGTTCGGCGGCCTTGTGGGCCGGCCGAAAGAACTCTTACTGAGCTTCGAAGCCGGCGTCGCGCACGGCCTGCTTGAGCTGCTCCGGCGTCACTTTTGCCGAATCGATATGCATCGATGCGCGAGCGGTCTCAAGGCTCACCTTGACGTCTTCCACCCCGTCGAAAGCCGACAGCACACGCGTGACCGAGCTGACGCAGCCCCCACAGCTCATACCTTGAACCGAAAAATCGAGTGATTGCATGATTCCTCCAGAAATATGCCAGTCGCCTCAGCAGATGACGCCTTCCCATAGGCGCCCACCCAGATGAGGCGCACGAATCAAGCCGAAGACACCGAATCCGATGACAACGGCGCCGGCAAACAGTCGCACCCCGGTGCGTCGGATCAGGTCGCGGAAGCGCGCCAGCAGAACGCCGGCCAGAAAAAGATTGGGCAAGGTGCCGAGGCCGAAAGCCAGCATCAAGGCACCGCCCCGCAACGCAGAGCCGCTCACGAGAGCCGTACTGAGAATACTGTAGGTCAGCCCGCAGGGCAGAAAGCCCCACAGCAGGCCAAGCGGTAGCGCGTGGCGCCATGACTGCGCCGGCAGAAATCGGCGCGACAAGGGTTGCACGCGCGCCCAGAGACGGTGGCCTGCGCGTTCGATCGGTGCGAGCACGCGCGTGAGGCCAGTCAGATACAACCCGAGCCCAACCAGCATGAGGTTGGCCAGCACGTACAGGGACATCTGTATCGGCAGCCAGCGATTGAAAAGCAATGTCGCGGAGCCGATTGCGCCGACGGCAGCACCGATAGCGGCATAGCTGGTGACGCGGCCGATGTTGTAGGCCAGATGCAGCGGCCACTTCCGTCCGCCTTGCCCGGGCACGCCGACCGTGAGGGCGCCCACGACGCCGCCGCACATGCCAATGCAATGCGCGCCGCCGAGGAGGCCGATGAGGAAGACTGCGATGTAACCCGTTTCGAGCATGGGCGAACGCCCGGTCAGTGCATTAGCCTGCCATGGTAGCGCGCGCCCGCCCTGGAGTGAAACCCGCGCAGCGCGCTTGCCGCCACGAGGTCAGATGACTTTGGAGTACCGTGTAGAGCCCTTGTCGGCCCGCAGATAGGCATCGAACGCCATGGCGATTACGCGTACCAGATAGCGGCCAGCCTCGGTAACCACTAAACGGGAGGGCTCAATGCGAACAAGTCCGGCCCCTTCAAGCGCGCGCAAGTCTTCGAACTCGGCCGCGAAATACTCGGCAAACCGGGCGTCGAACGGCTCGCCCTTCCGGTCTGTGAAAAGATGCCCGAAGTCACGCTCCAGTTCAGTGAACGTCAGTTCGAATTGGCACATCAGGGACTGGATGATGGCACGGCGGAGTTCGTCCTCCTCCGACATGACCCAGCCACGAATGATGGGGAGCTCATCGCGGTCAAGCGCCGCGTAGTAGCCGTCCAGCGTACGGTCATTCTGTGTATAGACGCCGTCCGCCAGCCCAATGGCCGATACGCCGAAGGCCAGCAGGTCGCAATCGGCGTGCGTGGAATAGCCTTGAAAGTTGCGGTGGAGCGTACCGGCACGCTGGGCGATGGCCAATTCGTCGTCGGGGCGCGCAAAGTGATCCATGCCTATGTACACATAGCCCGCGCTCACCAGGCGTTCGACCGCCGATTGTAGGATCGCCATTTTTTCGGTCGGCGGAGGCAACGCATCGCCGTTGATGCGCCGCTGCGGCATGAATTTCGCCGGCAGATGCGCGTAGCTGTAGAGCGACAGGCGGTCCGGCTGCAACGACAATACATGCGCGAGCGTATTGTCAAAACTCCGAGCAGTTTGGTGAGGCAATCCGTAAATCAGGTCAATGCTCACCGAGCGAAACCCATAATCACGGGCGGCGTTAATAACTGTTCTCGTTTCTTCAATGCTTTGCAGGCGATTTACCGCCTTTTGCACCGCTGGATCAAAATCCTGAACGCCTATGCTGACACGATTGAAACCGGCCTCCGCCAGAATTTTCATACGCGTCACATCTGCGCGCCTGGGATCAATCTCTATGGAATGCTCACCCTCGGGGTCAAGCGCGAAAATTTTACAAATACCATCGACCAGGCGCTGCGTATCTTCGACCGTCAGGAAGGTTGGGGTGCCCCCGCCCCAATGCATCTGCGAAACGCGTTGCTTTCCCGGGAGATCACGGGATTTGAGCGACATTTCCCTCAAAAGGTAGTCGACATACCGGGTCCCGAGGACGCGATTTTTGGCCGCAATCTTGTTGCAGGCACAATAAAAACAAACGGTGTCGCAAAAAGGAATATGGAAATATAATGATAGCGATCGACCCATAGAGGGTCTGGCCTGCGATGCTGAACGGCTCGTCAGGGCGGACAGGTCGGAGGCATCGACAAAGCGGTCTGCCGTGGGATACGAAGTGTATCGCGGACCGGGTATATCGTATTTACCAATTAATGCCGGATTAATAAGAGTATTCTGACTCACGGCTACCAAATGTTATCAGCGATGGAACATTTTGTCAGAATAACCTGATCGTAATTTGACGGCAAACAAGGGAAACGTATCGTGGATCAGATCGTTACTACACCGCTCACTCTTGCTGCGACCCGCGTCGCTTGTTCCCAATGCAGCCTGCGCGAACTGTGCCTGGCCGGCGGTCTGGACGATTCCGACCTGCATCGGCTCGACGAGATGGTGCAACGTCGCAAGGTCAAGCGGCAGCATCAGATGTTCCGCGCCGGCGACCCCTTCGAAGCCATCTACGCAGTACGTACGGGCTTCTTCAAAACCGACATCCTGACCGAAGAAGGTTTGGAGCAAGTCACAGGCTTCCACATGGCAGGTGAAATCCTCGGCCTGGACGGTATCAACACCGATCACCACGTCTGCAATGCAACCGCGCTGGAAGATAGCGAAGTCTGCGTGATGCCCTATGCGCAACTCGAAGAGATCTCGCGCGCCATCCCGTCCTTGCAGTTGCAGTTCCACAAATTCATGAGCCGCGAGATCGTTCGCGACCAGGGCCTCATGATTCTGCTGGGTTCCATGCGCGCCGAGGAGCGCATCGCCGCCTTCCTGATCAATCTGTCGCAACGCATGAAAGCGCGCGGCTATTCCGCCTATGAATTCCACCTGCGCATGACGCGTGAAGAAATCGGCTCGTACCTGGGGCTGAAGCTCGAAACCGTCAGCCGCACCTTCTCCAAGTTCCATGACGAAGGTCTGATCAGCGTGCAGCAGAAGCACATCCGCATCCTTGACGCGGACGGCCTGCGCGCCCTGCTCAACCATACGACCTGCTAAAGTTGCACGCCTCTGGCACTTGCAAGCCCGGCAATGCCGGGCTTTGTCTTTTTTGGGCGCCGCGAGCAGCCCCAGTGGTCCCGTCGAGGTGCCATACCAGTAGAGTTTCAGCGATTGACCCGCATCAATCGGCTTGTCCCATCGGCGAGGCTGATCGAGATATAGTCATCATGTGATCGTCAAAAAGGAGGGCTTTGAACCATGTACAAACACATCCTTGTCCCGACCGACGGTTCCGCGCTGTCTACGCATGCAGTGGAAAGCGCAATCAAGTTTGCCGCGTCGATAGGAGCACGCATCACGCTGCTCTACGTACAGCCAGACTACCCTCGCCCCATTGTCGGCGAAGGCGCGTTGATCGCCCCCGAGAATCGCGAAGAGTTCCAGGAAGAAACCTCCAAGCAAGCGAACTCGATCCTGGCCTCTGCGCAGGCTGCCGCCCGCGCGGCAGGCGTGACTGCGGTGAGCTACACGGAAGTCAGCGACATTCCATTCCAGATCATCATCGACACGGCTGAGCGGGAAGGCTGCGACCTCGTCTTCATGGCCTCGCACGGCCGGCGAGGTCTGGCGGGCCTATTGATTGGCTCGGAAACCAACAAGGTGCTGACACACAGCAAGATTCCGGTGCTGGTCTACCGCGAAAGCTGATCCGTCCGACCGGGCATAACGGCCACTTACGAGTGGCCGTTTATTTGTTCACGACTGCGCTCAAAGAACAGCGTGGCGAGGCTCGATGCGATGCAGACGAGCCATAGGGCAAAGAAGCCAATGGTATAGGTGGCCATGGCGGAGAAATTCACCGGTTGGCCAAAGAAATACAGCGTCTGTGGATCGACCACGGTGAAGAAGATGATCTCGGCGATGCCCGCCATCAAGAATGACGGCCAGAGCACCAGAATCCATTTGTTCATCGCACCCTCCTCGCATCGGGTTCGGGGGCGCACCAGATGCTCTGGCGCGGAACGGGGCCGTCAGGTGGCGGGCTGTATGAGCAGCTTGGTCGAGCCCGGCAGGCGCGCTTCCTGAACCATGCGCCAGCTCTTGCTTTCGTCTTCCAGGCTGATGTCCCATCGCCCTGACTGGACAGGCTTGAAACTACCGACGTAGCGTCCGTTTTTCAAGTCGAGGACGACGTCCTGGTCGAGGCCCTGTCTCGTAGGATGCAGAAGTGTCACGTGCAATCGAGCGGGAAGGCTCACACCCTCTCGCGCGAACAGCTCGACACTCATCTGATCCGTCGTCGGATCCATCGACAATTGCGCGCGTAGTCCGAGCTGACGCGCCATGTTGTCGCGCGCAATGGTCTCATTGATAGCAAGCCCGCGCTGATAGTAATCGTCTGCGACTACGCCATCATCGCTACGAATCGCGAAGAACAGTGTAGCAATGCCCGCCACGACGGCGGTTGCGGGCAGCCCCATCAATATCCAGGGCCACGGCTCCCGGTACCACGGTTTGGTGGCACGAATGCTGTTCAAGGGGGTTGGGGGCACAGCTTTCTCTCTCTCAGGGCATGATAAATACGGCTTTTTCGCGCACGAATTCGTCGGCGTACCCTTCGGCACGCACTTCGAAATAGATGGCGTGCGATCCCTTGCTTGCGCTGTCGACCGGCACGCGAACGCGCAGGGTGGCCGTGCTGTTCTCGGCGGGATTGATGTCGAAACGCGTCCGACCGTCGATGCGTATGCCGTCCAGGCCGGTTGCCGAGACATTCAACGTGCGTGGCGCCTCGGACATGTTCATGAGATGCAGGATGTAGACATTCTCGATGAGACCATCCTCGACTTCGCGCGTCAGCGTCGTCCGATCCTTGATGACATCGACCCGGATATCCTCGCGGCTGACCAGCGCATAGGCAAATGCGAGCACGATGGCCGCGAGCACGCCGGCATATACAAGAACGCGCGGGCGTAGCACGTGACTGACGATCTCCTTGCGTCCCCAGCGTTTCTCGATGGCGTTCTCGGTCGAGTAGCGGATCAGCCCCGGCGCATAGCCCATCTTGTCCATGACTTGGTCGCAGGCGTCTATGCACGCTGCGCAACCGATGCATTCGTACTGGAGCCCCTGGCGGATGTCGATCCCGGTTGGGCACACCTGAACGCAAATGCCGCAATCGACGCAATCGCCCTTGCCGATGCTGCGCGGCTCCACACCACGTTTGCGTGACCCTCGCGGCTCACCCCGGGCGGTGTCATACGTAATCACCAGCGTATCGGGGTCGAACATGACGCTCTGGAATCGCGCGTACGGACACATGTACTTGCAGACCTGCTCGCGCATCACCCCGGCCATGAGGTAGGTGAAACCGCCGTAGAACAGAATCCAGAACGCCGACCATCCGCTCACGCCGAAGGCGGCGATATCAGAAACCAGCGGCTTGATCGGTGTGAAATAGCCCACGAACGTGATGCCGGTCCACAACGCGATCGCAGCCCACGCGAGGTACTTTGCGCCCTTGACCAGGACCTTGTGCCCGCCCCAGGGCATCTGATCGAGCTTCATCTGGCGCTGCCGATTGCCCTCGATCTTCTGCTCGATCCACATGAAGATTTCGGTATAAACCGTCTGTGGACAGGTGAAACCACACCATAGCCGTCCGGCCACGGCGGTGAACAGAAACAGGGACAGCGCGCTGATAATCAACAGCACCGCCAGATAGAAGACGTCCTGCGGCCAGAAGACCCAGCCAAAGATGTAGAACTTGCGCTCGACCAGGTCGAACAACACCGACTGCCGTCCGTTCCAGGGCACCCAGCACAATCCATAGAAGAGAAGCTGTGTTGCCCACACCATGATCCAGCGCCACGTCGCAAAGCGTCCCGTGACGGCACGCGGATAGACCTTCTTGCGGACCTCATAGAGATCATCGCCTTCCGCTGGCTGAATGGGGATTACATGGGCCTTCGCGCGGATCTTCGGCTTGCCGACTGCGTTGAAGGCTGATGAGGGATCGTCGGGTGCTGGCATTTCGCTGGCCTGGAATCATGCAAGAAAGGCCGTGCGGCGGCCCGAATAAGCGCCAACGGTGGGCGGCGCTTGCCGGCGGACCTCGGCCCGCCAGCAAATATACCTGTGCTTACTGCTTGCGAGGCAGGCTCAGCACATAGGCTGCAAGCAGATGCACCTTGCTCTCGCCGAGCAGCTCCTTGAAGGACGGCATCTGGTTGTCGCGGCCCTTGCTCACCGTTTCGATGATGGTCGCTTCGGACGAACCATACAACCACACCTTGTCGGTCAGGTTCGGGGCGCCAAGCGCCGTGTTGCCCTTGCCGTCCGGCCCATGGCAGGCCACGCAGGTCGTCTGGAAAATCTGGCGACCGCGGGCGGAACGCACGGAGTCGTTGGCCAGGCCAGACAACGAGCGCACGTAGTTCGCGACATCCTTCACGCCGTCACCGCCGAGTACCGCCCCCCAGGGCGGCATGGTGCCATGGCGCCCGCCCAGGATCGTCGTCTGAATGGTTTCGGGCTCGCCGCCATACAGCCAGTCGCTATCGGTCAGGTTGGGGAAGCCCTTCGCACCGCGCGCATCTGCTCCATGGCACTGCGCGCAATAGGTCAGGAACAAACGTTGGCCCATGGCGTTGGCCTCGGCATCGTTCGACAATGCCACGAGATCCTGCTTCGCGAACTTGTCAAAGATCGGGTCATAGCGCTTGTGAGCCACGTCCATTTCGGAGTCGTACTGCCCCACCGAGGTCCAGCCCAGTTGCCCCTTGAAGCCGGCAAAGCCATACAGCGCGAGGTAGCCGACGGCAAAGATGATGGTCATCCAGAACAGGTACATCCACCACCGCGGCAAGGGATTGTTGTACTCCTGCAGGTCACCATCCCAGACGTGCCCCTGTAATTCGGCCGGCCCCGCCTTGCGCTTGGTGTTGTTGGCAGCCAGCACGACAGCGCAGAAAAGCAGGCTCAGGGCAACGAGCCCAACCACGTAGTACACCCAGAAATCGCTGACGAAATCACTCATGATGGGTTATCCATGATTTTGGGGCCCGGCCTTGTCGTCGGCGGGTGCCTCATCTTCAGTAAACGGCGCTTTTTCCGCCTCATCGAAACGACGCTTGGCCGGCTTGCTGTACGCCCACACGGCAATGCCGATGAAGCACAGCAAGCCGAGCACGGTGAGCATGGAGCGGAAGAAATCCAGATCCATGTCAGCGGATACCCTTGATCGTCGTGCCCATGCCTTGCAGGTAGGCGATGAGCGCATCCAGCTCGGTCTTGCCTTCCAGTTGCTTGCGGGCTCCGGCGATCTCGGCATCGGTATAGGGCACGCCAACCGTGCGCAGCGCAGACATCTTCTTCTCGATGTCGTCCGCCTTGACCGGGCGATCCAGCCACGGGAAAGCCGGCATGTTCGACTCGGGAACCACGTCGCGCGGATTGATCAGGTGCGCGCGATGCCACAGGTCGGAGTAGCGCCCCCCAACGCGAGCCAGATCCGGGCCGGTCCGTTTGGAGCCCCACTGGAACGGGTGGTCATACACGAACTCGCCCGCGACTGAGTAATGCCCATAGCGCTCGGTCTCGGCGCGGAACGGGCGGATCATCTGCGAATGGCAGTTATAGCAGCCTTCACGCAGATAGATGTCCCGACCGACCAGACGCACCGGATCGTAGGGCTGGAGGCCCTGCACCGGCGTCGTCGTCGAGTGCTGGAAAAACAGCGGCACGATTTCTACGAGCCCGCCAACGCTGATCACGATCAAGGTCAGGATGATCAGCCAGGAGACGTTCTTTTCGACGATTTCGTTGTTCATCTTCATGTTCGGGGTCCCGTCAATGAGCCGCCACCGGCGTCAGCACCGGCGCATCGACAGCTTTGTTGCCCGCAATCGTGCGGATCATGTTGTAGGCCATGAGGAACATGCCCGCCAGGAACAACACGCCACCAGCCAAGCGCACCGTCCAGAACGGGTAGCTGGCCTTGACGCTCTCCACGAACGAATAGGTCAGCGTGCCGTCAACGTTGGTCGCGCGCCACATCAAGCCTTGCATGACGCCAGCAATCCACATCGAGGCGATGTACAGGACGACACCGATCGTGGCAATCCAGAAGTGTGCGGTGACCAGGCGCGGCGAATACATCTCGGTGCGGCCCCACAGGCGCGGCAGCAGGTAGTACACCGAACCGATCGAAATCATCGCCACCCAACCCAACGCGCCTGAGTGGACATGGCCGATCGTCCAGTCCGTGTAGTGCGACAGCGCATTGACGGTCTTGATGGACATCATCGGCCCCTCGAACGTCGACATGCCGTAGAACGACAACGAGGTGATCAGAAACTTGAGGATCGGATCGGTGCGCAACTTATGCCAGGCGCCGGACAAAGTCATGATCCCGTTGATCATGCCGCCCCAGCTTGGCGCCAGCAGAATCAGCGAGAACACCATGCCAAGCGACTGTGCCCAGTCAGGCAGGGCGGTGTAATGCAGGTGGTGAGGACCTGCCCACATATAGGTGAAGATCAGCGCCCAGAAGTGCACCACCGACAGGCGATACGAATACACGGGACGCCCGGCCTGCTTGGGCACGAAGTAGTACATCATCCCGAGGAAGCCCGCCGTCAGGAAGAAACCCACGGCGTTGTGGCCATACCACCACTGCACCATCGCATCCTGCACGCCGGAATATGCCGAATAGGACTTCCACAGCGAAACAGGGATTTCTGCAGAATTGACGATATGCAGGATCGCCACGGCAAGAATGAAGGCGCCGTAGAACCAGTTGGCGACATAGATGTAGGGCACCTTGCGCTTGGCGAGCGTTCCGAAAAACACGACGGCGTATGCGACCCAGACCACGGCAATCAAGATGTCGATGGGCCACTCCAGTTCTGCGTACTCCTTGCCCGACGTGAAGCCCAGGGGCAAGGTAATGGCGGCAGCAACGATCACCAGTTGCCAGCCCCAGAACACGAACGAAGCCAGGGCGGGTGCGAACAGACCCGTGTGGCAGGTGCGCTGCACGACGTAGAACGACGTCCCCATCAGCGCGCAGCCGCCGAAGGCAAAAATGACAGCGTTGGTATGCAAGGGGCGCAGGCGGCCGAAATGGAACCACTCTGCGAAATTCAGCTGGGGCCAGACAAGCTGTGCTGCGATGACGACGCCGACAAGCATGCCGACAATGCCCCAAACAACTGTCATCACCGCGAACTGGCGAACGACCTGATCGTCATAAGTCGCCTGAGTCTGCATGTGCGCTACCTCAATATTGGAGAACAGGGATACAAATGCTTTTCTTCCGTCTGCCAGCCACATCAGGATCGATGAACCGACACGAGCGGCGACGGCCTCTACGACAGCTCTCAAGATAGACGAGCCGCGTGATAGCGCGATAGCCGGAAGTTAATGAAGCGTGAAAGCCGGCACTTGATCTAAATCAAATGCCAAAAGTTCTGTGAAATTTGTGGGGATTTGCTGCGGTGCGGAGTGTAGCATCGGCGCCGAAAGCGCAGCGCCAAAAAAAAGGGTGCGACAAGCGCACCCCCAACCCCAACAGAGAGACTTAGCGGATCGAAAGCTGCATTGAAACTTGCTTCTGAGCGAAGCGCTTTCTTCACCGGCGCCGATGTGTGATCGGCATAGGTCGCAGTATCCCGATATCGGGGTTGGTATGCATTGATAGGGATCAACCCAAACAAGCGTCAGTTTTTCCGTTTGTCTTCGCCCTGCTCGATCTCATCCGTATCGGGCATCGGCCGCTCATCGTCCAGCAGCACTTTCCACGCAGGCCCTTCGAGATCATCGAACTGTCCGCTGCGCACCGACCACCAGAATATCCCGGCAATGATGAAAACCAGGACGATCGAGAGCGGCACGAGAATGTAAAGACTGCTTTCCATGAGGGCGGTGTCGCACCTTAGGCGGCGAACTGATGCTTGACGCGCAGCGTCTGGCCACGCTCGATCAATCCCTGCAGACGGTCGATGTTTGGATGCTTGCCTGGGTTCTCTTTTGCGTCTTCGGCATGCTCGGCATACAGCTCAAGACCCTTGCGCGCGGCGTCCGGCGAGATTGCCCCGAAAGTCTGCGCGAGATGGTTGTAGACGGCCAGCGACCCCGCCTGCCCCGGCTTGTTCTCGATCGTTGCCACGACTTCTCCTTCGGCATCGATCAACTGGATTGCGTCGAGGTGCGATACGCCGGGAAGTTGCTTGAGAGTGTCCGCAAACGCCATGGGCCTGTTCCTGTTCGTTCGTGATAGAAGGGCGCCATTCTAGTCTGTTCGCACCGCGTGCTGCGCCAGGGCCCAGGCCACATGCTCGCGCACCAGCGGTGACGGATCCTCGCGGCGGGCCTGCAGCGCCTGTATCACCTCGGTGGAACGTGGAGCGTTGCCGAGCGCGACCGCAATATTGCGAAGCCATCGCTCGTGGCCGATACGAAGAATCGGAGACCCCGCCATGCGCTCGCGGAACTCCGCCTCTGTCCAGGCGAACAAATCCGCCAACCGGGAGCCGTCCAATCCATTGCGGATATCAAAATCAGCCTCACCCGTATGACGGGCGAACCGATTCCATGGACAGACGAGCTGGCAGTCGTCGCAACCATAGATGCGGCTTCCCATCTGGCTGCGCAGCGCCTCCGGAATCGAACCCTGCAGTTCGATCGTGAGGTAAGAAATGCACCGCCGCGCATCCAGCTTGTATGGGCCGATGATCGCGCCGGTCGGGCAAGCGTCGATGCATCGGCTGCAGCGGCCACAGTGCTCTCCAATCGGTTCATCGACCGGCAGCGCCAGATCCACGTAGATTTCGCCCAGAAAAAAATACGAACCGGCCTCTCGATGCAGCAGCAAAGTGTGCTTGCCTCGCCAACCGATACCGGCCTTCTGTGCAAGAGCGACCTCCATGACAGGAGCAGAGTCTACGAACACGCGATGGCCGAATGGCCCCACGGCATCGGCAATCCGGTCGGCCAGCTTTTGCAGCCGGGCACGCAAAACCTTGTGATAATCGCGCCCCAGCGCGTAGCGGGCGACGTAGCCACGCCCTTTGTCTGCCAGGACAGCCTCGGCCTGCCCCTGTCCCGCCTCGGGCCAGTAATTCATGCGGGCGCTGATGACGCTGATCGTTCCAGGCACTAAGTCGGCCGGCCGCGTTCGTTTGCTGCCATGGCGGACCATATAATCCATGTCGCCATGAAAGCCGGCCCTCAACCATGCCTCCAGACCGGCTTCTGCCTCGGGCAAATCAATGCCCGCGAAGCCAAGCGCATCGAAGCCTAATTCCATGCCCCATCGGCGGATATCGTCCGCCAACGAGACACCATCGAGAGGTTGTTCTACATGTCTGCCATTCACGCCCCGGATGATAGTGCCAAGGTTCTCTACTTGCAGGACGAAAGTGCGACTGAGGCGCTTGGTGCCTGGCTGGCGGACGTGGTCGAACCGGGCTTGGTGATCTGGCTGTCAGGCGACCTCGGAGCGGGCAAAACAACGCTGACACGAGGGCTGTTGCGCGCTCTCGGACACGCCGGCAGCGTAAAAAGTCCAACCTACACCTTGATCGAACCTTACGTAGTTTCTAAAATCCCGCTGTATCACTTTGATTTTTATCGCTTCAGCGACCCGGAAGAATTTCTCGATGCCGGACTGGAAGAATATTTCGCTGGTGACGCAGTGTGTCTCGTTGAATGGGCCGATAAAGCAGGCCCTTACGTGCCGCGCCCGGACATCGAAATCCGCCTTGTCGTTGAAGGGAATGGGCGCCGCGCCGAATGCCGCGGGGTGTCGGAACGAGGGCGCGCATGTCTGAACACAAGCAAATCAATCCCTGCATCTATTCGAGGCGAGCCTTCCTGAAGGCCGGCAGCGCGGTGATGACCTTGATGGTCACGCCGCTGGCGCTTGGCGCAGAAGCCCGGATTCTCGCCGTACGGGTATGGCCGGCGCAGGACTACACCCGCATCACGCTCGAGGGCAAGGACGTCCTCAAGTACACACAGCAGATCGTCAAAGATCCCGAACGCCTCGTGCTGGACCTTGAAGGCGTAGAACTGAATAGCGTGATCGAGAGTCTTCCGTCCAAGATCACGGCAGACGATCCCTATATCAAGCTCATCCGTGCCGGGCGCAACCGTCCGGGCGTCGTGCGCCTGGTCGTCGAGCTCAAATCCGAGGTCAAGCCGCAGACCTTCACGCTCCCGCCCATTGGCGAATACGGCAACCGGCTGGTTGTGGACCTTTACCCCGCCGAGCCACTCGATCCATTGATGGCGCTGATCGAAAAGTCCAGCCCGCAGGCCGCGGCCTCCGGCGACCCTGGCCCGCACGACAAGACGATCGATATCACGCGCGCCACGCCGCAACCGGACAAGACGATTCCGGATTTCGCCGAACCCGCGAAGACAGTCGCAGACGCCCCTTCTGCCAAGGTCCCGGGGACCAAGAGCAACGTAGACCGGCTCATCACCATTGCAGTCGATCCCGGCCACGGGGGCGAAGACCCAGGAGCCGTGGGTGCCGCCGGCAACTACGAAAAACACGTCACGCTGCAGATTGCCAAGCGGCTCAAAGCAAAGATCGATGCCGAGCCCAACATGCGCTGCATGCTGACGCGCGATGCTGACTTCTTCGTGCCTCTGGGCATGCGTGTGCAAAAGGCGCGCAGGGTACAGGCCGACCTCTTCATGTCGATCCACGCCGATGCCTTCATCCGCCCCGATGCACGGGGTAGTTCGGTGTTCATGCTGTCCGAGCGCGGCGCATCGAGCACGGCGGCAAAATGGCTGGCAACCAAGGAGAATGCTTCCGATTTGATCGGTGGCGTCAACATTGCCACCAAGGACAGCCATCTGGCCAAGACGCTGCTCGATCTCTCGCAAACGGCAACGCTCAACGACAGCGCCAAACTCGCAAGAGCGGTGTTGACCGAAGTCGGCGGCATCAACAAGCTGCACAAGGGCGAAGTCGAGCAAGCCGGTTTTGCTGTGCTGAAGGCGCCCGATATTCCTTCGATCCTGGTCGAGACGGCATTCATTTCGAACCCGGAAGAAGAAAAGCGCCTGATTGACGATGCCTACCAGGACAAGATGGCCGACGCGCTACTGCGTGGGATCAAGCAGTACTTCTCCAAGAACCCACCACTATCCAAGTCACGGATGGCAATGCTTGACCGCTGACGGTCGCCAACATGTAAACCCGCATTAGCTGATCTGACTCAACTGCATTCCCGCCCCCTCGGGCGGGCAAGCGCTAGACTCAGGAATCGCTGGACACAGAAGATTCCGACATGAGTACTACACCAAAACATATCGACCCCCTCTACCCGGCGGCAAGCCGCCAGCAGCGGTTTACGCAGATGGGCCAAACGGGCGTCCGTCGCGGCTCCGGTACCTCCACAGTGCGTCCCTTGCAGGATCGTATCGGCCTGTGGGGCGACGTCGACCGGCAGGATCTCGATTCCCTCCTTCGCCAGTTGCGCGAACCCTCGTTCTGACCGAAGTCGTCGCGCGATCGCACGATCGCCCCAACAAGTCGCACGATTAGGGATAATGGCGGGATTCCGAATGCCAGCCCGCCATGCCCGTCATCCATCGCCTTCCTGAAGTTCTCATCAATCAGATCGCAGCGGGCGAGGTCGTCGAACGGCCTGCCTCCGTGCTCAAAGAGCTGATGGAAAACAGCCTCGACGCAGGCAGCCAGGCGATTGAGGTGCATCTTATGCAGGGCGGCATCAAACAGATCCGCATCGTCGACGACGGCTGCGGCATCGATCGCGAAGACCTTTCTCTGGCGCTCGAACGCCACGCCACCAGCAAGATCGCCAGTCTCGAAGACCTCGAGGCGGTCGGCACGATGGGCTTTCGGGGAGAGGCGCTGGCGGCGATTTCTTCAGTGGCGCGCACTCGCGTCACCAGTCGTGCCACCGACGCAGCGCACGCATGGCGAGTCACCGAACGCGAGCGCGAGCCGATACCCGCGGCGCTCAACCAGGGCACGGTGATCGAGGTCGAAGATCTCTACTACAACACGCCTGCGCGCCGGAAGTTTCTCAAGTCCGACAGCACCGAATTCGGCCACTGCGACGATGTGTTCCGTCGTATCGCATTGGCTCGCCCCGACGTTGGCTTTCTGCTGACCCACAACGGGCGCGTGAGTCTGCGACTGGCCGCTGGTAACGCAGAACGACGCACGCGCGAGTTGCTGGGCGACGATTTCATGGCGCATGCGCGCGCGGTCGATGTCGCCTCCGGAGCTTTGCGCCTGAGCGGATTCGCCGCCCTGCCCGCGTATGCACGCGCCACCCGCGACGCACAGTACTTCTACGTGAACGGCCGTTTCGTGCGCGACAAGCTCATCCAACACGCCCTGCGCGAATCGTATGCCGACATCCTGCACGGCAGCCGCTATCCAGTATTCGCCCTTTTCCTCGAACTCGATCCAACCGGCGTGGACGTCAACGTGCATCCGGCGAAGACCGAAGTCCGCTTCCGCGAAGGACGAGCGATCCACCAGTTCGTCTATCACGGCGTCAGCCGCACACTGGCAGTGCCGGTGCAGAGCGCGGCGGCACCGTCGAATTTCGCTGCCGCACCCGATGAGCAGGGTCTGCCCGTCGCGCAACAACAATCCATCGACCGGCCGTACGCCGTGCGCAGCCCTACCGAGCAGGTCGCCCTGGCGGTCGAAGAGCCTTCGCTTTCACGCTACTTCGCGCCATCAGCACCCGCGCAACGCATGCCGAGCCTCGACGCCATTGCGGCAGTCGGGCGAATCTCCGTCACGCCGACGAGCCTGCCGCAGACTTCGCAAGGAGCGCCGCTCGGCTACGCCGTCGCACAACTGCACGGGGTTTACGTGCTTGCGCAGAACGAAGCCGGCCTCGTCCTGGTCGACATGCACGCGGCGCACGAACGCATCCTGTATGAACAGCTCAAGCATGTACTGGATGGCAATCCCGGTATTCAGCGACTGCTGATTCCGGCGGTGTTCAACGCCAGCAAGGTCGAAATGGCAACAGCCGAAGAGCATGCCGATACCTTGCAGCAAATGGGCTTCGACGTGTCCCCGGCGGGTCCCAGCGAGCTGGCGGCGCGCAGCGTGCCGGCGCTTCTGGCCCGCGCTTCGATTGCCGACCTGCTTCGCGCCCTATTGGCCGAGTTGCGCGACTATCCGGCTTCCGACGTCATGTCGGCTCGGCGCAACGAATTGCTGGCGACCATGGCATGTCACGGCGCAGTGCGCGCCAATCGGCAACTGACGATCCCGGAGATGAACGCGCTGTTGCGCGATATGGAAAACACCGAGCGCTCGGACCAGTGCAATCACGGCCGACCGACATGGGTCCAGTTGTCGATGAACGATCTGGACAAACTCTTCATGCGCGGCCAGTAAGCGGCTCGCATGACTCACCTGCGCCACACGCGCAGCCAAGCAAGACGAAAATATGCAACTTGATCGAATCCTCCAGAGCCAGGGTTTTGGCTCGCGCCGCGAATGCCGGGCGCTCGTCCGTGATGGCGAAGTAAAGATCGGCGGTGAAGTCATCACCGACCCGTTCGGCGAATACGACACCGATGGCTTTACGTTCGAGATCGGCGAATGGGAATGGCGCTATGCCGAGAAGGTCTACATCGCGCTGAACAAACCGCTCGATGTTGAGTGTTCGCGCAAGCCCAAACACAATCCCAGCGTATACAACCTGCTGCCCGAACCCGTCGTTGGGCGCGATGTACAAAGCGTCGGGCGACTCGACGTCGACACCTCCGGCTTGCTGCTTTTCTCTGACGACGGCCAGTTCATTCACGCGCTGTCGTCGCCAAAGCGCCACGTCACCAAGAGCTATCGCGCGACCATCAAGCATGTCATCGATGACTCGCTCATCGAGGCGCTGCTTGGCGGGGTGCAGTTGCTGGACGAACCCAAACCTGTCAGTGCGATCTCCGCCAAACGTGTCGACGCGCACACGCTCGAGCTGGTGGTGGACCAGGGCAAATACCATCTGGTCCGTCGCATGGTGGCGGCGGCGGGCAACCGCGTTGAAGCGCTGCATCGCTTCGCAGTTGGCGAACTTTCGCTTGAATCCGGCGTGCTACCGCAGCTCGACACCGAAGACTGGTGTTACCTCACCGACAAGCACCTGGCATTGCTTGGCTACACACCATCCGCCGACGGAAAGGCAGGCAAGTGATGGCCGACGATCGCGCTCGCAAGACGCTATCCCTGCCGCAAAAGGCGGCACAGTCTGCACAGGACATGCCGCGCAAGCGCCCTGCTCGCGTCAACCCGACCTTGCGTGATGCCGAACGCAGGGATTTGACGCGCGCTCGTCCGCAGAGTCCCGGCCCGTCCGCCAAGACTGAAGCCGCACCGACCAGGCAGCCGCGACAGCGCCCTGCCGCAATCATCGACCCAAACGCGCCTTTGCGGCTTTCCAAACGCATGGCGGAACTCGGTCTGTGTTCACGGCGAGAGGCGGACGATTACATCGCCCGCGGCTGGGTAAAAGTCGACGGCGTCATCGTCAATGAGCTCGGCAGCAAGGTGCTTCCGCAGCAGAAGATCGAACTCGCCCGCGAAGCCTCCGCCGTGCAGAACCGCCGCGTGACGATCCTGCTGCATAAGCCGATCGGCTACGTGTCAGGGCAGGCCGAAGACGGTTATCAACCTGCGAGCGTACTGATCTCCCGCGAGAATCAATGGGACCAGGACCCTGTTCGGCGGGAACTCAACGCATCGCTCCTCATCGGGCTGGCGCCCGCAGGCCGACTCGACATCGACTCGACCGGCCTGCTGATCCTCACCCAGGACGGGCGCGTCGCCAAGAAACTGATCGGCGAAGACAGCCAGATCGAGAAAGAGTATCTGGTACGGGTGCACGGCGAACTCTCGCCGGAAGGTCTTCGCCTGCTCAATCACGGTCTTTCGCTCGACGGCGTCCAGCTTCGCCCGGCCAAGGTCAGTTGGGCCAATGAAGATCAACTCAGGTTCGTCCTGCGAGAAGGCCGCAAGCGTCAGATCCGTCGCATGTGCGAACTCGTCGGACTACGCGTAGTCGGTCTCAAGCGCGTGCGCATCGGTCGTGTGCCGCTGGGCAAGTTGCCACAAGGTCAGTGGCGTTATCTCGGCGAAACCGAGGACTTCTGATCCACATTTGGCAGGAATGTGCATGAGTAGCCTGTGCATCATCTTCGACAACGACGGCACCTTGGTGGACAGCGAGCGCCTGGGCTGCCAAGCGTTCGCCGAACTGCTGCCGGAGCTTGGCGAGCCGGTCGACGTACTAGTCGAACGTTATCGCGGCAAACGCTTGGCCCACGTGCTCGATGATATGGGGCAGCGCATTGGCCGCACGCTGAGCGTCGCGGAATTCGAACCCGCATTCCGCGCTCGGACGGCGGAACTTTTCCGTACCGAACTCGCATGCATGCCTGGCGTGCGCGAGATGCTGCCGCGCCTGCGATATCCCTACTGCCTGGCCTCGAATGGCCCACGCATCAAGATCGAACAGACACTGCACGCCACAGGGCTGACCAATTTTTTCGGCGACCGGATATTCAGCGCCTATGAAGTCGGCCATTGGAAGCCCGACCCGGGTCTGTTCTTGCACGCTGCGCGCGCAATGGGCTTCACGCCAGATCAATGCCTTGTCGTCGAAGACAGCCCGACCGGCCTGCTGGCAGCGCAGGCCGCAGGAATGACCGGCCTTTTCTACACGAATGGCGAGCCCTACGATGGCACAGGAATTCGGTTCGACCACATGGACGAACTGCCGGGGTTGATCGACCGTATTGCCGCAGAACGCGACCGCGCGCAGAAATAACCGGCAACGACCAGCGATGGCGCCGCCCGAAGGTGCGTCGAAAAAAACAAAGGGCCAAATCACAAGACTTGGCCCTTTGCGGTATTGGCGCACCCGGAGCGATTCGAACGCCCGACCGCCCGGTTCGTAGCCGGGTACTCTATCCAGCTGAGCTACGGGTGCAGAGCCAATGATTATAGGCGATATTCCGTATTAAGCAAGCCTTTTCTCACAGCAGCACCGATCTCGTCGGGAAAAAGGTGCTGAATGGCGTGGGTCGCAACGGTAAGGCGATCACCTTCCCCATTCACACGGCTGAATGATGGCGACCCAGTTGCTGTCGTGCGTGGCCTGCCTGGCAGCGCAACACAATGAACACGGTCGATGCACCTGAAATCGGCGGACAACACAGGTTCGCGCCGCCAGAAAGCAAAAAGGCTCGACCTTTCGGTCGAGCCTCGGAATATGGCGCACTCGGAGCGATTCGAACGCCCGACCGCCCGGTTCGTAGCCGGGTACTCTATCCAGCTGAGCTACGAGTGCATAGTGCGATTATATCGCAAGCGGCTCCGGGATAGAACCCATCACCTTCTTCTTGTTGCTCTTTGGCGGAGAGAGAGGGATTCGAACCCTCGATACGAGTTTTAGCCCGTATGCTCCCTTAGCAGGGGAGTGCCTTCGACCTCTCGGCCATCTCTCCAAAAGAGCGCGCATGTTAGCCGCAGCGCGCCCTATCGTCAATGCCAATCAGGAGCCGACCTGATCCAATTCGAACGCCTTGTGCAGAACGCGCACGGCCAGTTCGAGATACTTCTCGTCGATGGCAACCGAGATCTTGATTTCGGACGTCGAAATCATCTGGATGTTGATGCCTTCTTCTGCCAGCGTGCGGAACATCTTGCTGGCGATACCCACATGCGAACGCATGCCGACGCCGACCACCGAGACCTTGGCCATCGAGCGATCACCACGGATTTCGCGCGCGCCGACGTGCTTCTTGACGTTCTCGAGGATCGCCACCGCACGCTCCATGTCGTTGCGATTGACGGTGAAGGAGAAGTCCGTCGTGCCATCCACGCCGACGTTCTGGATGATCATGTCGACGTCGATGTTGGCTTCGGCCACCGGACCGAGAATCTGGTAGGCGATGCCCGGACGATCTGGCACGCCCAGCACCGTCAGCTTGGCCTCGTCGCGGTTGAACGCGATGCCGGAAATGATCGGTTGTTCCATCTTGATGTCATCCTCAAAAGTGATCAGCGTGCCTTCACCCCCATCCTGGAAGCTGGACAGCACGCGCAGCCGGACCTTGTACTTGCCGGCGAATTCGACTGAACGGATCTGCAGCACCTTGGAGCCGAGACTGGCCATCTCGAGCATTTCTTCAAAGGTGATGTAGTCGAGTTTGCGGGCTTCCGGCACGACGCGCGGGTCGGTCGTGTAGACGCCGTCGACGTCGGTGTAGATCTGGCATTCGTCGGCACGCAGGGCTGCGGCGAGCGCCACACCCGTCGTATCGGAACCCCCACGGCCGAGCGTCGTGATGTTGCCCGCCTCGTCCACGCCCTGGAAACCAGCGACCACCACGACGCAACCGTCGTCCAGATCCTTGCGCATGCGTTCTTCGTCAATCTTGAGAATGCGTGCACGGGTAAACGAGCTGTCAGTCAGGATACGGACCTGGGCGCCGGTGTAGCTGCGAGCGGGTACGCCCTGCTCCTTGAGCGCCATGCACAGCAGGCCGATCGTGACCTGCTCACCCGTCGACACCACCACGTCCAGCTCGCGCGGGTCGGGTTGGGGCTGGACTTCCTTGGCCAGCGCAATCAGCCGATTGGTCTCGCCACTCATGGCCGACACGACAATCACCAGTTGATGCCCCTGCTCGCGCGCCTGGGCCACACGCCGGGCGACGTTCTTGATGCGCTCCGGGTTGCCGACCGAGGTGCCGCCGTACTTCTGAACTATCAGCGCCATCTTGCGTTCGATTACATCTAAGTAGGACAAACCGCCATTTTACCGCATTACGGGTGCGCTTTCCGAGCCGCCATTCCGTCTGGGCGTCCGCAAAGTGCTTGAATTGCAAATGGATGTTTCCGAGAGACCATTTCCACAGACTGAGGAAACGGCTGAAGGAACGATTTGCGATAGCAGCCTGTCGGTGCATGTACACCATTGCGATAGAACAATCGCAGTGCTTCGCCTCAGTAATCTGGCTATGCCACACGGGCGAAGTCGTGACATTGGCATACCTTTGGACGACATGACGTTTGGTAAAAATTGGCAACTTGCAGCAACTGCCGGGGCGGACTAAAACCCTCATGGGAGAAGACTTCCGATGGGTATCAGGACTGACCGGGGAGCGCCCGGGCTTGTCTTGTATGTTGCTCAAATATTGATCTATACTGAATCGTTTCTATAACTAAAGTTATAGTCTTCATGCTCCGACAACGGCATGCCGTTCGGATGCCAGAATACGTAACAGCGCCCCTCAGCGTCAGCGGGGGCAGATGTGGTGTTTGGCAAGGAGTGTTCAACGCATACTATGTAAAAAGGGCAGACAACCATGAAAACAGTCGACGTCGATGTCCGCGAGATCCGTCGCAAGCTCGGGATGAACCAGTCCCAGTTCTGGTCAAAAATCGGTGTAACGCAGAGCGGTGGCTCGCGTTATGAAAGTGGCCGCAATATCCCGCGCCCCGTTCAAGCGTTGCTACGCCTTGTCCACATTGAGCAGATCGATATCAGCAAGCTGCGTAAGGACGACTTTGAAATCCTCGACTACCTGAAGAGCCATAACTCCGAGCTCTACAAGTCGCTGAAAAAAGAAGCCAAGGCAAAAAAGAAAGAGAAGTAACCAGTCTGCCCTGCAGGCCCGGCTCAGCCGGGCCTGTTCGTTTCTATCGGTATCTTTGTGGCGGATTGGTGCCCGTGCCCTGCTGTTCGCGCGCAGGGGCGCGTAGAATGTGCCACCCCGGGCAGCCGCCCAGACCGACGCCATCTTCCCCGTGCTGATTACCCGCCGCCTCGAATTCGATGCAGGACATCGGATTCCCGATCACCGTAGCCTGTGCCGCCACATGCACGGGCACCGTTACGTCCTTGAAGCGACTGTCGCGGGCGATGTGACTTTGCGCGATGGCGATCCGCGCAATGGCATGGTGGTCGACTTTTCCGAGGTGAAGTCAGTCCTCAAGGATTACGTCGTCGGCGTATGGGATCACGCGTTTCTCGTGTACGAAGGCGACACGGTCGTGCGTGAGATGCTCAAGGCGCTCCCCGATCACCGTACCGTCGTGTTACCGGTGGTGCCCACGGCGGAAAACCTGGCAGCCGAGGCGTTCCGAATTCTGGCGCCCCGCATTGCCGAACTCTGCGACAAGCGCCTCACGCTAGAGAGCATCCGTCTGTACGAAACGCCCAACTGCTGGGCCGACGCCACCCGGGCGCAATTTGAATCCCCGCCGGGCGCAACCATTAACGATTGATGTCCGGATCGGCGTAACAGGCCAACCCGGTGCGCTCCGTACGTTCGGCCCTTCCGCTCACGGCTTGAGTGCCTCGCACTGACTCTGGATGGCGTCGCAGCGCGCGCAACTATCCTGCGCCTGCTGATTGATCTGGTTAAGTCCCGCCATATTTACCGAACTCGGTTTGATCAGGCCGGCGATGCCGCCGATCAAGCCTCCGCCCGCCTTGGTCAGGCAATCCGTCGAGCACTGCTCGTAGCGCGCTGTGCATTGGTCGTACGCGACCTGGCGCTGCTGACGCTGACGGTCCTGCTCGGCCTGGTAGCGCTGGTTCTGATCCTGTTGGCGCTGCTGTTCGAGCTTGAGCCGCTGAGCGTCGTTCTCGGCCTTGCGGACCTCTGCCTCGGCACGGGCCCGGTCCTGCTCTGCCTGCATCGCATCGACCTTCTGCTGCTCGATCTGACGGTCAAGTTTGTCCTGCACGGCGGGCATGCGCGCGGCAGCCAGATCGAAGAATTTGCTCTTCGGGAATTTCTCGACGATGGTGCGATAGGCATCCAGGGCCCAGTCATAGCGGCGGGCCTGCTCCTGGCGGCTGGCGTATGTAAACAGCTTGTCGGCCGGCGCCCCCGCCACCATGCGAACGTGTTCCTCCTTCGCACGAGCAGCGTCGGCGCGCGCTTTATCGCGCTCGGCCCAGGCCGCTACGATTTCCGCACGCCGGGCATTCCAGTCCGCATCGATCCGCCCCATGCGTGTGTCTGGCCATTCCGCATAACCGAATTCGGTGAGCTTCTGGCGGAACACAGCCACGCAGTCTTCGTAATTCGCGCAATTGGCGAGCGACCACCGGCCGTCGTCGCCCGAGACAACGACGTAGTCACTGAAGCCCCGGACCTGCCGGGTCTCGGCGTCCGGCCACGATGACCATCCGCGGGTCGTCGGGTTGTAGCGCGCAAGGTATACAGCGCGAATGCGCCTGTTGCGATCGCCGTCGGCAACCAGGTATGCCGCACGCTCGCGGTTATCGGTCTGGTTCTGGCGATAGATGCCGCGAAGCGCGCCCCCTTCGTAGTAACTGACCGAGAAAGCATCGTCCGACGTGAAGCTCTTGTTGTAGAACTCGCCTAGCACTGCCTGCTCGACGCTGTAGCCCACCGTACCACCGGGCGCCGCATTGCCGGCGGCATCGAACGAGCGGGACTCAAAACGCCCCGCCATCCGCCCCGCCACCCAAAAGCCCGTGTACTCAGAGCGGCCTTTGGGCGTGACGTAGCTGAGCGTGCCGGCGCCTTCCGCCAAGCCCCCTTCGCACTTGCCAGCCCATCGGATGGTCTCTTCGGGCGCCGGATACGGATTCCAGGCCTTGCAGCCGGTCAAGGGATCGACACTGAAAACCCCGGCGGCATTGGCCACGGGCGATGAAGCGGCAAATACCAGGCCGCAGACAGCAACGGCGAGCAGGTGCTTCGAGTACATGGCGAGTTCTCTTCATGGGTATAACGGCGCGATCCTGAACAATGCCGCGCCTGCGCACTTTAGCGGCGCGGGCGGGGATTTTCTTGAAGGCTGATCGCTGCCGCTGCCAACCCGATCACGGTCGCGGACGTTTGGACGGACGAAGCCATTTGGGCGATAATTGCAAACTTTGCGATCCAGCTTGACCCGGATCAATATCAGTTGGCGCCGCTCCCGCGGCACTGCTTCGACATATCTAGAGGAAACACCATGACTTCGCTGATCAAGGTTCCCGCCGGCGGCCAGAAAATCATTCCCGGCCAGTCGCTCCCCGACAACCCCATCATTCCGTTCATCGAGGGCGACGGTATCGGCGTGGACATCACCCCGGTGATGATCAAGGTGATCGACGCAGCCGTGGAAAAGGCCTACGGCGGTAAAAAGAAGATCCACTGGATGGAAGTCTACGCGGGCGAGAAGTCGGTCAAGCTGTACGGCGAAAACGAATGGTTCCCGGCCGAGACCTTCCAGGCACTGAAGGACTACTCCATCTCGATCAAGGGCCCGATGACCACGCCGGTTGGCGGCGGCATCCGTTCGCTGAACGTCGCCCTGCGCCAGGAACTGGACCTGTACCAATGCGTGCGCCCGGTGCGTTACTTCACCGGCGTGCCCTCGCCGCTCAAGCGCCCGGACCTGGTCGACATGGTGATCTTCCGTGAGAACACCGAAGACATCTACGCCGGGGTGGAATGGCAAGCCGGCTCCGAGCAGGCCAACAAGGTAATCGCCTTCCTCAAGAACGAAATGGGCGTGAAGAAAATCCGCTTCACCGAAGACTGCGGCATCGGCGTCAAGCCGGTTTCCAAGCAAGGTACGGAGCGCCTGGTCCGCGCGGCCATCCAGTACGCCATCGACAACGATCGCAAGAGCGTGACGATCGTGCACAAGGGCAACATCATGAAGTTCACCGAAGGCGCCTTCCGCGACTTCGGCTATGCCCTGGCCAAGAACGAATTCGGCGCAGTCGAGATCGACGGCGGCCCGTGGTGCAAGTTCACGAACCCCAAGACGGGTCGTGAAATCATCGTCAAGGACGCCATCGCCGACGCATTCCTGCAGCAGATCCTGCTGCGTCCGGCCGAATACGACGTCATCGCCACGCTGAACCTGAACGGCGACTACATCTCCGACGCACTGGCCGCGCAGGTCGGCGGCATCGGCATCGCCCCGGGCGCGAACATCTCCGACCAGTACGCCTGCTTCGAAGCCACTCACGGCACGGCGCCGAAGTACGCTGGCAAGGACTACGTGAACCCCGGTTCGCTGATCCTGTCGGCCGAAATGATGCTGCGTCACATGGGCTGGACCGAAGCCGCCGACCTCGTCATCAAGGGTATGGAAAAGGCCATCGCCGCCAAGACCGTGACCTACGACTTTGCCCGCCTGATGGACGGTGCGACCGAAGTGAAGTGCTCTGCCTTCGGCGACGCGATGATCTCGCACATGTAATACCGCAGCGAGCCTGCCGAAAAGAAATGGCCTCCTTCGGGAGGCCATTTTTCTTGTGTGCGTGCCAGTCGATGTCCGACAAGAGCGGGGCAATCGGGTGACTATACTCTACGGGGCTTATCACCCCGGAAGACTCGCCCATGGCAGCACATTCCTCGCAGGGTCTGTCACGATTGCCGGCGCGCGCCGCGTGCATCGCGGCACTCTTCTGCATGCTGGCAGGCTGCTCCAGCGAGCCTAGGCAGAAAGAAATCCACGGCGAGCCGTTCTCTTCCGGCGAACTCGTACAAAGCGACTCCAACCGCGTGGCCAACCTCGCCATGCGCGACAACCTCGCAAGCCTTTCACTGATCCTCGAAAAGCTCTATCGACGCAACCCGGCCCAATGGCGAAAAACGGGGGCAACTTCGCTCGAAGAATCGCGCAATCGGGTAATGACGGCGATCCTGTCAAATGCCGCATTGCCCGGCGTGGACAAGCGTTCGGTTGCAGCGCTCCCGCTGGCTTTCGACCCGGCATTCGCGGGCGACCGGCCCGGCACGCTGATCTATGCGCTCGGCACCATGCTCGTCGAGCTATACGGCGGGCGGACTGAGCTCTATCTGATCCACGGACTGGACGCACAGCAGTTGGCGAATGCGTCGCACAACATCGAAGTCGCCGTATGGATGCTGTCCACCAAGCGAGACCCTCAAGGCAACCTGTTACTGCTGTCGAACGAAATCGGCCCGGATGCACGCAATCTGTCGTTCGAGCGGGAGTTCGGCCGCATCATGGGCCGGCTCGAACTTCTGGCCGCCATGACGGATGAAAAATACCGCCGCTCAGCGATCGACTACGTACAAGGCCTGCTCGGCGCACCGCTCATGCAGTTCATACCGCTGGGGGCGGTGGCACAGTAGCGTTGGAGCGCTCGACTCAAATGCTCTCAGCAGACAGGGACCCAGTAACAGTCCGTGCCGTCGCAATACCAAACAAGTATGCAATCGTTAGATGCCGCCGTGAGCACAGATTCTGCAGCCACCGCGGTAGGGGCGGACGACGCAACGAATGCAAGGAACAGCGAGGCAGCAATGGAACGGATAGCCGTCATGTGAAGATCCTTCGGTTAATGACTATACAGAGCCCTACCAGCGGGCGCTGACGCGCAACGAATAGCTGCGTCCCGGTAGAAACTCGGGGGGATGAGTACTTCCGGTCGCAGTACTGTCCTGAAACTGGAAGTCACGATCGAACAGATTGTTGATGGCAAACTCCCACCAGTAACGATCACCATCAATGCTCTGGCGCACACTCACATTGGTCACCCAGAAATTGTCGGACCATAGCGAATTGGAGTAATTGGACCATCCGAGAACATCCTGTCGCACCTGACGCACTTCAACCGAAGACGAAAATCCCGCCCCCAAACGAACCCACGCTCTGAGCGGGATCTGCTGTGTCCTGATGCGCATCGGCGTGGCGACACCATTGGTTGCTTTTTCGTCAAACGCAAGCGGCCTGTGCACTGAGTCGTAACGCCATTCTGCCGTCAACGCCAGCCACTCCAACGGCGCCCACGACGCATAGGCGCGATGCGCTCGCTCCGGCCAATATGCCGTGCATTCCGCACCTGGGCATCCCATTCCTGGCACGTGCACACTGCGCGCCGACAATTCGACGCCCGCCTTGGCCGTAGTTCCGAAACGTTGGTCTGCGGCGATCACATACCGCGTCGAGACGGTCCCCGAAGAATCCTCCGGCGCGTCGGTAAAGCCATTAAATGTCGCCGGACGCAGGCTTTGCTGAAGCGTGGAGAAAGAGGCCACGCTTCGATAGCCGGCCGCTCTCAATGTCAGCCCCGACGGCATGGCGTACGAAACACCAAGCTTGGGGCTCCATTTCCCCAGTCGGAAATTGCCGCTCGACTCCATCTGGTCGTACGAGGCGCCACCAAAAAGCGTCCAACCATCGCCATAGCGGCCCTGCCAAATTGCATAGGCATTATCGTGTCGCCCAAACCCCATGGAAGACGACGACGTCAGCAGGCGATGGCCGGGATTAATGTAGATGACGTAGCCCTGTGACCCGGTTTCGTTGTAGGTGCCGCCGCCGGCTTGAACGCTTTGCGTTTCCCATGCGTGCAGATACTGCAACTCGGCGACCCGGGCGTTGGTGCGCCCCTCCCCTTCGGACTGGAAAGTGGTCACTTTGTTTATTGGCTGCACCTTGATGAAGTCTGACGGCGCATGTGTGAAAGCAGCATTCCCGAGCCATTGTTCATTGGGCGACACGTCATACCGGAAGCCGGCCTGACCTACGTCGTAGGTGGTATTCCGGTGTGTTTGCGTCGAACCTGCCAGATTCGGCGCAAGCGCCTGGATCAGATCGCCGCTGCTGCGCTCCTGCTGCCGGATCTGACCGTAGATGGTCAGCTTGGACGTGAGCTGCTGCTGGATGTCGATCTGTGCCGCGCGTGTGCGGAAGTCGCTCCCCTCGCGCCAGCCGTCCGTGCGATAGTCAAAATAGCCCGCCGATATCTGGCCTGTCTGCCACGCGTGCGAAGCGAGGAGGCTGCCGCCAATGGTGCCGTTGTTGCCACCAATGGCTGACACGGAGAAGTGATTCGGCTGACGTTCGAACAGATCCGAGGTCTCTTCCGTCGACAGCGCGCGGGGCCCATCCAGGATCGGCAGGCCGGGAACGTAATACTGCGGCGGTAGTGGCCATTGGCCAGGACGCTGGCGCAACTGCGCCTGCAGCAGCGAGGACATGCGCGCGAATTCAGACTGTCCTTCATTGGCCAACGCGCTTGCGAGGAAGTGATGCGCAGCACCACTTTGCGGGTCCCGCGTCACGGCGTCCGCCGCTGCGCGCTGCATCGCCCCGTACCAGCCCATCATCTCGTACGATCTGGACATGTTCGCTTCGCGCGTTGCGCTGTCCTGGCCAATCAACGAGGCCGGTCGCAGCACCGTACGGTTGCCGTTGCGGCGTTGGGCCTCCTCGGCCGCCTGGATGGCGCCCACGGGGTCGTTGGCGTCCTGCCGGCGCAATGCTTCGAAATACCAGGGCGTCGGACTGAGCGGATCAAGCCTGCGTGCCAGATCGTTCTGCGCGACGGCTTCATCCATGCGATCGGCGTCGGCGTATGAGCGCGCCAGATAGGCACGCAGTTCCGCGTTGCCAGGATCGAGCGTCACGGCCACTTCGAGATCACGGCGCCCGTCGTCGTTCTGGCCAAGGCGGATACGCGCCATGGCTCGTCCATACCAGGCCAGCGGTTCAGCGGCGTTATGTTCGATTGCAGTATTGAAGAGCGCCAGCGCCGCATCGGCGTCACCCTTGGCCAGCGCAATAAATCCCTTCAAGGCCTGGGCGCGGGGCAGGTCCGGCTCCAGCGCGATGGCCTTGTCGAGCGATGCCTGGGCCTCGTCCGGCGCGGACATGACAACCTCGATTTCTGCACGGCGCGCCCAGGCCAGAGCGTCCGACGGATTCAGTTCGGTTGCCAGACGCGCTTCAGTCAGCGCCTTCGACAGATCGCGCTGCGACTGCCATGCGTACGAAAGCGCCAAGCGTGCCGTTGACGACTTCGCATCCAGCGCGACGGCGCGGCTTGCGTACTCCATGGCCTCCGCAGCCTGATTGCGCGCCACACTGATGATCGCCATGAGTGCTGCGGCGTTGGCGTCCTTCTGTGGATCGAGCACGCTGATGATGTCGCGCGCTTCGTCAAAGCGGCCGATGGCCAACAGCATGTTGGCTCGATATGCGCGCGCTGCAGGCGAAGCAACCGACCCCGCCGGCTCGAGAACGGCGGCAGCCATCTGATAATTGCCGGTCAGACCCTGGGACTGGGCCAGTTGGGCGTCCTCTCGCTGCGCTGCAGGCATTGCATCCAGCGCTGCGGGTGAGATCGACACGATCTGCGGATAGTGGATCGCCCACCGAACCGATTGGTCGGGTCGGATTTCGATTGGCAGCGGCGCCATGTCGCGCGCGCCGTCGGCACCCACACCGGCAGCGACGAGCGCTTCGCCGGTTGAGGACAATGCCTGCACACGGCCTTCTGTGACACTCACCTGGCAGACATCCTGGATGAGGGAAGAACCCTGTTGCGGCGGCCCCGAAGAAATCGGCGGAACCGTGTACGACGAATTTTCGCCAACGCAGACTGGTGCGGCATTCGTCAACGCAACGGTGGCGCGGCTCCCGTCACGGGTGGCAATCACATCACCGGCACACAGCGTCGTCTGCGGTGAGATCTGCAACCATTCGGTACTACCCGCGCGTAACAGGACGACGTGCCCCTGCATGGCGGCGAGTCTTCCTGCCGCCGTGACACAAGCGTCTGCCGCAAATGCGCCAGAAGAACAAACCATCAGTACCGCAACAGC
The DNA here is from genome assembly GCF_041807905.1 of Uliginosibacterium sp. sgz301328. Lineage (NCBI taxonomy): Bacteria > Pseudomonadati > Pseudomonadota > Betaproteobacteria > Rhodocyclales > Zoogloeaceae > Uliginosibacterium > Uliginosibacterium sp. sgz301328. The sequence continues at coordinate 81,574 of NZ_JBGVSA010000015.1, forward strand.
GATACGACGGGCCGGCCATTGGGGGCCACCCGGAAAAAAGAGATTCAACATCAATGTCCCGCGCTACGCTGCAGAGCAGCAAGCGCAAACTTTGTAAGTATTATTGACCAAGGACCGCATGGCACCAGAAGCCCCTGTAACAGTCAAGGTCCGTGAAGAAAGTGTTGAATTTTCAATACGGCCAGACGGGCAGAATCTTGAACCCAAAATGGCCGGGCCTTGCGCTAGCGGAAGACAATTGTGTAATTGAGATCCAGAGCGTTGTCTGTGCCGGCGCGCGCGATCAGCGACAGATAGCGCGTGAGCGTGTAGGTCAGCCGCACCACACTCTCGGTACCGATGAAATTCTGCTCGAACGACAGATGCGCACGTGGCGAAATACGCTTGCCCAGCACCAGGACCTGGTTGGCCGAGTCGGTAGAGGCGCCGACACTGGAGCCCAGTCCGGTCGCGTTGCTCGCCACCTGGCTCTGCAACGGCCGCTCCGTACTCGAAGACTGCGACAAATTGATGTCGTCCAGTCCCAGACCATGAAGAATCTTCTCGATTGGCCCCTCGCCGCCTTCCCCGCCCATTGCCGCGCCCGCGACCGAGAGCAGCAAGCCGGCGTCGCCGGTGCCCGGATCGCTGGCGCGTCCGAGTAGCATCCAGGAGAGTTTTTCCGATTCCGGCACGTTGGGACGGGACACCAGCCGCACGCGCGGCGAACGCGCAGTCCCCGTGATCTCGACGCCCGCTTCCACCTGCAAGCCCGTACGAAGTGCCACCACGTTCAAGCCCGGATTGTCGATCGGCCCCTGGAAGTTCACCACCCCGCGGTCAATGGCAAGGCGCTGCCCGAAGCCTTCGTAGACGCCATCGCGCGCTCGGATCGACCCGGTTGCGCGCATCGGCTCCCCTGCGACCAGCCGCAGGCGCAGGACGCCGTCAAGGAACGTGTTGATGCCATAGGCCCGCAAGATGAACTGGTCGCCAAAGTCGAACGCCACCTCGGCATTGAGCCTCATCCCGCGTTCCTCGCGCTGGCGACCGCGCACGACCACATCGTCCGACAAAGACGGCGCATTAGCCCGGGGCGCTCCCACGAAACCGCCGTCCGCCCGCAGTTTTGCATTGAGGTTGAAGCTGTCCCAGCCCGTATCGATGGTCGTCGTTCCGGACAACAGAATCCATTGGTTCGGCTGTTGTGCCACGCCGACCCGATCGACGTCGATCCGGAATGCGCCTTTGCCGGTCGCCAGTTGCAGCGCGCCGGTGCCGTTGATGCCGCCGGGCCGATTGAGGTTCAACACGCGCAACCGCGCGTCCGGTGCCGGAACCTGGTTCTGCGACGTAAAACGAAGGCTCTCCAGCTTGACCTGACTGGCGTCGAACGAGAGCAGCAGCGAACCGTCGGTCAAGCGCATGCCCTGATCCGCAAGGCCGATCTCCAGCTTGTCGCCCTTGAGATTGCCTTCACCCCTCGGCTCGGCCGGCGTACCCAGCACGTTGAATTGCCCGTTCAGGCTGCCGGCCGTGCGCAGGTTCGGATCGATGAAGGGTCCGACCCAGTCGAGCGCCGGGATGGTCACATGGCCCACGCCGACCAGTGGCATCTGGTCGTCGAGCTGAATACGGCTTCCGCTGCCACGTGTCGCCGCCGACCCGACCAGCGTGATGTTTCCCAATCGCGTGCCGTTGGCCAGCGCATTGAAAGTGAGCCGATTGTCCTGCAGGGCAAGCGTCGCCTCGAGGGAATCTACGCCCAGGGCCACCGGGGTATCCCCCTGGAGAATGATGTCGCCCCCTTCGCGGAACACTTTGATCAATCCCGTCGAGTTGTCGCTCAGAGACACGTCCCAACTGCCGCCGAGCTTGAGCGTGCGTGCGCGTCGTCGTTCGGAGCGCGGTGTGCGCGAGCCATCATCCGGCTCGACCAGACCGATCTCGACTCCCGAGATACTGCCCCGCGCGATGACCTTGTGGGGACTCCATTCCGTCTGAGTCAGTTGGACACTGCCGTTCTGAGCCTTCAGCCGTGCCGCGGCCAGCACGACATGCGTTGCCGATGCCGTCAGATCGACGGGCCCTGCCAGCGCGAACGTCACCGGGCCGCTCGCTTCGAACTGTTCGAGCTTTCCCTTGAACATGCCATCCACAAAGCCGCCGCGCGTGCGCAACTGCATCTTCTCGTCGCGCATCAGGTCGGCAGCAAGGCTGAAAGTGTGCGCCTTGCGCAGGCCGTCGATGCTGGCCGTGGCGCTCCGCAGATAGGGCTCATCATTGGCGCCCACGCGTACCGAGCCGACATCGAGCTTGCCCTGGAAGATGCCATCGAGCCCGTCCTGCATGCTCGCCGTCAACGTACCGCGATCAATGCGTACCGCGCCCGGCAGCACGAGGTTCTGGACCTGTGCCTGAACCTTCCCGGATGGATTTTCCAACGAACCGCCAAGCGTTCCCTCGATGGTCGCCACACCGCCCAGACCTTCGCCGAGGCGATTGAGATGGCGCGCGTCGAGGCTGTACTGCAGCAAGTCTCCGGCACGGCCGAAAGCGCCCTTCAGGAGCAGCGTGTTTTCCAGCACATTGATATTGAGGTCGGCATCGACGATGCGCCCTGGCGCAGCGGCCACACGACCACCACCACTCAGCGCTCGACCTGCAAGGCGGCTGTCGCCCAGATCGATCTCCGCCCTGGCCTGCCACGTCGGCGAGACTTGCCCGTTCAGCGCAAACTTGATGTTCAGGTCGCCCTGCGGCGCCGTCGTCACCCATTGCCGGGGATCGAAATGCGCCGTTGTCCCCTGCACCGAGAACTGTTGCGTACCACGCAGAGCCATCTGCCCACTGACGGCAACGGCCGACGTACCGTGCGCCAGTTCCGCACGCGACAGGCGCAGCACACCGGCACGCTGTTCGCCCTGGGCCGTCAGGCGGAAACGATCGGACGTGAGGCGCACATTGAAGGTCTGGTCGTCGCTGCGCGCCACCGCGCTGGCGTCACCCGACACGCGCATCGGAGCAAGCGTCGAATAAATGCGGCTTGGGTCTACGTTGCTCAATTGGAGGCGACCTTCGATGCGCCCCATGACGTCGTCCTTGGCAGGCCGCCAGGAAACGACGCCGGACACCACGCCCCGGCCCGGCACTTCGATACGCAGGCGATCTGCCGTCAGCAGCCCCGCCGACCATGTCAGCGCGCTGGTCAGCCGCTCGACGGGAATGCGCCCATGATCGGCGCCGCCCGGCTCTTTGTTCGCGATGTCGATCGGCCCCGCAACCCGCCACGCCGCTACCCCCGTCGCCGTGGCGGCCGGATCGATGCTCGGCGTCAGATCGGCGGAGATATCGAGCCGTGCGTGCGGAGCCTGCGGGTGGAATGAAGCCGGATCGAGATTGCGGAACGACAGACGGGCACGTTGCAGCGGCACAGGTTCGAAGGGCTGCGCGGCGATATCGGCATCGCCTTCGACACCGTCGCCTTCGACGCGGGCGACCACGTGCGGCTGCAGAAGCGTCCCCTCTGCCCTGGCGTTGACCGTCATCGCTCGGGCGTCGAGCGTACCGGCGAGCGTCGCCTGAACCAGCAGCGGAAATGGCGACACGGTCCCCATGCGCGCATTGCCGGTCACGCGCCCGGCCGGCGTCGTGACGGCAAGCTGGTCCACGATGTGACGCTCGGCGTCGCTATCCACCTGCCCGACGATGTCGGTCAACTTGAGATAGGGGTCGGGCTGCGTTTGCGTATCGACAAGCTGACCAATGGTGAGCGTGCCGACTTTGACTTCCTGCGCGTGAATGGCGACCGGCAACAGCACGTCGCGCGGCGCGCCGGTGGACGGCGTCGCTGGCTCGCTCGGCGCGGTCCGGATATCGAGGCTGCCCACACGCAACCATTGCAGCTGGATGTCGGCAGACAACAGGGGCGGCAGTCGCCAACTGACGTCAGCGTTCGTCGCAACGAGCCGGAAATGCGCCAGCCTCAGTTCGAAACGGTCGACCTGCCACTGGTCCAGCAAGCGCCCTTTCCAGCCGTCGACCTTGAAGATGCCGCCCAAGACATTCGACGCCATGTTGAGCCCGACACGACCGCCGGTCTCGGTGCCAACCACCCATGCGAGTGCAGCGCAGGCGAGCAATACGATCGCCACGCAGGTGACGAGCGCATGACGAAGCCAGCGCCACGGTCGGAATCGCCGGGGCGCTGGCGTGGGGGTTTTTGGCGTTTCTTCTTGCGAGGGTTCGGTCGAGGGCTCTTCGCTCACCCGCGGCCTCCATCCATGTTGGGGCTGTCGAGCGAGTATGGCGCAAAACGCGCGCGGCGCCGATGCCTGGCGTCAGCCCTCAACCAAACAACGCGGCCAGTTGAGCACCGGGATCTTCGGCGCGCATGAAGGCTTCGCCGACCAGGAAGGCATTGACGCCGTTCCCGCGCATGCGCTGCACGTCTTCGCGGCCGAGAATGCCGCTTTCCGTCACCACCACACGATCATCCGGGATGCGCGAAAGCTGGCCAAGCGTGGTATCGAGCGTAACTTCGAATGTGCGCAGGTTACGGTTGTTGATGCCCACCAATGGCGTGGCCAGCTCCAGCGCAATATCCAGTTCGTCGGCGTCATGCACTTCCACCAGTACGGCCATACCCAGGTCGTGAGCCAGCGACTCCAGATCGCGCAGACCCGCCTGCGCGGCGCGTGCCGCGGACAGGCCCACCACGCCTTCGGGCGGCAGGAATGCGGCAACGATCAGCAGGATGCAATCAGCCCCCATCGCACGCGCTTCAAAGACCTGATAGCCGTCGACCAGAAAGTCCTTGCGCAGCACCGGCAATGCGCAGGCATCGCGCGCAGCACGCAGGTAGTCCGGCGAGCCCTGGAAGTAATCGCGATCGGTGAGCACCGACAAGCAGGCTGCGCCGCCACGCTCGTACGACGCGGCAATGTCGGCAGGACGGAAGTCTTCGCGCAGGACGCCCTTGGACGGGCTGGCCTTTTTGACTTCGGCGATCACCGCTGCGCAGTCCGCGTCGATCTTGCTGCGGATGGCGCCGACGAAATCGCGCGGCGCGGCACCGCCTCGCGCACGTTTGACGATGGCTTCGCGCGAAATCTCGCGCTCGGCGATCTCGATCTCGCGACGCTTGGTGGCGAGGATTTTTTGCAGGATGTCAGACATGTCTATTCCCTCGCCCCTTACGCCCTGGCGAACGATTGCGTCTTGGCGACGAACTGTTCGAGCTTGGCCCGTGCCGCGCCCGAGGCGATGACTTCGCGTGCGCGCGCCACACCGTCGCCGATACTGTCCGCCACATTGGCGGCATACAGCGCCGTGCCCGCATTGAGCACAACGATTTCGCGCGCCGTGCCGGCCACGTTGTCGAGCGCCCCGATGAGCAGGCCCTTGGACTCATTGGCATCGGCCACACGGATCTGGCGCGTAGAGGCCATCTGGATACCGAAGTCTTCCGGGTGCACTTCATATTCGCGCACCTCCCCGTCCTTCAGTTCTCCGACCATCGTGCCGGCGCCGAGCGACACTTCGTCGAGTCCGTCCCGGCCATACACAACGATGGCATGCTGCGCGCCCATGCGCTGCATGACGCGCACCTGGATGCCGACGAGGTCTTCGTGGAACACGCCCATCAGAATGTTCGGCGCGCCCGCCGGATTGGTGAGCGGACCAAGAATGTTGAACATGGTGCGCACGCCCATTTCGCGACGCACCGGGGCCACGTTCTTCATGGCCGGATGATGATTGGGCGCGAACATGAAACCGATGCCGACTTCTTCAATGCATTCGGCCACCTGCTCCGGCGACAGCATGATATTGACGCCGAGCGCTTCGAGTACATCGGCGCTGCCCGACTTGGAGCTGACGCTGCGGCCACCGTGCTTGGCGATGCGCGCTCCGGCTGCTGCGGCAACGAACATCGACGCAGTCGAAATATTGAAAGTCTGCGCGCCGTCACCACCCGTGCCGACGATGTCGACAAAGTTGGACAACTTGTCAGCGGGCACGTCGACCTTGTTGGCGAAAGCGCGCATCACACCGGCGGCGGCGGCGATCTCACCGATGGTTTCTTTCTTCACGCGCAGGCCGGTCAGGATGGCGGCAGTCAGCGTGGGCGAGACCTCGCCCGACATGATCTGTCGCATCAGATCGGTCATCTCTTCGTGAAAAATCTCGCGGTGTTCGATCACGCGCTGCAATGCTTCTTGGGGAGTCATGTCCGGCGCCTCAGTTATTCAGGAAGTTACGCAGCAAATCGTGACCACCTTCGGTCATGATCGATTCGGGATGGAACTGCACCCCCTCGATGGCCAGCGTCTTGTGGCGCACGCCCATGATCTCGCCGTCTTCGGTCCAGGCCGTGACTTCGAGGCAATCCGGCAAAGTCTCGCGGCGGATAGCGAGCGAGTGGTAGCGCGTCGCCGTAAATGGGTTGGGCAGACCCTTGAATATGCCGACATCATGGTGATGAATCGGCGAAGTCTTGCCGTGCATGAGCTGCTTGGCGTGCACGATCTCGCCGCCAAACGCCGCACCGATACTCTGATGCCCAAGGCAGACGCCGAGGATCGGCAGCTTGCCGGCAAAGTGGCGAATCAGTTCGATCGAAATGCCGGCTTCGGCCGGCGAGCACGGTCCGGGCGACACCACGATCCGCTCGGGGCGCATGGCCTCGATCTGCTCGATGGTGATCTGGTCGTTGCGATGCACACGTACATCGGCCCCCAGCTCGCCGAGGTATTGCACGATGTTGTAGGTAAAACTGTCGTAGTTATCCAGCATGAACAGCATGGCGCGATTCCTTTTCAGTATCCGGATCAAACGGCGAAGCGGGTATCGAGCCCGCGCTCTGCAAGCTCGGCGGCGCGCATCTGTGCGCGGGCCTTGCTGAGCGTTTCCTGCCATTCGGTTTCGGGATCGGAATCGGCCACGATGCCGGCGCCTGCCTGCACGTGGAGCTCGCCGTTCTTGATGACGGCCGTGCGGATCGCGATGGCCACATCGAGATCGCCATCGAATCCAAGGTAGCCGACCGCGCCGGCGTACACACCACGCTTGAGCGGTTCGAGTTCATCGATGATCTGCATGGCGCGCACCTTCGGCGCGCCGGACACCGTGCCGGCCGGGAACGCGGCGCGCAGCACCTGCAGGGCGGCCGCGCGCTTGTCGGTGGACTCGGGCAGCACACCTTCAACGTTCGACACGATGTGCATGACGTGTGAATAGCGTTCAATGGTGAAGCGTTCGGTCACCTTGACGGTACCCGTGGCGGCCACGCGACCGACGTCGTTGCGGCCAAGGTCGAGCAGTTGCAGGTGCTCGGCGAGCTCCTTGCGATCAGCCAGCAGTTCGCGCTCGAGTGCCAGGTCTTCGTCATGCGTCGCACCGCGGCGGCGGGTGCCGGCGATGGGGCGTACGGTGACTTTCTGCTGTCCACCTTCTTCTTCCAGCTTGACGAGGATTTCGGGCGAAGCGCCGACGACGTGGAAGTCCTCGAAGTTGAAGAAGAACATGTACGGCGACGGGTTGAGCGCCCGCAGCGTGCGGTACAGCGCCATCGGGCTCGCCGCGAACGGCTTCTTCATGCGCTGCGAGAGCACGACCTGCATGATGTCGCCATCGACGATGTATTGCTTGGCGCGGCGGACGGCGTTCTTGAATTCTTCTTCGCCCGTGACCGACACCGCCGGTTGCGGCTCGACACTCACATCCTGCGGAATCTGCACCGGCTCGCGCAACTTGGCGACGAGCTCCTTGAGGCGACGTTGCGCGCGCTTGTAGGCGCCAGGCACTTCGGGCTCGGCGTATACCACCAGCGTCAGCTTGCCGGAGAGGTTGTCGACGATAGCGATCTCTTCGGACAGCAGGAGCAGCATGTCCGGCGTTTCGAGCGGGTCTTGCTCCGGCTGCGAGGCCGCCAGCTTGGGCTCGATGTAACGCACGGTGTCGTAGCCGAAGTAGCCAACCAGGCCACCACAGTAACGCGGCAGTCCGGCGCGCGGCGGAACCTTGATGCGCTGGGTGAATTCGCCGACGTAGGCCAGCGGATCGCCGTAGTCGCGACGCTCGACCAGACGATCGTTGGATACCAGCAATACCGAACGGCCGCGCACTTCGATCCGGGTATGCGCGCGCAGGCCGATGATGGAATAGCGCCCGAACTTCTCACCCCCCTGCACGGATTCGAGCAGGTACGTGTACGGTTCGTTGGCGAGCTTGAGGTAGATCGACAGCGGGGTGTCGAGGTCGGCGAAGGTTTCCAGCGTCAGGGGGATACGGTTGTAACCCTGCGCGGCCAGCGCCAGGAATTCGGCTTCGGTCATCGTGACTCCAATTGCTTGTTCGGGTGTGCAGGCGAACCTGCGGGGCGGCTGCTTAGCCGCGTGTGCGTTCAGTGGCGGACACGCCACGAGTACCCGATGCGCTGCCACGACACGGTGGCGCGATTCGGGAGGCACTCCTTCACGCGGAACAAGCTTGGTTGGGTCACGAATATCTCGGAATGATCTGTCAGCCTGCCAAACCTAGTCTGGCAGGCAATTCGACGACGGAGGATAGTAACCCGTCGCAATCGATAGTGTCCACCGGCACGCCTTCGCTATACCCATAGGTCACGAGGAATACACGGATGCCGGCGTTGCGGGCCGCCAGGGCGTCGTTGACCGAGTCGCCCACCATCAGCGCCTCGCCACGCTCCACGCCCAATTGTTCGCAGGCATGCCACAGTTGGTGCGGTTCGGGCTTCTTTTGCGGCAGCGTGTCGCCGCTGACGACGGCGCCGAAGTATTGCGCCAGTCCCAACTGGCGCAGCAGCGCCTGCGTGAAAGCCGCGTCCTTGTTGGTGATGCAGCCCATGCGCACGCCGAGCTTGTGCAACGCCGACAAGCCCGACAACACGCCGGGGTAGATGGTCGTCTTGCGTCCGTTGGTCACGGCGTAGTGACGCGAGAACACCGAGATTGCACGACGTACTTCGTCATCGTTGCGCGGTGCGCGACCGGCCGCCAGCGCACTGCGCACCAGGTGCGGAATGCCCTTGCCGACGAAGCCACGTGTCTCTTGCTCGCTGCGCGAAGGCTCCCCGAGTTCGGCCAGCATCAGGCGAACCGCCTCGGCCAGATCAGGGATCGAATCAACCAGCGTACCGTCCAGATCGAAGAGCACTGCGCGCGTTGTCATGGGTTCATGCCACCTGCAAGTAAGACGTTGGGCTCAGACCGCTGCCAGCGCTGTGCGCATGGCCGCGATCACCGTATCGTAACCGTGCGGATCTTCCGCACGGCGTGCGCCGAAGACAGCCGAGCCGGCCACGAACGTGTCGGCGCCAGCGGCTGCAATTTCGGCGATGTTGGCGGGCTTCACCCCGCCGTCGATCTCGAGCAGGATGCGGCGTCCGGTTTGGCGCTCGTACGCATCCAGCCGCGCACGCGCCGCCCCGAGTTTGGCCAGGGTTTCGGGGATGAACTGCTGGCCGCCGAACCCCGGGTTTACCGACATCAGCATGATCAGGTCGATCTTGTCCATGACGTGATCGAGCCAGTTCAGCGGCGTGGCCGGATTGAAGACCAGGCCGGCCTGGCAGCCGTTGTCGCGGATGAGCTGCAGGGTGCGATCGACGTGGCGCGACGCTTCGGGGTGGAAAGTAATGATGTTGGCGCCAGCCTTGGCGAACATCGGGACCAGCGCATCGACCGGCTCGACCATCAGGTGCACGTCGATCGGGGCCTGCGTAACCGGGCGAATGGCCTCGCACACCAGCGGACCGATGGTGAGGTTCGGCACGTAGTGGTTGTCCATTACATCGAAGTGCAGCCAGTCTGCGCCAGAGGCGACGACATCGGTCACTTCGGCGCCCAGGCGGGCGAAATCGGCGGAAAGCAGGCTGGGGGCAATGCGATAGCTGGGGTTGCTCATGTTCGTATTCTTGGGGATGCGGGCGTCGGCTGGCGCGCTATAACGTTGGAAATCTGGTCTACTAACGAGGATTATGGCTTGACCGCGCCTGGACGCGGGAAGCTTTACTTCGCACACCCTGCCAATCATGAGCAAAGAACGCAAATATCAAATCGATGTGCAGGCTCAATCGACTTTCCTGCCCGAGCAGTCGGACCCGGACGACGACACGTTCGTGTTCTCGTACCGCATCGTGATCCGCAATAGCGGCGATGTGGCAGCCCGGCTCGTCAGCCGACACTGGATCATAACCGACGCCAACGGCAAGGTGCAGGAAGTGCGCGGGCTCGGCGTGGTCGGCGAGCAGCCGGTCATCGAGCCGGGCCAGAGCTTCGAGTACAGCAGCGGCTGCACGCTGGAGACCGCTTTCGGCACCATGAGCGGCAGCTATCAGATGGAAGCCTCCGACGGCGCGCACTTCGACGCTCCGATCCCGGAGTTCATCCTCAGCGGCCCGCGCGTGCTCCACTGAGGCACCGGCGCTGCTCAGGCGGCGCGCTCGAGCAAGGCGGAAAACGCCTTGGCGAAAGACGCCAGACCTTCTTCCTGCAATGCATCGGCGTGCGCTTCGAGATCGATGCCGATACGCGCAAGATGATCAATCACCGCCGACGCATCTTCTACACCCTGCTCAAGCTGTGATGAGGCCTCGCCATGGTCCCGAAAGGCCTCCAGCGTGGACTCGGGCACGGTGTCGACAGTGTGCGGGCCGATCAGGCTTTCGACATAGAGCGTATCCCGATACGCCGGGTTCTTTACCCCGGTACTGGCCCAGAGCAGTCGCTGCGGCTGCGCACCTCGCGCCGCCAGGGCGGCGAAGCTGCTGCCGGGACCGAAACGATGCTTCCAGAACTGGTAGGCCCGCCGCGCAAGGGAGATTGCCACCTTGCCGGCCAGCTCGGGCGCGCGCGTTGCGAGCAGCGGATCGAGTAGCGTATCCCAGCGCGACACGAACACGCTCGCCACCGAGCGTATGCGGTCGATCGGCAACCCGGCCGCGCTGCGTCTCTGCAGGCCCAGGCAATAGGCCTCGAATACGTCCCGCACATGTCGGTGCGAGAACATCAAAGTAACGTTTACATTGATGCCGGCGGCGATGCTCTCTTCGATCGCCACCAGGCCGGCACCTGTTGCGGGAATCTTGATCATGGCGTTGGGCCGGCCAATGGCCGCCCACAGGCGCCTGGCCGCGGCGATAGTCCCGTCCGCATCGTGCGCCAGCCGGGGCGAGACTTCAAAGCTGACAAAGCCGGCCTCTCCGCCGGAGGTGTCGTACAAGGGGCGGAATATGTCGCACGCCGCCTGGATGTCAGGGATTGCCACTGCTTCGAAACGGACCTCGGGCTCGCCCGCGGGCAACGCGGCGAGCGCGTCGCGATAACTTGCGTCGTGCGTCAGCGCATGCTCGAAGATGGCCGGGTTCGAGGTCACTCCGGCGATGCCATCCTCGTCGATGAGGCGCCTCAGGCGGCCAGAGGCAATCAGTTGCCGTGACAGGGAATCCAGCCAGACCTGCTGCCCGAAGCGGGCGATGTCCTTGACGCGGTTCATGCTTGCTCCATCCATACGGGCCGTCCAGTATGCCGCAAGGCGCCACGACGGGCATTTTTCCGCTATCGTGTCTGGTCGGCGGGGAACCGCATTTGCACGCAAGTGTCTACGAGGCTTGAGCGGACACCTGCAGAACGCGCCGCCTTACTTGAACCCTGGAGAATCTTCGATGGAACAACGCATGATCAACGTTTCGACGACGAGCGACGTCGGCGCGGCGCGCAATCGCGTCCTGCGCAATACGTACGCGCTGCTCGGCCTGTCGATGGTCCCGACGCTTCTGGGCGCCTGGCTGGGCATCCAGATGCACTTTTCCGCGCTCTTCGCCGGCAGCCCGGCAATGAGCTTTGTCATCTTCCTGGCAGTGGCCTTCGGCTTCTTCTTTGCCATCGAACGCTTCAAGAACAGCCCGATCGGCGTTGCCTTGCTGCTGGCGTTCACGTTCTTCATGGGCCTGATGCTGTCGCGCATCCTGCAATTCACACTGGGCTTTTCGAACGGCGGGCAACTCATCGCACTTGCCGCGGGCGGTACCGGCGTGATCTTCCTCGGCATGGCGACACTGGCCACCACGATCAAGCGCGACCTGTCGGGCATGGGCAAGTTCCTGTTCATCGGCGTGCTGCTCCTGCTGGCCGCGAGCTTTGCCAACATCTTCCTGCAGGTTCCGGCGATGTTCCTGACCATCTCGGTACTGGTCTGCGCGGTATTCACGGCCTACCTGATGTACGACATCAACCGCGTCGTGACGGGCGGTGAAACCAACTACATCACGGCAACGCTGGCCATCTACCTGGATCTGTACAACATCTTCCAGAGCCTGCTGTCGATTCTCGGTTTCCTCGGTGGCAATCGCGACTGAAAACCGACGGCCCACAAAAAAGCCCGCATCAGCGGGCTTTTTTTCGTCCTGCGAACGCTGCAATCAATCGCGCTCGAACAGAGCAATCGATTCAACGTGCGACGTGTGCGGGAACATGTTGGCAACACCCGCCCCCTTGAGACGGTAGCCCTTCGTCTGCGTCAGGACCTCGGCGTCGCGCGCCAGCGTCGCCGGGTTGCACGACACGTACACGATACGGCGTGGCGCGTTCTCGTCCAGCGCCTTGCAGACGGCGATCGCACCTTCGCGCGGCGGGTCGATCAGCATCTTGTCGAGCTTGCCCAGTGCAGCGAAGCTTTCCGGCGTAGCCTCGAACAGGTTGGCCACGTGGAATTCCGAGCGCTCCGACAGACCATTGGCCGCAGCATTTTCGGCCGCGCGCCGGGTCAACGTGGCGCTACCTTCGACACCAACGACGTGGGCGCCACGGCGGGCGATCGGCAAGCTGAAGTTGCCGAGGCCGCAGAACAGGTCGGCGATGCGTTCGCCCGGCTGCGGATCGAGCAATTGCATCGAACGACGGATCAGCAGGCGATTGATCGCCACGTTCACCTGCGTGAAATCGGTCGGTTTGAACTTGAGCGCCAGATCGAACTCGGGCAGCGTGTACTGCAGGAATTCCGATTCGCCGGCCTTCAACGGCTTGACCGTATCCGGGCCACCCGGCTGCTGCCACATGCTGACGCCATGAGCTTCGCCAAAGGCCAGCAGACGCGCTTCGTCCTGCGTGGTGAAGGGAAGCAGGTTGCGCAGGACGAGCACCGTACGGTCGTCGCCGACGGCGATTTCGACCTGCGGAATGCGATCCGGCGTCGACAGGCCCGACACCAGCTCGCGCAGGGGCAGGAGCAGATCGGAGATATGGCGCGGCAGGATTTCGCAGCTCGTCATGTCGGCGATGTAGCTGCTCTTCTTTTCATGGAAGCCAACCAGCACGCCGCCCTTCTTGGGGACCAGACGCACGCCGATGCGGGCGCGATAGCGGTAGCCCCAGCCCGGGCCATAGATGGCAGGAAACAGCGTTTCGGCCTTGGTGCGGCCGATGTGGGCCAGCGCATCTTCGAGCACGCGCTGCTTGGCAGCCACCTGCGCGCCCAGTTCCATGTGCTGCATGCTGCACCCGCCACACACGCCGAAGAAACGGCACCGCGGCGCCGTGCGCTGCGAGGACGGTTTGATGATGCGAGTCGTGGTCGCCTGTTCGAACGTCGGGCGCTTGCGATAGCTGGAATACTCGACGCGTTCGCGCGGCAGCGCGCCCTCGACAAAGATCGCCTTGCCCTCGAAGTGCGCGACACCCCGCCCTTCGTGGTCCAGCGATTCGATGGTGACTACCGGCATCGGCCCAAGCTCCGCAAAAAGGGCTGGATTTTACGCTGCCAAGCCCCGTTTGTGCCGTCTGGCGCACAAACAAGCGTTACACTGCGCGCCATGATCGAACCCCTTCTCGGCGGCATTACGCCGCGCCAGTTTCTCGCTGAATACTGGCAGAAAAAGCCCCTGCTCGTCCGTCAGGCGGTACCCGGCTTCACTGGACTGGTCTCGGCGGAAGAGGTGCGTGAGCTGGCTGCGGACGAGGACGTCGAATCACGCCTAGTCAGTCGCGATGGACACGGCCGTTGGCAAATCGCGCGCGGTCCGCTCGGTCGCCGCGACATTCCGCGCCGCGGGCCATGGACGGTGCTCGTACAAGGCCTGAATCTCGTCGTGCCGGAAGCCGACGCGCTGCTGCGCCGATTCAACTTCCTGCCCTACACGCGGCTGGACGATCTGATGGTCTCGCATGCCAGCGATGGCGGCGGCGTGGGCCCGCACTTCGATTCATACGACGTATTTCTATTGCAGGGCATGGGCAAGCGTCATTGGCGCATCAGTGCGCAACGCGACCTCAGCCTGGTCGAAGACGCACCGCTGAAGATTCTTCGTCACTTCAAGCCGAGCCAGGAATGGGTGCTTGAACCGGGTGACATGCTGTATTTGCCGCCGCGCTATGCGCACGACGGTATTGCGATCGGCGAATGCCAGACTTACTCGATTGGATTCAGGGCGCCTTCGGCCCAGGAAATTGTCACCGAGTTCTTGGCTTTTTTGCAAGAAGATGTAAATGAAAAAGGCATGTATACCGATCCGGACCAAGCGCCAGTGAAACATCCGGCTCAGATCCAGACCAATATGATCGGGCAAGTTTCTGACATGCTGGCCAGCATTCGGTGGAACGACGAAAAAGTCGCGCGTTTTATCGGGCGATATATGTCGGAGCCCAAACCGCATGTCTATTTCGATCCGCTCGAGACACCCGACAGCCTGGCGCGATTCGTTCGAAAAGCCCGCCAGTCGGGGCTTTCGCTCGATCTGCGCAGCCAGTTCCTTTATCGCGGAAAACGCCTTTTCATGAATGGCGAGGAGTCTGTCGTGCGACACGATTCCGCACTGTTATGCCAATTGGCTGACGAACGGAAAATCGGAAAAATCGAAACGGCCCATGACGAAACCTGGCAATTGTTACATGAGTGGTATTGCGCCGGATTTGTGCATTTGAATGTAACAGCGCGATGATGCATTGCGACATGAGGTTCGCAATTTTGCGTTCCCCATGGATATAATTGCGGAATCGGCCGCCATCGAGGTCGATCAAGATATCTAGCTTATTGCACATCTTTGCAAGGGAAACCAACAATGAACAAGTCTCTCCTCGTTGCTGCTCTGATCGCGCTGGCCGCTGTTGCCTGTGGCAAGAAGGAAGAAGCTCCGGCTGAGCCGGCACCGGCTGTTGAACAATCCGCTCCGGAAGCCGCTCCGGCTGCTGAAGCCCCGGCTGCCGACGCTTCGGCTCCGGCTGCTGACGCCTCCGCTCCGGCCGATGCTTCGGCTCCGGCTGACGCTTCCGCCCCGGCTGCCAAGTAATCAGGCATCCGCTGCGACGAAAAGCCGACCCGTGGGTCGGCTTTTTTGTTGCCTGCGCACCGCGCGCATCTCCTCCGGCACGCGCTTTGCGCGCCAATCCGTACCGCCCCGCCTCACCCGCTCCAGGTCCGCATGCCAGAATGGACCGAACGATCCATTGGGGGCCTCCTCGCCCCGTACCAAGTCCCGACACAGGAGAGAACACCATGCCCGACAGCATCTCCGCACGCCTTCGCGACGCCAGTTTGTTTCGTGAACAGGCGTTCATCGCAGGTCAGTGGTCCTCAGGCGCAAGTACGTTCGACGTGGAAGATCCCGCCACCGGCGCGGTCATCGCCCGGGTGGCCAATCTGGGACCGGATGAAGCCGAGCGCGCCATCATCGCGGCGGAGGACGCATTTCCCGGCTGGCGCGACCGGCCGGCGAAAGAGCGCGCCCAGTTGATGCGCCGCTGGTTCGAACTGCTGATGGAGCACAAGGAAGACCTCGCCGCCCTGATGACGCTGGAGCAAGGCAAGCCGCTGAGTGAATCACGCGGCGAAGTGGCCTACGGTGCTTCCTTTATTGAATGGTTCGGCGAGGAAGCCAAGCGCGTCTACGGCGACGTGATCCCCTCGCCCGCCAATGACCGGCGCCTGGTCGTCATCCGGCAGGCGATCGGCGTGTGCGCCGCCATCACGCCCTGGAACTTTCCCATCGCGATGATCACCCGCAAGGTATCGCCCACCATGGCGGCAGGCTGCACGATCGTCGTGAAACCCGCCGAACAGACGCCGCTGTGCGCGCTGGCGATGGCTGAACTGGCTCGGCGCGCAGGCATTCCTGACGGCGTGTTCAACGTCGTGACGGCGGACGGCCGCAATTCCATCGAAGTCGGCAAGACACTCTGCGCCAGCCATCGCGTGCGTCATCTGTCCTTCACAGGATCGACCGAAGTCGGCCGCATCCTCATGGCGCAGTGCGCACCAACAGTCAAGAAGCTCGCCATGGAGCTTGGCGGCCATGCGCCCTTCCTGGTGTTCGACGATGCCGACGTCGATGCCGCGGTCGACGGCGCCATGGTCTCGAAGTACCGCAACGCAGGGCAAACCTGCGTGTGCACCAACCGCTTTCTCGTACAGGAAGGCGTATATGACGCGTTCCTCCAGCGGCTGGCGGCGCGCTCGGCCGCCCTCAAAGTCGGCAACGGCTTCGAGCCCGGTGTGGAGCAAGGTCCGCTGATCGATGACGTCGCCATCGCCAAGGTACGCCGCCACATCGATGACGCGACCGGTAAGGGCGCCCGCATCGTCACCGGCGGTAAGGTGCGCGACGGCCGCTTCGTCGAGCCGACCGTGCTGGAAGGCGTGACGAACGACATGCTGATCACGCAGGAAGAGACCTTCGGCCCGGTCGCCGCCGTCATGAAATTCCGCGATGAAGCCGAAGGCATCCGGGTGGCCAATGACACGCCCTACGGACTCGCGGCGTACTTCTACAGCCGCGACATCGGACGCGTGTGGCGCGTGGCCGAAGCGCTGGAATACGGCATGGTGGGGATCAACGCCGGCCTCATCTCGTATGAGACGGTGCCGTTCGGCGGCGTGAAGCAATCTGGCTTCGGCCGCGAAGGCTCGCGTTACGGGATCGATGAATACATCGAGATGAAATACCTCTGCATGGCCGGGATGTAGCCAGCCACGGGGCCGCATCGATGCGGCTCGCTTTCAGGTGCGCCAGACGGTACGCGCGCCGAGCGTCGAGGTGGCGTGCAGGTCGGTCGCGCTCTGCGCTTTTTCGCCCAGTTCCTGCAGCGGCAGGCCGACGCGGTATTCCGATTCGATGAGTTCGAGCAGCGGCAGCAGCGTCTGCGTCAACTCGCGCAGGCGGCGGCGTGCCTCGTCGGTGCTGCCGTTGCGGATCTGCGTCAGCGCATGGTCGACGCTCACCGCCAGACGGCTGAAGCGGCCGACGTTGTCCGGCGTGACCTCGCCCGAATCGGACACCACGCGATTGCCGCCCATCGCACGCCCTTCGGCGACGCGCTGCGCAGCGAGTTGCAGGAGTTGTTCAAGCGTGATGCGATCGTCCCCGTGGGCACTGGCCAATCCCACCGTCAGGCTGACGCGGATGCGATGCTCCTTGTACGTCATGACGATGGTTTCGATGGCACGGCGCAAGCGCAGCGCGAAGGCGCCGCAGGCATCGAGATCGGCGGTCGGCGAGATCACCGCGAACTGCCCTTCGGCCAGATGCGCGATGGTGTCTTCTTTCCTCACCTTGGCGGAGAGCAGCTTGGAGAGCTTGCGGTGCACCAGTTGGCCGACGCTGTGGCCGTAGGTTTCGCATAGGCGATCGTAGTGATCGACTTCGATGACCATGACCGATACGTCGCCGCGATTGCGGCGCACCAGTTGTTCGCGGCTCTGCTCGAGCTCGCGCCGGGTCTGGGCCAGCTTGGCGAGTGCTTCGAGACGTGCGACGAGCTCGACCCGCGGTGTGCCCTTGGTGATGAAATCCGTGGCGCCGAGCTGCTGGGCGCGCAAGCGCGCTTCATTTTCGTCTTCACCCGAAATGATGAGCACCGGCAGCGCATTGACGCGCGACAGGCGCGAGGCGCGAATGCGTTCCAGCAGGCCAAAGCCGTCCAGCCGCGGCATGCCGATATCGGAGATCACCACTTCGATGGTCGGATCGAGCAAGAGCGCTTGCCAGCCGGCCTCGCCGTCGCCTTCTTCGCGCACGTCGAACTTGTCGCGAATCTGCTTGATCAGCGATGCACGCACCATGCGCGAGTCGTCCACGATCAGCACGCGTGGCAGTTGTGTTCCGACCTCGGACATCACTTGCTCGGCCATTGACAGCTTTTCCGTAGTTGATCCGTCGTGCGGGCCGCGCCCGCTCCCTGTTACAGCTCGCTGTTGATGCGTACTACCGTGCGCCCGTGCGCGCGGTCGGACATCAGTTGTTCGAATACTTCTGGCAAGGCCTCGAAAGGTACCTCGCGGACCACGTCAGCAAGATGACGCGGGCGCAGATCGGTTGCCAGGCGCGCCCACGCGCGCTCGCGCACGGCAAACCCGGCGTAGCCCGAGTCGATACCGATCAGTGCCACGCCACGCAACACGAACGGCATGACCGTCGTGTTCAGATCGGTCCCGCCCGCCAGCCCGATGCTGGTGATCACGCCCTGCGGCTTGGTCGTGCTCGCAATCCACGCCAGCGTGCTGCCACCGACACTGTCCACGGCACCCGCCCACAAACCTTTGTCCAGCGGCTTGATGTCCGCCGGTACTTCGCTGCGCGCCATCACGCGAGCAGCGCCGAGGTGTCGCAGCCAATCGGCCTGATCAGCCTTGCCGCTGAGCGCGACTACTTCATAACCTCGTCCGGCCAGCATGTCGATAGCCAGGGAACCGACGCCGCCCGTCGCCCCGGTCACCAGAACCGGGCCGCTCTCGGGCTTGAGCCCGTTATCTTCCATGCGATTGATGGCCATGGCCGCCGTCAGGCCCGCCGTGCCGATCGCCATGGCCTCGCGCGCATCCATGCCCTCGGGCATCGGCAACACCCAGCCTCCCGGCACCAGCGCGTACTCGGCATAACCGCCATGGTGCGCCACCCCCAGGTCGTAACTGGTGGCGATGACCTTGTCGCCCGGCGCGAATCGCGGCGCGGCGCTTTCAACTACCGTTCCGGCCAGATCGATACCGCCCACGCACGGAAAACGCTTGACGATGCGGCCCTTGCCGGTCGCTGCCAGCGCGTCCTTGTAGTTGACGCTGGAATAGTCGACGCGAATGAGCACGTCGCCGGCATCCAGATTGCCTTCGTTGAGCGTGACGAAGCCACTCTTGATGCCGCGCCGGCCTTCGGTCGTGACTTCTTCGATCAGCAGGGCTTTGAATGGCGTCATGGCGGTTCTCCTGTGGACCGCAAGCAGCGGTCGATTATAGACAGCCGCCAGCTTACCCCTTCGGGCGGCTGACTTGCGGTCGAAGGCGGACGACGGGGCGACGCAGCCTGCGCGCTCAAGTCAGGCGCGAAGCAGTCGTAGTTGAGTCAGACGGGGGAAACCGCGATGACGACACTGATTGCCACACCGCTAAGTAACATCGACCGCTATATCGCGTTCTTTAGCAACAACGACCTGCCGGTACTGCGCCGTAGCACGCGCATGCTTGCCGAACTGCGCGCCGACGAAGACTCCGTGAGCGCGCGGCGCATCGCCGCCGTCGTGCTGCAGGATCCGCTGCTGGCCATGCGCTTGCTGGCCTATCTCGAAGCGCGGCGACGCAGCAGCCAGAACCACGATGTGACGACCATAGACCGAGCCATCCTGATGCTCGGCATTACGCCGTTCTTCAACAAGTTCTCGGACCTGCCGACGGTGGAAGACACGCTGTCCACACAGCCACGTGCATTGGTGGGCGTGCTGCGCGTCATCGCACGAGCGCGCACGGCCACCCGGCATGCGCGCGACTGGGCGATACAGCGCCACGACATCGAGGTCGACGAAATCACCGTTGCCGCCCTGCTCCACGACGCAGCGGAAATTCTGTGCTGGTGTTTCGCACCCACGCTGATGCTGCGTGTGAGCCAGCTTCTGCAAGACACGCCGGGCCTGCGCAGCGCGCACGCGCAGCAGGCAATCCTGGGTGTAGCGATCCACGATCTCCAGGTCGCATTGGCTCGGGCCTGGGGCCTGCCGCAATTGCTTGTCACGCTGATGGATCCGTCGCACGCCGACAACGTGCGCGTGCGCAATGTTCTACTCGCCAACGACCTGGCACGTCACGCCGCCAATGGCTGGTCCGATCCGGCGCTGCCGGATGACTACGCGGGCATCGCGTCGCTGCTGCGTCTCTCGGTGCAGACGGTACTGGAACGGTTGGGGGTGCCGCCGGAACATTGGCCGGCGATCGAGGGCGTCAATCCGCCCGGTCAAGGCGCGGATTGAAGATTCGTGACAGCGGCCGACGGCCGCCGTCTTCGCAAGGATGAAAGCAACTCAGCCCTGGCACTCCACCGTCTGGTGGAGCCAGTTTTCGCGTTCGCACTGTTGCTTGCTGAGCGGCCAATGGTAGGTCAGCGGTGAGACATAGGCGTAGGACACGAAGATCACCGCCGCCAACGACCCCAGCAACGCCAGGCGATGGCGTTTCACGAAGGGTTTGACCGCTTCGAGGTACATCCACAGCAGCACCACCAGCACATAGCTGATGAGCAGGCCGAGGAAGTAGTGATACAGGTACATCACGCGCTGCGAGCCCAGATAGATATGCAAGGCCATGAACACCACGTACAGGCCGCCGAACACTTCGATCAGCCCATAGATGCGCGTGTCGGCCACCGGCATGCCGAATATGCGCCGCGCCATCATCAGACCTAACGCCAGCACAACGGCGGCAAGCCCCAGCAACCAGCTCAGGTGATTGCCGGCCAATTGCACGTAGCTCGTCTTGCCGTTGTTCGAATCCCAGCGATAGTTGATGTTCTTGTTCTCGACCACCCACGACAGCGGATACGAGCCGTTTTCGCCCGGCTTGCAGACATCGAGCTTGGGCACGCCCAAGTGATCCTTGTCCATGAACTTGAAGTAGTCGCGTGCAATGCCAGCCACCAGCCAGGGCGTGACGGCGCCGCTGGTTTCGAGTTGGTTGCGATAGGCCGGCGACATGTTCTGGATGTCCTGACGCCCTGCCTCGCCCGCCATGCTCGGCACGCGATTGCCGATCAACGCATGGACGTAGAACACCGCCCACACGACCAGCAGCAGCGCGGCCACGGCTGAACCGCTCTTGAGTGCGAAGTCGCGCCCCAGCTTGCCCCAGGCACGCCACGACAGGTGGCGGGCATCGCGGAAATACAGCGGCACGAACAAGGCCAGCAACAGCACGCCGTTGACCTTGACCATGAGCGCCAGAGCGGCCACGGCCCCCATGGCTGCGTAGGTCTGCCAGCGCAATGGCGTCTCACTGCGCCAGGCACGCACGAACTGCCAAAAGAAGAGGATCGCAAAGAGCATCTGGAAGCTGTCCAGATGGATGGCGCGAAAGTGCACGATGAAAGCGTTCTCGAACATGTAGATGCTCGACAACAGCAGCGCCGCCGCTCGGCTTCGCGTCAGCTCCAGCGCGAGCCCGAAGAACGCGATGGCCGCCAGCGCGGCGAAAATCGTCGGCATGAGGCGCATGCCCCAGGGCTGAAAGCCCTCGGGCAGGTCGTTGCCGCCGATGTACTTCACCAGCGTCATCTTGTTCTTGTCGAGGCTGCTGTTCGCGCCGGAGAGCTTTTCCCCCGCCGCGATCAGCATCAACGCCAAGGGCGGATGCGGCTCAAACTGGGCGATGCCTTCGATATAGCGCTGCGCGGATGTGCTGTGATAGTTCTCGTCCCAGAAGAGGTGCCGGGGCTGCCCGTAATCCACGAAGTACACCGCCAACGCCACTACGCTCACCAGCAGCCAGCTTGCCCACGCCCGTTGCCACCAGGGCCGCACGACAGCGACCTCCTCGGTTGCTTGCTGAGTCTCGTGGCCGTCGTTTGTTCTTGTCGCCCGCCCCATCTCGTCTCCATCCACACCGCGTGTCCAAAGTGCGGGAATTTAACAAACTTCGCAGATGCCCGTGGTGACGTTTTGGTGTTCGGGTCGATTGGCTTCCTGCACTTTCGTCGGCGAGATGCGACCGGGCACATCGATTACCGACCGTTCGTCGGCTGCCACGGTCGCGCCTCTTTTCGGGCGCCGCCGGAACCGGTCACCGCTTGTTGCACAGCACACCTTGCTCAGGCTTTTCCGTACAACAAAGTTCGCCCCCCACGACCGCAATGCAGCACATTCATTTGGCATACAACTCGGAACCGGTCCCAACGCGATAAGCCCATCGCCTTGATTTAGCCCTGCCACTTGCTAGTTTTTGAACATCGCGCGTTCGACCAGCATTGCGCGCGAGCATGAGTGGACCGGATGACTCCCGCCGAGAGAGGACGGCTGCGACGCTACGCGTCAGCACAGGAGCGCCGGAAGACTTCATGAGCGCTGGCAACGACATGCCAAAACGGCAGCGGCCACGCTGACATCCCAGAGGAGGAGATGCAGCCATGAGACGTCCGCCGTCCGGGGCCGGCATTGCTTTTGCCCGCCCGCCCATCATCCGTACCTGCCTGCCCATCTTCCGCGTCCACGCGGATCGACCGCGCGCGCCGAGCTGAGCGCGCCCCACGCCTTTATCGCCTTTCATCCGACGCACGGGCCTTGCCGTGCGCCGGCAGGTTCGTTGCGCTCGCGCGCGGCGAGGGCAGCCCTGTCGCGCTGCCTCGGCAGTTCATCCAGATCCATCGCACCAGGAGGCCAATATGAATCTGAAACACCTGCTGTTCGGCGTCATCGCCGGCATCGCGGTAAGCGGCGCACATGCCGCGAACCGGCCGGCCAATTACAAGACGATATGCAATGAGGGCAAGACATGTACCGTTGCCGGTCCGATCGACGTCGCATTCGGACGGGCGGACCAATTCCTCCACAAGACGCTCGATGGCACGTTCGTTTGCTCGGAAGCGACCTTTGGCGGCCGCATTGGCGGAGGCGTCAATGAGTGCTCGATTCCAATCAGCGGATCGGGCGGCTCATCGTCGTCGAGTTCATCTTCGTCCAGTTCGTCATCCGGCGGCTCATCCAGTTCAACGTCGAGCTCGTCCTCGAGTTCCGGCCCGATCGGCAGTTGCCCGGTACAAGGCACGCCGAACGAGACCGTGCAGTTGTCGGCGACCATCGTGGTGCCCGCCGGGCAAACATATGACGGCGGCGGCAAGCGATTCAACCTTTCGGGCGGCTCTCAATCCGAAGGACAGCCTCCGGTCTTTGAGCTGCAGGACGGTGCCACGCTCAGGAACGTCGTCATCGGCACGCTCGCTGCAGACGGCGTCCATTGCCTGGGTAATTGCACGATCAATAACGTGTGGTGGGAGGACGTCGGCGAAGATGCCGCCACGGGTCTCGGGCCCGTCGGCTCGGTCATGACGGTGAACTGCGGCGGCGCTTACAGCGCATCGGACAAGACATTCCAGCACAACGGTCGTGGCGAGGTGCGCATCAGCAATTTCTACCTCGAGAACGCCGGCAAGCTGTATCGCTCGTGCGGCGACTGCACCGGCAATGGTGGCCCACGTAAGGTCACCGTCACGAATGTACGTGCACGCGACGTCAGCACCATCGTCGGCATCAACAAGAACTTTGGTGACGTCGCCACCATCCGCAGCCTCACGCTCAACAACACAGGCACGTCCAAAACCAAGATCTGCCAGGTGTACCAAGGCGTAGTCAAGGGCCAGGGCAGCACGAGCGCCCTCGGCGTGGAGTTCAACACGGTCAACTGCGACGTGAGCATTTCCGATGTGACGCTCATTCCGCCCAGTCAGCTCAACACCGGGCAATGAGCACGATGCGGCGGGCCATGCCCGCCGCCGCACCGCATTCCAATGACATTGACGACTTACGGCAGCATCGACGCCCGACGTCGCCGATAGCGCACCGCGCCGCTTGCGCGGATATTCCATGAGGGGACACAAGATGATCTGTAGCAGCAAACGCCTCCACTCCGCACGCCTGATCCGCCTCGCCATCGGGGCGGTGGTCGCGGCCGCTTTGTCCACCGGAGCCTGGGCACAGAACCTGGCCATCGGCGCAACGGCGACGGCATCGACGCAATCGGGCAGCAGCTACACGCCCGCCAAGGCCAACGATGGCGACGTCAATACGCGTTGGCAAGCCAGCAACAGCAGCAGCGGTACGTGGTTGCAGATTACATTTGCTTCGGCGAAGACGGTGTCGTCGGTGACGTTGCGCGAATATGCGTCCCGCATCACAGGCCATCAGTTGCAGTATCTGAACGGCTCGACCTGGACGACGCTGGCGACGGGTACGTCGGTGGGGGCCGCAAAGACGTATTCATTCGGCGCCGTCAGTACGACCGCCGTGCGGCTCTACGTCACCTCGGCTTCCTCGCAGCCGTCCATCACGGAATTCGAGGTATACGGCGGAGGCTCAAGTTCAAGCAGTTCGTCGTCGAGCACATCGTCGAGTACGTCCTCGAGCAGTTCGAGTTCGTCCAGTTCGAGCGTGCCAAGCGCGTGCGCACCGGGTTCCACGATAACCGGGACGGTCGATTGCGGGGGTGCAACCGTCGGTACTGCGTGCAATGGTCAATCGGAGAGCCAACAGCCGGTATTCACCCTGGCTGACGGGGCGACGATTAGGAATGTGCGTATCAATGCCAACGCAGCCGATGGCATCCATTGCCTGGGCAACTGCACTTTGCAGAATGTGGTGTGGGAAGACGTGTGCGAAGACGCCGCGACGATGCTCGGCGGTGCCGGCAAGACGATGACCGTGGCCGGCGGCTCGGCGGCCAATGCCGGCGACAAGGTGTTCCAGCACAACGGCATTGGCTCGACGATCGCGATCAGCGACTTCCAGACGCTTGGTACCATCGGCAAGCTGTACCGGTCCTGCGGCGACTGCAATGGCAATGGCGGTCCCCGCTACGTGACGGTCAACAACGTCAGGATCGAAAAGTCGGGCGACCTGATCGGTGTGAACAAGAACTACGGCGACAAGGCCACGGTACGCAATCTGCAGGTGAAGGGTTACGTGTCCGGAGGGCCGAAGATCTGCATGACTTTCCAGGGTGTGACGGACCACAACGGTGAGTCGACCAAGCTTGGAGAAGAGTGGAACACCGCCACCTGCGACATCAGCCGAACGGACGTGACCGCGTATTGATCCGGCGCGTGGCGGCTCGCCCGCCACGCCTTGTGATCATTTCAACTGGTTGCGCATCACCAGCAACCACGGCATCCCGGGCCGGGCGAGTTCCTCGCTCTCGCTCGGGGCCGCCGAGATGAACTGGAACGCGTCCTGCGGTTGAGGCATGGTGGCCGGCGGGGGCGATGCTGGGTCCCATTCGAATTCGCTCATCGACACCGATTGCTGGATATTGCCGCCGATGGCCTTGACCACGCGCGCGGCCGGATCGACTTCGATGACGATGTCACAATGCATGGGCGTACGACCGAACGTGATCTGTTCCACAGATACGATGCCCTGCGAAGGGTCGCGGGCTGAACAAATCATGTCACCCGGCTGCGGCACAGCTGGATAGGCCTCGACGCGAAATGCCGGCTGGGTGAGGATGCCGTCTCGCGCATCGGTAACGTACATGCTGTGCGCCTCACCGGTGAGGAACTGATCGTCGTTCAACCCCGCCTGCCGCATCACCCACGAAATGAAGGCGGCGGACCAGGCCCAGCGCGCGGTGGTGATTTCCTGGCAATCCGGCTCTCTGCCCAACACGTGCCAGTACCGCAATGCCAGCTCGCAGCCGTCCTCGGTGGCTTCCATGCCCGTACCGTCCGGGTATCGCAGACACGGCGAAATGGCCGCCGCGAGACCTGACGTGCCGGCCTCGGCCGCGGCGCGGGCGGCCAGGTATTCCGGGGGTGGCGGCAACGCGCTCTCGCTCACGCACCCGCGCCCCGCACGATCGATCTTCACGACCTGAGCCCCCCAGCGCAACCACTCCTGCATGGCGATATCAATGATGCGTTCTCGCTGAGTGGCTTCCGGCGGCACGACAGGCAGGCGCGAATCGTCCGGAATCGGCACGGGTTGGGGACGTGCGGTCGGTGGTGGGGCGGGTGGAGTAACCGGGGCCGTACTACACGCGGCGAGCAACGCACTCAACAATACTGAGAGGGTCAGGCGACAGGCAGCGAATCGGGAAGAGAGGATCGGCATCGGGGATGGGAGACATGTTGCACAACAGCGAGCCTCATTCTGGCCGCAGCGCGATAGCTACCGCAAGCGCCGTCAGCCGAATCGGACAGCGTAGATGGGCGGCAGATGCGCAGACAGGCAACGCCAATGCAGCCCGCCGTCTTCGGTCAACCACAGCGCTCCGGTCGTCGAACCCATCGCGAGACACTCGCCAGTTTCGTCGACGTCCAGCCCATGGCGGTATACGAGGTCATAGGCGTGGCCTTCCGGCAGGCCGTTCGACAGCGTGGCGAAACTCGCGCCGCTATCATCTGTGCGGGTGACGACAAAGCGGTCGTCGACGGGTACGCGGCATTCATCCTTGACGCTCGGCACGAACCAGGTGGTATCCGGCAAATGAGGATGCACCGCCACGGCAAAGCCGAAACTTGAAGGCTGCGCGAAGACGCGCATCCACCTCGCCCCGCCGTCGATGGAGCGATAGATGCCGCAGTGGTGCTGAACCCACAGCGTATCGGGGTCGGACGGGCACTGGACCATGCGGTGCGGATCCTGAACGACGGGGTCTTCGCGACGCTCCGGCGGCATGTAATCGGCATACATTCCCTGGCACGTGGGGGCCCATTCATTGCCGCCGTCATGTGTCTGCCACACGCCGCCGCAAGACACGGCGATGCTCAGGTGCCGACTGTCGCGCGGATCAACACAGATTGAATGGATACCAGGTTGGTCGTATCCGCCACCGAACCATTCGGCGCGTTCGGGGCGCGCCCAGAGCGGCACATTCAGCGCCCATGACTCGCCTTTGTCATTCGATCGAAAAAGCCCACCCGGAATGGTGCCGGCCCATAGCACGCCCGGCTCCTCAGGCCCTCCTGCCTCGAGAGACCAGATCAGTTGCAAGGACTTGCCGTGCTCGCCTTCGGGCTGGGGAGGATATACCGGCACGCCACACGCAGACCATTCCGAAGCACCGGACTCGCGACGCCACAGCTTGGCACCGAAGTGCCCCAGGTTGAGCGCCGCATAGACGGTGTCGTCGCGTGGATCGACCATCACCATGCTCACGGGTTCGCCCAGGAAATGTCGGGTAGTGACGCGCCACCCTTCATTGCGGCGCAACTCGAACAAGCCTTTGCGCGTGCCGACCATGATTCTGTCTGCGTTCGCCATCTCCCGCACTCCTCAAGGATTACCCACCCGACAAGGCCTGAACGACATAGATTTCGCTGCCGGAGGTCACCGCATCCGACAGGCAGACACGATCGCGCGCCATGGCGCCATCAACGAAGACCGCGACGTGGCGCCTCAGATTTCCCTGATCATCAAGAACATACCCGCGCATCGCCGGACAGCCGTCCAGCGCTTGCAGCAGCGCCTGCATGGCCGACGCCCCATCGACGGTACAGGGCTCACAGGCGACATGGCGTTGCAGAGCGGGGGCAAAAACGACTCGGACCATGAAGCCTCACGCAGAACGAGAACTTCAGTCTAGCAACGGGCCCATGCGCGTCCACATGGCTCGCCTGCGCTTCGCGCAACGCCAAAAAGAAAAGCCCCGATCTGAGTCGGGGCGGTCATCGCTGAAATGGTCCTCCGCTTTACTTGCGCACTGAGTGGCGACGACGGGCCATCGCAAATGCGAGCAGTGCCGCTGCGAGCAGTGCCGCCATGGCAGGCTCAGGCACGCGCGTGACGGTAAGCGGCTGCGTCGAGATCGTAAAGCCGAATTGCAGAGTGTTCGTCTGCCCCTCGATCGTCGTAAAGCCAAGGCAGCCATTCGCAGCGCCGGCGGCCGCGCAGACAGCGTTGCTCAGGATGTTCAGAGCCCCCCCGGCGATGGGGAAGATGTTCACGTAGTAGGTCAACAGACCATCGGCGTCGCCGGCGTTGAACTGGAATGTCTGATTCAGGAGTCCCGACTGCAGGACAAAGATGTCATTGCAGGGATTACCCGGGGGACTGGCTGCAACGCAAGGCGTTTCGTTCGGCGTTTCAGAGAACAGGATGTTGAAAGACGCCAACTGATTCGGCAGCGCCGGCAGATTCGGAACGAGCGGATCAAGCGTGATCGTGCTGGTCAGAACGGCCGTCTTCAGTGACTCGCCCTGGATCGGCTCGTTCTTGTGCGTCAACGAAATGTCCGTCGCGAGATAGGGCGGAGACTGCGGCGGCACCCCACCACCCAGATATGTCGACAGGGTTCCCGCAGCAGGATTGTTGCCGATGCTGAGTGAGCTCTGCCCGCCCGGCCCCGTAGGGGTTCCCCAGCTCAATGTGGTTGATGGCACCGAGATCGAACCGGCCGTCAGCGTCGCGGCGGTGAAAGTGCTCGATACGCTGTAGTTCCACTGGAGCACTGCGCCATGAGCACCCGACGCCAGCAAGAGCAACGCCGCGAATGCTCCACATGTTTTGAAATATGAGAACCACTCTCTCATCACAGCACCTCGGTTCTTTGAAAGGACGTTTTAGGGGGCTTGCGCCAAGGGTCGGAGCCCTTTAAGCATCGGCTGTGCCCGAGGAGATTTTATTTTTATTTTCAATAACCTAATGGCAGCAACAATCCCCTTCCAGCTGTAGGTGTAAGACGTGCCGACAAGAAATGTGCCCAAACAGGCCGTGACTTTCAGGTACGCGTATCGGCGTGTGACAGGCTTTACGAATGAGGCAAATTTGTCTTGGCGTGATGTCTTGGACTGCGGGCCGTGCACATGACGATTGTTCGCGGGTGGGCCAGGACCTGCGACTTTTGGCGCGCTTTGAGCGGGGCTAGGGCCTCAGAAACAGAAGAAAGGCGCGCATGGCCACGGCGACCGCGAAGCGGTGGCTGGAGCGCGGCAGCGCGCGAGATGCGATTGGTGGTGGCTGCCCCCTGGCGCGGGATTGGGCGTAACGTTTCGGCCCGACGTTCTGGCGGAGGTCAGTATGCGGCGGAGCCGTCAGCGGTGCGGGCTGAGGGCGGGCTTGGAGCCGGGGGTTTGGGCAGGCGGGTCGCTCGCGCCACAACGACGAGCGCGCCCGCAATCACGGCCCCCCTGCGGGGCCAATCCAAAGACAAAGCCCCGATCAGCGGTGTCGCTGTCGGGGCTTTGCGGTATAGGTAGTCTGACGATGACCTACTTT
>NZ_JBGVSA010000016.1:0-106712 GCF_041807905.1 Uliginosibacterium sp. sgz301328
TCCCATTCCCCAATCGCCTTTCACGGCCAATAGGATACGGAATGTGCCAATTCAGCCCCGGAATTCTTCGAAGAACCTTTTTTTCGGTAACTGATTCCGTTGGCCGTGGGAGACGGGATCACTCCCACTCGATTGTCGCGGGCGGCTTGCCGGAGACGTCGTAGACGACGCGATTGATGCCGCGCACTTCGTTGATGATGCGGTTGGAGACGCGGCCCAGCAGCTCGTACGGCAGATGCGCCCAGTGGGCGGTCATGAAGTCCTGCGTCTGCACGGCGCGTAGTGCAACGACGTATTCGTAGGTACGGCCGTCGCCCATCACGCCAACGCTCTTGACCGGCAGGAACACGGCGAAGGCTTGGCTGGTGAGGTCGTACCAGGTCTTGCCGGAAATCTCATCAACCGTCTTGCGCAGCTCTTCGATGAAGATCGCATCGGCGCGGCGCAGCAGGTCGGCATAATCTTTCTTCACTTCGCCAAGGATACGCACGCCCAGGCCGGGGCCGGGGAACGGGTGGCGATAGACCATCTCGTGGGGCAGACCCAATGCCACGCCGAGTTCGCGGACTTCGTCCTTGAAGAGTTCGCGCAGCGGTTCGAGCAGCTTGAGGTGCAGCGTATCCGGCAGGCCACCGACGTTGTGGTGGCTCTTGATGGTGGTGGCCTTCTTGCTCTTGGCGCCGGCGGATTCGATGACGTCCGGATAGATGGTGCCTTGCGCAAGCCACTTGGCTCGTGAGAGCTTGCCCGATTCAGCCTGGAAGACTTCGACGAACTCACGGCCGATGATCTTGCGCTTGGCCTCGGGGTCGGTCACGCCTTCGAGCTTGCCCATGAACTGCGCGGTGGCGTCGACGTGGATGACCTTTACACCCATGTTACGGGCAAACATGTCCATGACGAGGTCGGCCTCGTTCAGGCGCAGCAAGCCGTGATCAACGAACACGCAGGTGAGTTGGTCGCCAATGGCGCGGTGAATCAGCGCGGCGGCCACGGATGAGTCGACACCGCCCGACAAACCGAGAATGACTTCTTCATCGCCCACTTGCTCGCGGATGTGCGCGACAGCTTCGGCGATGTAGTCGCCCATGACCCAGTCAGCGCCGCAGCCGCAGATGTCGCGCACGAAGCGCTGCAGGAGTTCTGCGCCGCGCAGCGTATGCGTGACTTCCGGATGGAATTGCACGCCATAGAAACGACGCGTCTCATCTGCCATGCCGGCGATCGGGCAGCTCGGCGTGGATGCCATCAACGAGAATCCCGGCGGCATTTCGGCGACCTTGTCGCCGTGGCTCATCCAGACCTTGAGCAGGCCATGACCTTCGGCGTTGCGGAAGTCTTCGATGCCATCGAGCAGCTTGGTGTGGCCGTGAGCACGCATTTCGGCGTAGCCGAATTCACGCACGGTACCGGCTTCGACCTTGCCGCCCAGTTGCTGCGCCATCGTCTGCATGCCGTAACAGATGCCCAGCACCGGCACCCCCAGTTCAAACACGGCCTGCGGTGCGCGATCGGTGGACTCCTCGTAAGCCGACATGTGGCTGCCGGAGAGAATCACGCCTTTGGCGCCGTAGTTGCGCACGAATTCGTCGCTGACGTCGGCCGGGTGGATTTCGCAGAAGACGTGAGCTTCACGCACACGGCGTGCGATCAGTTGGGTGACTTGTGAGCCGAAATCGAGGATGAGGATTTTGTCGTGCATTGTCGTGACTGGTAGTTGAGCGTAATGGCAAGCCCGGCACTGAAAAAACACAGCGGCCCTTGCCGGGCCGCTGCGGGAACTGCTTGTCCTACCGCATTACTCGACGCGGTAGTTCGGCGCTTCGCGCGTGATCTGCACGTCGTGGACGTGGGATTCGCGCATGCCCGCCGAAGTGATCTCGACGAATTGCGCCTTGGTGCGCATGTCGTCGATGGTATGGCAACCGACATAACCCATCGAAGCGCGAAGACCACCCATGAGCTGATGGATCACTGCGGCCACCACGCCCTTGTACGGCACGCGGCCTTCGATGCCTTCAGGCACGAGTTTGTCGACGTTGGCGTCGGTTTCCTGGAAGTAACGATCGGCCGAACCCTGCTGCATGGCGCCCAGCGAACCCATGCCACGGTAGGCCTTGTACGAACGGCCCTGGAACAGCACGGTTTCACCCGGGGACTCTTCCGTACCGGCGAACAGACCACCCAGCATCACGCTGTAGGCACCGGCCGCGATGGCCTTGGCAATGTCGCCGGAGTAACGGATGCCGCCGTCGGCGATGAGCGGTACACCGCCGGCCTTGGCCATGGCCTCGGCAACACCGTCGACCGCGGTGATCTGCGGCACGCCGACACCTGCCACGATGCGGGTCGTGCAGATCGAGCCTGGGCCGATACCGACCTTGACTGCGTCCGCACCCGCGTCGACCAGCGCCCGGGCAGCGTCGCCCGTCGCAATGTTGCCGCCGACGACGTCGATTTGCGGAAAATGCTTCTTGACCCAATTGACGCGATCAATCACGCCCTTGGAGTGACCATGCGCGGTATCCACGACGATCACATCGACGCCAGCATCGGCCAAGCGTTCGCAACGCTCTTCGGTGCCGGCGCCAACGCCGACTGCAGCGCCGACGCGCAGGCGGCCGTGGCCGTCCTTGCAGGCCAGCGGGTGTTCGGTGGACTTTTGGATGTCCTTGACGGTGATGAGGCCGTAGAGCTCGCCGGACTCCTTGAGCACCAGCACGCGCTCGAGGCGGTGGCGATGCATCAACGCCTTGGCGTCGTCGAGCGAGGTGCCTTCCTTGACGGTGACGAGGCGATCGCGCGGCGTCATCACGTTGGACACCGGCTGGTCGAGATTGCTTTCGAAACGCGTGTCGCGGTTGGTGATGATCCCCACTACGCGCTTGCCTTCGACGACTGGCACACCGGAAATCTTGTGGGAACGCGTCAGCGCCAGGAGTTCGCGCACCGTCATGGTGGGCGGAACGGTGATCGGGTCACGCAGCACGCCGGATTCGAAACGCTTGACCTTGGCAACTTCGAGCGCCTGTTCAGCGGGCGGGACGTTCTTGTGGATGATGCCGATGCCGCCTTCCTGAGCGAGGGCGATGGCGAGACGGGATTCGGTAACCGTGTCCATGGCGGAGGACACGAGGGGGATATTCAGCTGGATATTGCGCGTCAGTTGGGTGGCCAGACTGACATCGCGAGGGAGTACGTCGGAGTGGGCGGGAACGAGCAGGACGTCATCGAACGTCAGCGCCTTCTGGATCAACCGCATGTTTATAATCCTTGCCGGCAAATCAATATTATACGGACCTTGACTGGGGCACGCAAAATCCATTTGTTTCCAGTTACGGTTTGCCGGCAATAGCCATAAGGGGAATAAGGTCAATGTTCAGATTCGTGAAACCGGCCGCGACGATCGCGCTGCTGGCGTTCGCCATGTGCGCACAGGCGCAGATCTATACGTGGAAGGACGCCAACGGGCGCACCTACTACGGTGACCAGCCTCCTCCGGGGGTCGATGCCCGTCCGGCCGGCACTACCCGTGCGAATAGCGTTCCCGCACCCGCTGCCGCGAATGCCGCCGGCGCTTCTGCGCCGAAAGCCAATGGCCCGAAGACATGGCAGGAAAAAGATCAGGAATTCCGCCAGCGCCAGGCCGAATCGGCCGAGAAGGCCGCCAAACAGCAAGAGGCGAACGCCAAGCAGCAGGAGAAAACCGCGCAATGCAATGAGCTACGCCGACAGCTTACGGCGGTAGATTCCGGCGCCCGCATCGGACGCACCAATGCAAAGGGCGAGATGGAGGTTTTCGACGATGCCCAGCGCAAGACCGAAAGCCAACGCCTGCGTTCCCAGATCGATCACGATTGCGCAGGCTGATCGACCAGTCGGAGAGGCCGCCCCTACTCTTGCTCTGCCCTGGGCAGATCGGGCGCCCCTTTCTTGAGCGCTTTGCCTTCGGCGGCGCGCCGTCGGCGGACTTCTTTGGGATCGGCAACCAGCGGGCGATAGATCTCGACACGATCGCCCGCTCGTAGCGCGCTCCCCGGACTCACCAGCTTGCCGAACACGCCGACCTTGTTGGCGCCGTCCAGGTCGATGCCCGGGTACTTCTGCAACAGCCCCGAGGCATCAATGGCCTGCTGCACCGTGCAGTCCTGCGGCAGAGAAAGCGATACGAGCTCCTGTCGGTCGGGCAAGGCATAGCAGACCTGCACGTCGATGGACTCGGTCATTGCGCGGCTCCATAGACCTGCTCGGCACGTTTGACGAATGCGTCAACGAAGGTGTTGGCGATCATGTTGAAAACCGGTCCAACGACTTTTTCGAGCAGTTTGTTCGAGAATTCATACTGCAGGCTGAATTCGATCTTGCAGGCATGATCGCCCAGGGGAATGAAGCGCCACTCACCTTCGAGCTGCCGGAAAGGTCCTTCTTTCAGCCGAAGATGCATCAGCGAAGGAAATACCTTGGCATTCTCAGTCGTGAACTGCGATTTGATGCCGTGGTAATTGATGTGCAGCGTCGCAACGGTCTTGGTGTCGGTACGCTCGGAAACCTGGGTGCTGCTGCACCACGGGAGAAAGCGCGGGTAGTCCTCGCAATTGTCGACGAGTGCGAACATCTGCGCTGGCGTACGCTCTATCAACACGACCTTTTTGACTTCAGACATCCTGGCGGACAGCCGCACGAGGCGGCGCTGTTAAAATGGCGATTTTAGCCGATCGGCGGCCGCCATCCCGCCAACTGTGCCGCGGCGTGCGCATCGCCGGCTGGACGACCAAGCAACGGATACGACGACACACTCAATGAGCATCATCGACAATCGCAAGGCATTCCACGAGTACTTCATCGAAGAGCGCTTCGAGGCCGGACTCGTACTCGAAGGATGGGAGGTCAAGGCCATCCGCGCGGGCCGCGCCAACATCAAGGAAGCCTACGTGATGGTGCGCAACGGTGAGATATTCATCATCGGCATGCACATCAGCCCGCTGACCTCGGCTTCCACCCACGTGCATGCCGACCCCACCCGCACGCGCAAGCTGCTGTTGAATGAAGCGGAAATCAACACGCTGATCGGCAAGAGCGAACGCGCCGGCTTTACGCTGGTCCCGCTCGACCTGCACTACACGCGCGGCCGCATCAAGGCCGAAATCGGTCTTGCCAAGGGCAAGAAGCTCTATGACAAGCGCGACACCGAAAAGAAACGCGACTGGGAGCGTGAAAAGGGCCGTCTCATGCGCGACAAGGTCGGCAAATAATCAACGGCCAGCGCAAAAAAGCAAAAGGCGCCTTGCGGCGCCTTTTTGTTGGTGCGAGGACTAAAGCGCCTACCCGCGCATGCCGGTCACGCGCTTGATGGCTTCGGTGAGGTCGCCCGGCAGCAATACCAGCTTGCTGTTATCGGAAGTGCTCATCGTCTCGAGCGCCTGGATGTAGTGCTGACCAAGCAGGTACATGACCGGAGCCGTCGATTCGCCGATGGCATCCTTCACGCGCGAAATTGCTTCGGCCGATGCCGTCGCCATCATCACCTGTGCGTTGGCGTCGCGCTTGGCGGCTTCCAGACGGGCTTCCGCCTGCAGGATGGCCGACTGCTTGTCGCCTTCTGCACGCGTGACCAGTGCCTTGCGCTCGCGCTCGGCCGCGGCCTGCATTTCCATTGCGCGTTGCATCGATTCGGACGGCTTGATGTCCTGGATTTCGACCGTCTTGATGCTTATACCCCAGTCGAGCGCTTCGTCCGAAATGCTCTCGCGCAGGCGTGCCTTGATCTTGTCGCGCGAAGAAAGTGCCTCGTCCAGTTCCATCTCGCCCACGATCGAGCGCAGCGTCGTCATGACGAGATTGCGGATGGCTTCGGAAAAATTGGTCACGCCGTAGACCGCCTTGACGGGGTCGGTCACCTTGATGAAAGCGATGGCATTGGTGAGGATCACCGCATTGTCGCGCGTGATGACCTCTTGCTCCTGGACGTCAAGGATGATGTCCTTGGTGATCACCTTGTAGGTCACCGCATCCAGGTAGGGAATCAGGACCGACAGGCCCGGATTGAGAGTCCGCAGGTAGCGCCCGAGGCGTTCGACGATCCACTCCTCGCCCTGCGGGACGATGCGGATGCCCTTGGCAATCGTGACGACCACGAAAACCAGGAACGCAATGGCGACGATCAAACCTTCCATGTCTGTCTCCAGCGAAGCGGCAGCCCTGAAGGTGCCGAGATTGTGATGACGGCTCGCACCGCGTGTCGCGGTGCGAGCGCGCTATCGTCTCACATTGCATGGAGCGCCGCCTTGCGCCCACACGGATTGATCAGGCGCTGGAAGACGCCTTTTTCTGCTCGGTCGCGGCTCCGATCTGCTCGGCCACCGCAGACTCGGCAGCCATTGGACTCAGGTAGCGATAGACCAGTCCGACGAATGCGCCGCCGACGATGTTGCCCGTCGTCGAGAAGATCAGATTGTGCAGCGCGTCGCCGATGGCCAACGGCCCGTTTGCCAGCAGCACCATCGTAAAGGTGCCCATGTTGGCGATCGAGTGCTCAAAGCCGAGGTAGAGGAAGATGAACACGATCAGCAGGATCGAGAGAATCTTGGCGATCTCTTCCTTGACGCGCAGCGACACCCAGATAGCCAGGCACACAACCCAATTGGCGAGAATCCCCTTGAAGAATATGGCGGTGGCCGTCTGGTGCACCTTGTGCTCGGCGCCCGCGAAGATGGCATGATCGGCGGGCAACTCCTGCAGGATGTGTGCGCCGAAGAGCAGCAGGCCAAAGATGATGGCGCCAACCAGATTGCCGAGATAGCAGACCACCCACACCTGGACGGTCTGCGTCCAACTGGTGCGCTGCTCGGCGGACGACAGCGCCATGTACATGTTATTGCTGGTGAAGAGTTCGGAATTGGTCAGCACAATGACTGTCAGGCCAACGCCAAAGAAACCCGAGGCGATGACCTTGCCGAAGGACACATCGCGCATGCCGTAGCTGATCGCCCAGAACAACAGGCAAATGAGGCTAAGGTACATCCCCGCCAGTACGGCGCGCAGACAGTAGCGGGCGGGGTCGGTTTCAAGCAGACTGATCTTATAGGCGCCGCTTTGAGCGGCTTTTTCGACTGTAGGTCTTTCCATGGCAGGGGGCCTCCGGGTTAACCGCAGGAGTGTAGGATAGTGCCTCACTCGCCCGGCTGCGCCATGTCAATGCAAATTAGCTGCAGCTATGCAGTCCGCGTTGTCGAACCTGCTCGAAAAGACAGACCGCGGCGGCCGCGGCAACATTGAGCGACTCCATGCCTCCTGGCATCGGAATGAGTGCCAGCGCGTCAGCCCGCTCCAGCAGGGGTTTTGGCACACCCTGCCCTTCGGAGCCGAAGATCCACGCCGTTGGTTTTGACAGATCGAGCGCATAGATCGACTGCGCTCGATCGGCCAACGCCGTGGCAACTATCTGACCCGAAAATTCACAAAGCCGATCAGAAATTTCCACTCGATCTGCGATGTCGAGATAAAAATGCGCGCCCATTCCGGCGCGCAACACTTTGGGCGACCAGACCTGAGCACAATCGGGCGACAGCCACGCACGCACAATGCCGGCGGCAGCGGCGGTGCGCAACAGGGTGCCCAGATTGCCGGCGTCCTGCACACCGGCCAGGACCAGGATGTCTCCCTCTTCGGCGTCTCCGCGCGGAGGCGGGATCTCGACCTCTGCAACGATGCCATTGGCAGCATCGACCGGGCTGAGGATGTGAAGCAGACTGTCGCTCAGCTCCAGCCGCTCGCATGTTGGATCGGCCAAGGACAGCAGATTGAAGACCTCCGGATTGTCGAGACTCCTGGCCGTGACCGCGATACGCCTCAAATGCGCGCCCCGCTCTATCGCAACGCCAACGAGATGTGCGCCGTCCAACAGCGTGGTACCGGATTCGCGGCGCGCGCGTGCGTCTTCCGATAGTGCCCGAAGGTGTTTGAATGTGGCGTTGTCTCGCGAAGCGATCTGCTTCATGGCGCTACCCGAACAGGCGGCCTTGCGCCACGGCTTCACGCACCGGACCAAAGCTGGTGCGATGGGCGGGCGTCGGTCCGAGTTCGATCAGGGCCCGCAGGTGTTCTGGCGTCGGATAACCCTTGTGCTGGCGGAAACCATAGCCCGGGTATTGGTCGTCGAGCCGGTGCAGGAGCGCGTCTCGATGCGTCTTGGCAAGGATCGACGCTGCCGAAATCGAGGCTTCGGTTGCGTCACCCTGCACGATCGCGCGGGCAGGCACCGTCAGGCCGCCCGGCACGCGATTGCCATCGATGAGGACTTCATGCGGCGCGGTCGCCAGGCCGGCCACCGCACGCGTCATGGCCAACATCGTCGCGTGCAGGATGTTGAGCGTATCGATTTCTTCCACGCTCGCCTCGGCAATGGCCCAGGCAACCGCATGCTGCCGGATGAGCGCGGCCAGCGTATCGCGCTTTTTTTCGGTAAGCGTCTTGGAGTCAGCCAGCCCCGCAATCGGCCGGCCCGGATGGAGGATGACCGCGGCAGCCACGACCGGGCCGCACAGCGGCCCGCGCCCGGCTTCATCGACGCCACAGATCAACCGAATATCCATGTCAGGCACGTCCCAAGAGTTGCAGCACCGCCTGCGCTGCCTTATCGGCGTGATTCTGGCGCAGCGTCAGGTGAATGTCAGTGAAGCGCTCGACAAGCGTGTCGCACGCTTGCGCGTCGTCCAGCCAATGCTCGACCGCCGATGCCAGCGCTTCGGGCGTCGCTGCGTTCTGTATGAACTCAGGCACGAGCGCCGCGCCGCCCAGCACGTTGGGCAAGCCGATATATGGTGCGCGCACCAGCCGCTTCGCAATCCAGTAAGTCAGCCGCGCCATCTTGTAGGCGATGACCATGGGGCGCTTGAGCAGCGCCGTTTCGAGCGTAGCAGTACCGCTGGCGACGAGTACCACGTCGGCAGCCACCATGGCCTGTTCGGCATGGCCGAACATCAGTGTCACCGGCAGATCGCGCGCTTCGTTGCGAAAGATAGCCTCTTCGAACAAGGTGCGCGTGGAACGCGTCACCAACGGCACGAGAAAACGCACACCGGGCCGATGTTCTGCAATGATGCGAGCCGTCTGCACGAATGTGTCGGCAAGTTTGCTCACTTCGCCATTCCGGCTACCCGGCAGAAGCGCCACGACCGGCACGTCGACGGGCAATTGCAGATGTTCGCGCATGGCAGCGCGGTCCGGCACCAGTGGGAAGACATCCGCCAGCGGGTGTCCGACGTAGGCAGCGGGCACACCGTTGCGCGCGTAGATTTCTGGTTCGAACGGAAAGAGGCAAAGCACCAGATCGGCCGAGCGCTTGATGCGCTTGACCCGCCCCGCCCGCCAGGCCCAGATCGAAGGACTGACGTAATGGATCGTCTTGATGCCCGAGTCGCGCAGCTTCTCTTCGAGCCACAAATTGAAATCGGGCGCATCGACGCCGATGAACAAATCCGGCGGATCGTCCTTGAGCCTGCGAAGCAGCCCGTTACGGATACCGGAGAGTTCCCGAAAACGCCGCAGCACGTCCACGTAGCCATTGACGGCCAAGGCTTCGGACGGCCACCACGAAGAAAAACCCTGCGACTCCATCTTGGGCCCGCCGATACCGAAGAACTCAGCATCCGGAAGATGGGTACGCAGGGCATGAATGAGGTGGGACGCCAGCAAATCGCCAGACGCTTCTCCCGCCACCATTGCAATACGCATGGCTTGCCTGCCCCGTTTGGCGCGCAGACGCGCGATCAGCGTACGATGCCGCGGCCGCTGTCGGCGATGAAGTCCGCCAGCGGAGCAATTTCGGGCGTATCGATCGCCATGGCGGCGATCTGCTCACGTGCCTCTGCCAGCGACAGGCCACTGCGGTACAGCGCGCGGTAGGCACGCTTGATCTGGGCAATGCTCTCCGGCGAGAAGCCGCGGCGCTTGAGGCCTTCGCTATTGATGCCGTGAGGGACCGGCGGCGTGCCAGACACCGTGATATACGGCGGCACGTCCTGCGTCATGATCGAACCGGTGCCACAAAACGCGTGCGCACCAATGCGGCCGAACTGGTGCATGCCCGCGAAACCGCCCAGGATCGCCCAGTCGCCCACGCTGGCGTGCCCCGCCAGCGAAGCGTTGTTGGCAAAAATGGTGTTGTTGCCGACGATGCAGTCGTGCGCAATGTGCACGTAGGCCATGAACCAATTGTCGTCGCCGATGATGGTCACGCCCTTGTCCTGCACGGTGCCGATGTGGACCGTGCAGCACTCATGAAAGGTATTGCGGTCGCCGATTTCCAGGCGCGTCGGCTCTCCGGCGTATTTCTTGTCCTGAGGGACCTCGCCGATCGAGCTGAACTGGAAGAAGCGGTTGTCGCGCCCGATGCGCGTGTGCCCCTTGATCACCACGTGCGGACCGACAACGGTACCGTCGCCGATCTCGACGTGTTCTTCGATGATGCTGTACGGCCCGATCTGCACACCC
The DNA here is from genome assembly GCF_041807905.1 of Uliginosibacterium sp. sgz301328. Taxonomy (NCBI): domain Bacteria; kingdom Pseudomonadati; phylum Pseudomonadota; class Betaproteobacteria; order Rhodocyclales; family Zoogloeaceae; genus Uliginosibacterium; species Uliginosibacterium sp. sgz301328. Next base: position 10,492 of record NZ_JBGVSA010000016.1, read on the forward strand.
GCGCCAATGCGCGCCTTGGGGCTAACGATGGCAGTCTCGTGAATCATTCATCGTTTCTCTTGATTGCGCACATCATTTCGGCTTCGACCGCGAGTTCGTCACCCACGCGAGCCACGCCTTCGTACTTCCAGATGCTGCGGATCTGGCGCACAAGCTTCATGTCGAAGGTGAGCGTGTCGCCCGGCAGCACGGGGCGCTTGAAACGCACCTTGTCGATGCCGGCAAAGTACAGCACGGAGTTTTCGTCAGGAATCTGGCCGGCCGTCTTGAACGACAGGATCGCGGCAGCCTGCGCCATGGCTTCGATGATCAGCACGCCGGGCATGACCGGCGCGTGCGGGAAGTGACCGACGAAGAACGGCTCGTTGATGGTGACATTCTTGATGGCAACGATGCGCTCACCGACCGTCATTTCAAGCACGCGATCAACCAGCAGGAACGGGTAGCGGTGCGGCAGATATTGCATCACCTGCTGGATATCCATGGAACTCACTCTTTACTCTCCAATTCAGAATTCAATTCGTTGATTTTCTTTTCGAGCGTACGCACGCGTTCGGCAAGCGCATCAAGATTCTTGAGGTGGACGGCATTGCGCATCCAGTCATGGTGACTCTGTGCCGGGATCGCCGACGTATACACACCACGCTCGCTCACGGACTTGCTGATGAACGAGCGCGCGGACACTACCACGTCGTCGGCGACGCTGACGTGCCCCATGATCCCCGCCTGCCCACCGACCATCACCCGGCGACCAACGGACGAACTGCCCGCCATGCCGGCAAAGGCAGCCATGGCAGAGTTCTCACCTACGCGACAGTTGTGGGCGATCTGGATGAGATTGTCCAGCTTCACACCCCGTTCAATGACTGTATCGTCCAGCGCACCGCGATCGATGGTGGTATTCGCTCCGACTTCGACGTCGTCGCCCAGGATGGCCCGACCGATCTGGGGAATCTTCTCCCAACTGCCGTCCTTGCGGCGCGCGAAGCCAAAACCATCGCTACCGATCACCGCACCGGCATGCAGGACGCAATTGCGGCCGACGATGCTGTCGCGATAGATCGTCACGCGTGGATGAAGATGCGTGCCGGCACCGATGGTGACATCGCCCTCGATGACACAACCGGCTTCGATGATGACGTCATCGCCAATCACGCAACCATCGCCGAGGAATACCAGCGGGCCGATACTTGCAGAAGGCGGCACTTCGCACAGCACCACCGCTGTCGGGTGAATACCCACCGCAGGACGCTCGACAGGGTTCAGAAACTGCACCAGGCGCGCGAAATACAGGTATGGATCGGCGGCGACGATACGCGCGCCATCGAATGCATCGGCCAGGGCCGGAGGAACGATGACGGCCGCCGCCTTGGTCGTCTCGAGAGACTTGCGATACTTGGCGTGCGCGACAAAACCGATCTCGCCTTCGCCCGCGCGATCCAGTGGCGCAACCTGGCGGATCTGTGTCGCGCCATCACCGCGGCATTCGCCGCCGAGCGCTTCAACGATGTCGTAGAGGGAATGCGAGCCAGCCATGGATGTCACTTGCCGCTAGTTGGCGTGTCGGCCAGCGCGCGGATCACTTTGTCGGTGATATCGATACGCGGGCTGAAATACACCGCTTCCTGCACGATCAGGTCGAATTTCTCGGCCTCGGCCACTTGGCGAATCGTCTTGTTGGCACGATCCAGCACGCCTGCGAGTTCTTCATTCTGGCGCTGGTTGCGGTCCTCGCGGTACTCGCGCTGGCGGCGCTGGAATTCGCGATTCAGATCGTTGAATTCACGCTCTCGGTTGCGACGGTCCGCATCGGGCATCGAGACCGAATTCTTGTCGAGATTGTCTTGCATGGCCTGCAGTTGCTTGGCCACGCGGTTGAGGTCCTGTTCGCGGCGCTCGAATTCTTTCTCGAGCTTTTTCTGCGCCCGCAATGCGGGGGCCGACTCGCGCATGATGCGATCGGCATTGACGAAACCGATACGTATCTCTTGCGCCAAGGCCGGAGCAGCCACGCACAACGACAGGACTACGCAGAGAATGCCTTTACGCACTGCGTGTCTCCTAGAAAATCTGGCCCAACTGGAACTGGAAGCGCTGCGACTTGTCGCCTTCTTCCTTCTTGATCGGATAGCCGATACTGAATTTCAGCGGACCGATCGGCGATGCCCACGACAGGGCGACACCCGTACTCCAGCGCATGTCCGACAGTTTGACCTTCTGATCCTCGCCCCATACCTGGCCGCCGTCGATGAATACCGACAAGCGCACGGAGCGATCCTGTTCCTTCATGCCGGGGAACGGGAACAGCAGTTCCGCGTTCGTCACGATCCGACGATTACCACCCAGCGCCTCATCACTATCGCTACCGTCCGGGTTCTTGACCTTGGGGCCGAGTGAGCTGTCGTCAAAACCACGCACCGAACCGATACCGCCCGCGTAGTAGTTCTTGTAGAACGGCAGGGGCTTGCCGCCGTAGCCCTTGGCATAGCCGAAGTCGGCATTGAGCATCAGGGTGAAGGTGCGGTTCAGCGGTGTGAAGTTCTGGATCTGGTACGACGCCTTGTAGTAACGCTGTTCCAGCGGCGGGGTCGCAAGTTCCAGGCCGACGCGCTGGTACAGGCCGGTCGTCGGGTAGACAAGACTGTCGCGCTTGTCGCGGGACCATGCAGCGGTCAGCGCCAGCGTCGTCGTGTCATTGCCGAACTGATTCACGAAGTCGACGTATTGCTGCGGCGAATCATCGAAGGTTTCGATATTCGTGCGATCGAGCGTGGCACCGAAGTTGATGGTGTCGTCTTCGGTCACCGGCACGCCAAAGCGCACGCCAACACCGTCGGACTTCGATTTGTAGCGCGCCACCGAAATCGTGTCGCTATCGGTGTTCACTTCGCGGTGGTAGGCATCGAAGCCGCGGCTGATGCCATCTGGCGTCCAGTACGGATTCGTGTAGGACAGCGCCAGCGTCTTGTTCGTCTTGCCGGTGTTCAGGTTCAACGAAAGCGAGTTGCCCGTACCGAACAGATTGTTCTGTGCAATGCCCGCGCTCAGCACGACCTTGTCGACCTGCGAATAGCCGACGCCAAGCGTGACGTTGCCGGTCGGACGTTCCTTGACGTTCACATTGAGGTCGACCTGGTCGGTCGTACCTTCGACCGCCTTGGTCTGCAGATTCACTTCATCGAAGAAGCCGGTGCGGTCCAGGCGCGTCTTGGAACGCTCCACGCTTTCCCGATCGAACCAAGCCCCTTCAGGCTGGCGCAGTTCGCGGCGGATGACTTCGTCGCGCGTCTTGTTGTTGCCTGCGATATTGATGCGGTTGACGTAGGCGCGACGACCCGGATCGACGAAGAAGGTCAGCGCGACTTCGCGATTTTCCTTGTCGATGTCCGGCGACGCGTTGACGTTGGCAAACGCATAGCCATCGTTGCCGAAGCGGTCGGTCAGCGCTTTACTGGTGTCGTTGATCTGCGCGCGCGAGAAGATGTCGCCCGGCTTGACCTTGACCAGCGGCTTGAGCTCGTCGTCCGGAACGATCAGGTCGCCGGCCAGCTTGACTGTCGAAATTTTGTATTGCTCACCTTCGTGGATGGCGATGGTGATGTACACGTTCTTGCGATCGGGCGTGATCGAAACCTGTGTCGACTCAACGTTGAAGTCGACGTAGCCGCGGTCCATGTAGTAGGACTTGATCGCCTCCAGGTCACCGAGGAGCTTGGGCTTGGAGTAGCGATCGTTCTTGTTCCACCACGACCACATCCCGGTGGTCTCCTGCGTCATCAGATCGAGGAGCGTGCTCTCCTTGAACTTGGTGGCGCCGATGATCTTCACGTCCTTGATCTTGGCGACTTCACCTTCGTCGATCTCGAAGTTGATCGCAACCCGGTTGCGTTCGAGCGGCGACACGGTGGTCTTGATCCGGACACCGTAGTAGCTCTTGGTGAGATACAGGCGCTTGATTTCCTGCTCGGCCTTGTCGAGCAGCGAACGGTCGAAGGTGCGCGATTCGGAGATACCCGCTTCCTTCAGGCCCTTGAGCAGGTCGTCGGTCTTGAATTCGTCGTTGCCCGAAAAGCTGATCTGCGCGATGGCCGGTCGCTCTTCCACGATGACGACCAGCACGTCCTTGTCGGACTCGATGCGGACGTCGCGGAAGAAGCCCGTACCGTAGAGCGACTTGATCGCTTGCGACACCTTGTCGTCATTGACGGTGTCGCCGATGCGGATGGGCAGATAGTTGAATACGGTCCCGGCCTCGGTACGCTGGATGCCTTCGACACGGATATCCTTGACGACGAAGGGAGTCAATGCGAACGCGATGGGAGAAAACAGCGATACGATGGCTGCGGAGAGATATCTAATTTTCATTCAGGTCAGCCGAACAGCAGGCGGTTCAGATCGTTGAAAAACGCAAGCGCCATGAGCGAAGCGAGAATGGCAAAACCAGCCTTCTGCCCAAGCACCATCACCCGCTCGGACAAAGGCTTCCCCCGGATTGCTTCGGCGACATAATACAGTAAGTGCCCGCCATCAAGGATCGGCACAGGCAAGAGGTTGAGCACGCCCAGACTGATGCTTACGAGCGCAAGGAAGCGTACGTATGCATCGAACCCGGCGCGCGCGGTCTGCCCCGCGTAGTCGGCAATCGTCACCGGACCGCTGACATTGCGGATGGACACCTCTCCGGTGAGCATCTTCCACATCACCTTGAGGCTGAACGTGGTGGTGTGCCAGGTCTGACCGACCGCGCGCGAGAACGCCTCGATCGGTGGATAGCTCACCGTGACGAAGCTCTTGGCGAGCGCTTCGCGGTCTTCGCGCACGCCCACGCCCAGACGCCCTTTCGGCGCACCACCATCGCCCACGGCTTCGGGCGTGGCTTGCAGATCGAGGGTCTGAGCGCCACGCTGGATGCGCAAAGACAGAACCTGGCCGGGATGCGCAGCGACGATCTGCGCGAACTGACGGAATTCGTCCACCGACTGCCCATCTACCGCAAGAATGCGGTCGCCGACGCGCAAGCCGGCTTTCTCGCCCGCGCCACCCGCAACGACGGTTCCCACCACGGGGGCGATAGGAGGAATGGCCGGACTCAGACCGATCTGAGTCATGGCATCGCTGGCACGGTCATCGATCACGATGCCGGAAAGATCGAGCTGCCCGATCTGCGTCGAGCCATTGGGCGACACGGATTCGATGTCGACTCGCTCCCGATCGATGCCACGATCAACCACCAACCAACGCACATCGGCCCATGACGACACAGGCTCACCGTCGATACGCGTGATGCGCCCGCCTTCGATCAATCCGGCCCGCTCGGCTGGCGAAGCGACCGTCACAGGCCCCAGCACCGGCGCCAGTTCCTGCGAGCCGGTCATGTAGATGCCCCAATACACAGCAATGGCGAGAATGAAGTTCGCCAGGGGCCCGGCGACCACGATGATGCAGCGTTTCCAGACAGGCTGACGATTGAAGGCACGATGACGATCTTCGAAGGGCACGTCTCCTTCCGACTCGTCGAGCATGCGTACGTAGCCTCCCAAGGGGATGAGACTGACGGCCCATTCGGTCTGGTCCGGCCCGACGCGTCGCGAAAATACGGTGCGGCCAAAGCCGAGCGAAAAGCGCAGCACCTTCACGCCACACAGCCGCGCCGCAAGGTAATGGCCGTACTCGTGCACGGCGATGAGAATCGCCAGCGCCAGGAGGAAGTACCAGATGTAGTGCAAGAGACCCATGGTGTCAGGCGTACGCTCGGATCAATTCCCGTGCAGCATGACGCGCCCTCGCGTCCGCGTCCAGCACATCCCCGAGCGACGAAGCCGAGGCATGCGAGGCCTGTTCGAGCACTTCGCCAACCGTGCCGGCGATGCGATCAAAACGGAGCTTTCCACCGAGAAACGCCGCGACCGCCTCTTCATTGGCGGCGTTGAGCGACGCCGCCGCAGTGCCGCCAGCCTGCAGAGCCTGATAGGCCAATTGCAGGCACGGAAAACGTCGGAAGTCTGGATCTTCGAAAGTCAATCGCCCCACCTTGGCAAGATTGAGCGGGCTGACACCCGCCGAAATGCGCTGCGGATAGGACAAGGCATGGGCAATGGGAGTTCGCATGTCGGGATTGCCCAATTGCGCCAGCACCGAGCCGTCGTCGTACTCGACCATCGAATGGATGACGCTTTCCGGATGAATGAGCACGCCGATGCGCTCGCCCGGCACGCCGAACAGCCAGCGCGCTTCGATGACCTCGAGCCCCTTGTTCATCATCGTGGCCGAATCGACCGAGATCTTGCGGCCCATCACCCAGTTGGGGTGCGCGCAAGCCTGATCCGGCGTGACGGTGTGCAAGGAGTCAACCGCTGCAGTACGAAACGGCCCCCCCGAAGCGGTCAGCACAATGCGTCGCACGCCGCACTGGTTGAGCCCGTAATCAAAGCCAGCCGGCAACGACTGGAAGATCGCATTGTGCTCGCTATCGATCGGCAACAGGGTCGCACCGGCGGCGCGCACGGCATCGATGAAGAGCTCGCCCGCCATCACCAGTGCTTCCTTGTTTGCCAGCAGCAGGCGTTTGCCGGCACGCGCGGCCGCGAGCGAAGACGACAGGCCCGCCGCCCCCACAATCGCCGCCATCACTGTCGTCACCTCCGGTGCGCTGGCAACCATATCGAGCGCAGATGCACCATGCAGAACCTCCGTGCGCGCGCCTGCACCAAGCAGCTCGCGCAAGGTCTGTGCTTCCGACGCACCGGCCACCACGGCAATCCTGGGGGCATGCTGGCGGCACAGTTCGGCCAGTTTTTCGACCTGGCGATGCCCGGTCAGCGCGAAGACCTCGAATCGCTCGGGGTGACGCGCCACGACATCCAGTGTGCTCAGCCCGATCGATCCGGTCGCGCCAAGGATGCTGAGGACTTGCTTGTTCATTGAGTGACCTGCTGAAAACGCTCAGTGCAGCCACACCACCAGCGCTGCGGCAAGCGGAAGGGTGGGCAGCACGCTGTCGATGCGGTCGAGAATGCCGCCGTGGCCGGGCAACAGCGTTCCGCTGTCCTTCACCCCGGCATGGCGCTTGACCATGGATTCAAAAAGATCTCCCACGACGCTCATCGCGGTATAGACGATGGCGATGAGGATCATGAGAGAAATGCTTGCCCGCGAGGCAATTGCAGGCACAAGGGCCCACAGCAGGATGGCGTAAATGACCACGGCCGCCACGGCGCCGATGGCGCCTTCCCAGCTCTTGCCGGGGCTGATGGTCGGCGCGAGCTTGCGGCGGCCGAAGGCGCGTCCAACGAAAAAGGCGGCGATATCGGCAATCCACACGGGCGCCAGCGCGGCCAGCAGCATCCACGGACTGACCTGGACGAGGAAGATCATGGCGATGCCGGCCGGAATGAACACGGTCGCGCCGATCAGATAGGCCACGTAGCCGGAGCCCAGCGGCATGAACAACTTCAGCAAGCCCGGGGCCGTCAGGATCCAGAACGACAGCGCGCACAGGAAGATCAGCATCAACAGCATGCCGCGGTTGACCGACGGGTCCGCCAGTCCATACCAGATCACGATCAGCGCGATGATGGTCTGGAACATCATGCCGCCCAGGCGTTCCATCTTGACGAGACGAGCCCACTCACCGACCGCCAGCCACACGATGGCACCGACGAGCAGGCCGAGGATTTTCACGGGCAGCGCGAAAATCGCAGCCAGCAGGGCGACAGCCAGAACGATGGCGGTCAGGACGCGGGATTTAAGCATGTTCGGCGGAGTCCGGATGTTTGTTGTTGTCTTCGACGAGTTGCTGGCTGGTTCGACCGAAACGACGCTCACGCTGCTGGAACGAACGGATGGCCTCGTCCAGTGCGGCATCGTCGAAATCCGGCCACAACTTGTCGGTGAAATAGAACTCGGTATAGGCCATCTGCCAGAGCAGGAAGTTGCTCACCCGCTCTTCGCCGCCCGTACGAATGAAAAGATCGGGCTCGGGGGCGTCGGCCAGTGCAAGGTACGGGGCCAGATCGTCTTCGGTAAAGCGACCACGCTTTTCCGGATGCGCCTCGACCATGCGATTGACCGCGTTGAGGATGTCCCAGCGGCCGCCGTAATTGGCGGCAATCGACAAGGTCAGTGCCGTATTACCGGCAGTCAGCGCTTCGGCTTCGCGCACCGCCTTGACGAGTTGATCATCAAAACGCGAAAGGTCGCCGATGATGCGCAGCCGCACATTGTTGCGGTGCAGGCGCGAAGCGGTGTCGCTCAGGACCTGCAGGAACAGCTTCATGAGAAAGGCGACCTCGTCGGGCGGTCGGCGCCAGTTTTCGGAACTGAAGGCAAACAGAGTAAGGTGTTCCACGCCCAACGCGATGCAGCGCTTCACCATGGCTCGCACCGTATCGACGCCGCGCTTGTGGCCGGCAATGCGCGGCAGAAAGCGTTTCCTGGCCCAGCGTCCGTTGCCGTCCATCACGATGGCAATGTGACGCGGCATGGCGCCGGCCGGAGGAATCTCGCGTGTAGAACTGATGAAACGCGACAAGGGCATGACGAGAACTCGGTGCTAGGCGGGCAGCGGCCGGCCGCATTGAACACACGGTGAGACGGCGACAGATGTCCGCACAGGCTCGCACGGACCTACAAAACAAATGCGGGCCGGACGCCCCGTCTGCGCAGACCTTGCGGCCCACACCCGGATTGCTTCCTGCCCGCCCGGTGCCTGTCGACACCCACCCCAACATCCCGCGTTGCCGATCCGCGATGAGACCCATCGTCGTCCGGCACGGGCGAGACTGGAACTATACCTGCATCAGTTCTTGTTCCTTCTGTGCCAGCAGCCGGTCGATCTCGGCGATCGACTTGTCGGTCAACTTCTGCACGTCGTCCTGCGCGCGGCGCTCGTCATCCTCGGAGATCTCCTTGGCCTTGACGGCATCCTTGAGCGCCGAATTGGCATCGCGACGCAGATTGCGCACGGCCACCTTGGCGTTTTCGCCTTCGCCACGCACAACCTTGATCAGATCCTTGCGACGCTCTTCAGTCAGCGCGGGCATCGGCACGCGCACCAGGTCGCCAACGGTGGCCGGGTTCAGCCCCAGGTCGGAATCGCGAATGGCCTTCTCGACCTTGGCAACCATGTTCTTTTCCCACGGCTGCACGCCCAGCGTGCGCGCATCGACCAGCGTCACGTTGGCGACTTGCGGGATCGGGGTCGGGTTGCCGTAGTAATCGACCATCACGTGATCGAGCAGACCCGTGCTGGCGCGACCGGTGCGCACCTTGCCGAGGTCGTTCTTGAGCGCCTCGATGGACTTCTGCATCTTGCCTTCAGTGGTCTTCTTCAACTCGGGAATCATCTTCCGCCCCTCAGATATGCACCAGCGTGCCTTCGTCCTCGCCCATCACGACGCGACGCAACGCACCCGGCTTGAAAATACTGAAAACCTTGATCGGCAACTTCTGGTCGCGGCACAGCGCAAAAGCCGTGGCATCCATGACCTGCAGGTTGCGCGAAATTGCTTCATCGAAATTGACCGTCGCGTAACGCGTGGCGGCCGGATCTTTCTTGGGGTCGGCGGTGTAAATACCGTCAACCTTGGTCGCCTTGAGCACCACCTCGGCGCCGATTTCCACACCGCGCAACGCGGCTGCTGTATCGGTCGTGAAGAACGGATTGCCCGTACCGGCGGCAAAGATCACGATGCGCCCTTCTTCGAGATAGCGGATCGCCTTGCCACGGATGTACGGCTCGACGACCTGATCACACTTGAGGGCGGACTGAACGCGCGCAGTGACGCCGGCAACGCGGAAAGCGTCTGCCAGCGCCATGGCGTTCATGATGGTGGCCAGCATGCCCATGTAGTCCGCGGTAGCCCGGTCCATGCCGGAGGCCGCACCGGCCATGCCGCGGAAAATATTGCCGCCGCCGATGACGATGCCGACTTCCACGCCCAGGCGGGAGACTTCGGCAACGTCGGCAACGATACCCGATACGACGCTTTGGTTGATGCCGTAGGCGTCGTCCCCCATGAGGGCCTCGCCCGAGAGCTTGAGCAGGATTCGTTTATAGGCAGCGGCCATGTGCTGGACCCCCCGCCTTAGCGCGCTTGAGCAGCGGCTTGCTGCGCAGCGACTTCAGCGGCGAAGTCGGTCACCTTCTTCTCGATGCCTTCGCCCACCACGTACAGGGTGAAGCTCGACACCGAGGCAGACTTCGACTTGAGCAACTGGTCGATGGTCTGCTTGTCGTCCTTGACGAAGGGCTGACCCAACAGGGTGACTTCCTTCAGGAACTTCTGCACCGAACCTTCGGCGATCTTTTCCAGCATCGCTTCCGGCTTGCCGGCTTCCTTGGCCTTTTCCAGGGCCACGCGACGCTCGGTGTCGATCAGTTCTTGCGCCACGCCTTCGGCGCTCAGGGCCTTGGGCTTGCTGGCGGCGATGTGCATGGCGATGTCGCGAGCCAGATCATCGGCGCCACCGACCAGGTCGACCAGCACGCCGATCTTGGCGCCGCCGTGGATGTACTGGGCCACCTGGCCCTTGGCTTCGATGCGGACGAAGCGGCGAACCGAGATGTTCTCGCCGATCTTGCCGACCAGCGCAACGCGCACGGCGTCGACCGTCGAGCCTTCCAGCGGCAGAGCCGACAGGGCTTCGACGTCGACCGGGTTCTTTTCCGCGACCAACTGAGCGACGCTCTTGGTGAAGGCGAGGAAGTCGTCGTTCTTGGCGACGAAGTCGGTTTCGCAGTTCACTTCGACGATCGCGGCCAACTTGCCATCGGCCGAAATATAGGTGCCGACCACGCCTTCAGCCGTGACGCGGGCTGCGGCCTTGCCAGCCTTGTTGCCCAGCTTGATGCGCAGGATTTCTTCGGCCTTGCCCATGTCGCCATCGGCTTCGGTCAAGGCCTTCTTGCATTCCATCATGGGTGCATCGGTCTTCGCGCGCAGCTCGCCGACCATGCTTGCAGTGATTGCCGCCATGCTAACTCCTGAATCTAGATTGAAATTCTTGGGAACGAGCCCCCAGGACGGGGGCCGCTCGCACCGCAACGCCCGGACGGGCGCCGCGGTACTGCAATGCTGTATTACTGCTGCTCAGCGCTGTCCTGCACTTCGACGAACTCGTCGGAAGTTGCAGCAACGAGGTCGGCCACGACCTGGCTCTTGCCTTCCAGCACGGCGTCAGCCACGCCTTGAGCGTACAGGCGGATCGCGCGCGACGAGTCGTCGTTACCCGGGATGACATAATCGACGCCGTCCGGCGAGTGGTTGGTATCGACCACGGCCACGACCGGGATACCCAGCTTCTGGGCTTCGGTGATGGCGATCTTGTGGTAGCCAACGTCGATCACGAACAGCGCGTCGGGCAGGCCGTTCATTTCCTTGATGCCGCCCAGGCTCTTCTGCAGTTTGGCCAGCTCGCGCTGGGTCATCAGGGCTTCTTTCTTCGACAGGCGTTCGATCGAACCGTCTTCGAACATCTGCTCCATATCCTTCAGGCGCTTGAGCGAACCCTTCACGGTCTTGAAGTTCGTGAGCATGCCGCCCAGCCAGCGCTCATCGACGTACGGCATGTCGCAGCGTTGCGCTTCTTCGGCCAGGATTTCGCGAGCCTGACGCTTGGTACCAACGAAGAGGATGGTACCGCGGTTGGACGCCAGCTTCTTCACGAAAGCCATGGCTTCGTTGTACTTCTGGAGGGTCTTCTCCAGGTTGACGATGTGAATCTTGTTGCGATGACCAAAGATATACGGGGCCATCTTGGGGTTCCAGAAACGGGTCTGGTGACCGAAATGGACACCCGCTTCCAGCATCTGACGCATCGTGACAGACATGTGTGTAACTCCAGTTACAAGGGTTTTGACCTCCGCCCGCGACGCTCCAGCCCTGCTTTGCAGTCTTGGCTGGAGCCTTATCGCCCCCATCTGGGAAGCGAACCCGGTAAATCGTGGGCGTGCGAATTAGCCGACCCGATAAACTCCGGATCGACTTAGCCCGCTAGTGTATCAGCGAGCAGCCCCTTCGCTCAAGTCGAAAACCTCAACCAAAGCACACTGATGACGGCCGCGACGATTGCCGCAGGGCCGCAAAAGCGCTAGCCTTGATCGCTTACCACAAAACTACGGAACGCGCCGCAGCATGGGCAGCATCAATATCAAAACCCCCGACGAAATCGCCAAGATGCGCGTAGCCTGCCGGCTCGCATCGGAAGTCCTCGACCATCTCACGCCGCATGTGCAACCCGGCGTGACCACCGAAGAGCTCGACCGACTGTCCAGCGAATACATGAAACAACAGGGCACCGTCTCTGCCACGCTGAACTACGCGCCGCCGGGATACACCCCCTACCCCAAGTCGATCTGTACCTCCGTCAATCACGTCGTCTGCCACGGCATCCCCAACAACAAGGCGCTCAAGCGCGGCGACGTGCTGAACATCGACGTCACAGTCATCACGCCGGACGGTTTCTTTGGCGACACCAGCCGCATGTTCATCGTGGGCGACGCCAGCATCCAGGCCAAACGACTGACGCAGGTGACCTACGAATGCATGTGGCAAGGCATCGGTCAGGTACGCCCGGGCGCACGCCTTGGCGACATCGGCCATGTCATCCAGAAGCTGGGCGAGTCGTCCGGCTATTCGATCGTGCGCGAATTCTGCGGCCACGGCATCGGCCGTAACTTCCACGAAGAACCGCAGGTGGTGCACTACGGCCGCCCGGGCACTGGCGTTGAACTGCGCGAAGGCATGATCTTCACCATCGAGCCGATGATCAACGCCGGCAAGGCGGCCATCTCCGAACTGCCGGACGGCTGGACGATCGTCACGCGCGACCGCTCGCTGTCGGCTCAATGGGAACACACCGTGGTCGTGACCGCCGAAGGCGTCGAAGTCCTGACCCTCTCGGCCGGCTCGCCGCCCCCGCCGGCATGGGTACTGGAACGCCCGGACATCAAGCTGGCCAGCGCCGTCGCTGCCTGAGGACTGCTGCATGAATGCCCCGGCCAGCGCGGAGATTCCCCGCACGAACCTCGCCGCCCTGCGCGCCCGCCTCACCGAAGGCCAACGCACGCTGCGCGCCGAATTCGAAGCAAGTCCGCGCCCGGCCCGGCTGTTGCATGGGCGCTGCAAGCTGGTCGACAGTGTCCTCTCCGAACTGTGGGCATTATGCGAATTGCCCGAAAGCGCCACGCTGGTGGCCGTGGGCGGCTACGGCCGCGGTGAGCTGTATCCGTACTCCGACGTCGATATCCTCGTACTGCTCGCGGACGAGCCGGACGATTCGCTGCGCCAGCACATCGAGCGCTTCATCGGCCTGCTGTGGGATCTCGGGCTGGAAATCGGCCACAGCGTGCGCACCATCGACGAATGCCTGTCCGAAGCATCCCGCGACGTCACTATCCAGACCAATCTGCTCGAATCGCGCCGCCTGACGGGTAGCGTGCCGCTGTACAAGACATTCACGCGCAGGCTGTGTTCCGACTTCGATTCCGAAGCGTTTTTCCACGCCAAGCGTGCCGAGCAGGAACAACGCTACAACCGCTTCAACCACACACCCTATTCGCTGGAGCCGAACTGCAAGGAAAGCCCTGGCGGACTGCGTGATCTGCAGGTGATGGTCTGGGTGTCGCTCGCGGCCGGTCTGGGCACGACCTGGAAGCAGATGGCGGCCAACGGGCTGATCAACGCCAGCACTGCGACAGAACTGCGCAGCGCCGAGCGCTTCATGCAACTCGTGCGCATCCGCATGCACTACATCGCCGGGCGGCGCGAAGACCGGCTGATTTTCGACTTCCAGGAAGCGCTGGCCCAATCCGCGGGCATCGCCGCCAGCGGCGGCAAGCGTGCCTCGGAACGCATGATGCAGCGCTACTACCGCGTGGCAAAGCAGATCACGCAACTCAACACCATCCTGCTGCAGAACCTTGCCACCCGTTACCAGCCGCTGGCCGCATGCCAGACGCGCCCGATCAACGAGCGCTTCCAGGCCGAAGGTGAACTGCTCGACATCGTCGACGACGAGGTTTTCGTCCGCCATCCGAGTGCGCTGCTCGAAGCCTTTCTGCTGATGATGCAGACGCGCGAGCTGCAAGGCATGAGCGTACGAACGCTGCGCGCGCTGTGGCGCGGCCGTAAGCTCATTGACGCCAAATTCCGGCGCGACCCGGTCAATCACGCGCTGTTTCTCGATATCCTGCGCGCGCCGCACGGGCAGACGCACGAATTCCGGCGTATGAACCAGTACGAAATCCTGGGCGCCTACATTCCAGCGTTCGGTCGTATCGTCGGGCAGATGCAGCACGACCTGTTCCACGTCTACACGGTGGATCAGCACATCCTGCAGGTGCTGCGCAATGTTCGCCGCTTTGCGCTCGAAGAGCACGCCCACGAGTACCCGCTGCTCACGCGCCTGTTCTCGGGCCTTGAGCGCCCCTGGCTGCTCTACATCGCGGCGCTGTTCCACGACATCGCCAAGGGCCGCGGCGGCGACCACTCCAAGCTCGGCATGGCCGACGCCCGCCGCTTCTGTCGCACGCATGATCTTTGGCGGGAGGACACCGATCTCGTCGTGTGGCTGGTGGAGCATCACCTGACGATGTCGCAAGTGGCGCAGAAGCAGGATCTTGCCGACCCAGAGGTGATCCGCAACTTTGCCAACCTGGTCGGCAACGAACGCCGGCTCACGGCGCTCTACATCCTGACCCATGCCGACATCCGCGGCACCAGCCCCAAGGTGTGGAACGGCTGGAAGGCCAAGCTCCTGGAAGACCTCTTTCTCATCACCCGCAAACTGCTACAGGGCGACACACCCGAGCAAGCGCAAGGGGTCGAGGAACGCCAGCAACAGGCACGGCAACGTCTGCGCTTCTTCGGCTTGCAGGATGGTGTCGAGAAAGCGCTCTGGAACGATCTCGATACCGTGTACTTCATGCGGCACGACGGCGAAGAGATCGCCTGGCACGCACGCATGCTGTACTACCGGCCCAATACCGATGTGCCGGTGGTCAAGGCGCGCCCCAGTCGCATCGAAGAAGGCTTGCAGGTGATGGTCTATACGCGCGACCAGAAGGATTTGTTCGCGCGGCTTTGCGGCTTCTTTGCCAAGCTTGGCTACAGCATCCTGGATGCCAAGATCCACACCACCAACCACGGTTACGCGCTCGACAGCTTCATCGTGCTCGATCCGGGCCACACGCCCGATTACCGGGATGTGATTGCCTTCATCGAACATGAACTGACTGAGCGCCTCACTCGCCAGGGCGAGTTGGACACCCCCTCGAACGGGCGGATTTCTCGCCAGTTGAAGCACTTTCCCATCGCGCCGGCCGTGTCGCTGCAGCCGGACGAACGGGGACAGCACTTCATTCTGTCGATCGTGGCCGCCGACCGTCCCGGCCTGCTCTACACGGTGGCCCGCACACTGGCCGAGCACGGCATCAACATCCATACCGCCAAGATCGCCACGTTGGGGGAGCGAGCGGAAGATACGTTCCTCGTGAGCGGTCCGGCGCTCGACCATAGCGGCCGCCTCGTGCAGCTCGAATCGGATCTCATCGAGCGTCTGCGCGTTTAACGCCTACGACCATCCGTCGAGCGGCAGGCTTTCCGACGGCCGGCGCGGCACTTCTGGCTGCGCGCGCAGTCCACGTCGCAGCCCCGACGGAGTCCCGAATGCGCCCCTCCTTTGCGCTGCGCCTTGCAGCCATTACCACCCTGCTCTACGGTATCGCCCACACTTGGGCGCTCTACACCATCCACGCCCGCGACAGCCTCGAAGGCCTCGTGCTGTACATGATGCGCAGCCATGACTTCGATTTCGGGGGCACCACTCACAGTTACTGGGACACGTACTTCGGATTCGGCCTGCTGGTCAGCGTGTGGCTTTTCGTTCTTGGCGTATTGGCCTGGCAGATGGGCTCCCTGGTCGAACGTGAACCCGCCCACGCGCGGCCGCTGATGCTCACCCTGCTCATCGGCTACGTCGCACTGTGCGTCGTCAATAGCCTCTATTTCTTCGCACTCCCGACCTTGCTGAGCGTGGCCATCACCATCCTCGTCATCGGAGCACTGCTTCGCTCCAAGCCGAAGCTGGCAACGGCGTCGGACTGATTCGCGGCGGCACGCGCAATCAAGGGCTGGAGCGCTTTCCTGCGGGCGGTGCCTTGGCCTTGTGATTCATCCTCGCCAACGCGGCCGAGCAATCCGCTGCCTGCTCGGTCGGGATATTCGTTAACGGCAGGATGGCCGTCGCTACCGGCGCCAACAAGGCCAACGCAACCGCGCCGCCTGCCTTGAGCGCCACCACCCCCGCATTGACCGATACCTTTGGGTCTCCCAGCGTGCCCTTGACGTACAACGGTGCGCGCAGCGACACGATGCGCACGCCCTTCTGCTCCGGCTTGATCGTGAAATCCAGTTGTTCGGTCTTGAAGTCGACCGCACCATCCACGGTGATGTAGGCATCCTCAGTGTCGAAGATGAAGTCGCGCGTGCGCGCCACGCCGTCCCGCACGGCAAAATCTCCTGCCAGGCAATTGAGTTTCACCTGTTTGTCGCCGAACAGCTTGGTGACGACGACGCTGCCGACGTTCAGCCCCGCGGCTTCCAGCAAGAACTTGCTGAAGCTGCCCTGATTGACGAGCAAACGCATCTCACCGTTCGAGCCTCCCAGCATCGAGGCCACCGAATCGCCCTGGGCCGATAGTGCAATATCGCCATTCACCTGCCCCACACTGCCCCGCATGCTGTCCACCTTCGGAAACAACTGCTTCAATTGCAGGCGGCGCACGTCCGCGCGCAACGTGGTCTTTATGGGCTTGGCGCCGGAATCGAGCGTGATCTTGCTGGTGAAATTGCCGCCCGCCATGGCGAAATCCAGAGGGTCGAGCGTCAGAACGCCATCCTTCAGGATCAGATGCGTGGTGAGCCGATCGATGGGCAGATTTTCGTCGCGCACAATGTGCTGCCCGGTAAAGCGCACGTCCGCGTCGATCTTGTCCCAGCGCTCGACACGGAAAGGCTCGTCCGGCAGCACCTTGCCCGGACGCTTTTTCTGCGGCGGCGCTTCACGCGCGGCTTTTTCGGCGTCCGAGTCTGCGCCGATCAACGGGCCCAGATCCTCGAAGCGCAGGGTCTTCGATAGCAGCGTGCCCGTCAGTTGCGGGCGCGGCTGCCGCGCGGCGAACTGGATGGTGCCCGACAAGTCGCTGCCGCCGACACGCCCCGTGAAATTCTCGTACTTCCAGGTACCGCCCTGGCTCGCGAGCGTTCCGATCAAGCGGCCCTGCGTCGTGTAGGGCGGCGTATCGGGCAGCGTGATGCCTGTCAGCGGATAGAGCTGCGACATGCTCACACCTGACACCTTCAGGCGCATGTCCAGCCCCGTAAGGTGAGCCGGATTGGACAAGGTGCCGGCCAGGTCGACGTGCGTCGAACCGATCTTGACCTTGCCCTCCACCGGAAACGGCCGGGACGGGTCCTGCAAGGCCAGCACCGCGCCGCCTCGCCCGGTACCTTCGATCGTGCCCTTGTGGTAGCGCCCCTTCACGGCAAAACCGATCCCGTAGGGCGCAGCGTCCGCCGGCAAGGTCTGCGCGGTGACATCGAACGCCATGTCGCCCTGCGCGTCGTCGTAGGTCAGATGCCCCTGGCGCAGGACGACATTCTCCACCTGGACGCGCCATCGACTCGGACCCGACGAGGCCTGCCGCGGCGTCAGCGTCCAGTTGTTGCGGCCATCCTTCAGCCGCTGGAGATTCACGTCGGGCGACGCAACGGCGATCTCTCTGAAGATCAGGTTCTTGTTGAGGAGCGGTACGGGCCGCAAGAGAAAGACCAGCGAGTCGACGCGCGCCATCAGCGGCTCGCTGGCCCACTGCGCGTTGCTCATCGTGACGTCGCGCGCTTCGAGGCGGGGCATGGGCACCCATCGCGCCAGGCCGATCTCGTTTGGCGAGGGGCGCGTCCAGTGCAGGGTCAAATCCCCATGGATGACCACCTCCCGGCCCGTGGCCTCCGAGACTTTCTCGCCAATCCAGCCGCGCGTGCGATTCCAGTCGAACGTGAGGATCACGACAACCGCCACGGCCAGCAATGCGATCAGCGTGACGACCAACCACAGCAATCCCTTGGCGATGGCGTGCGTGCGCATGCGCAGCCTCCTTTGTTGTTGCATCGGGGGAAGTGCGCAGATGGTCGCACGCGCCATACCTGGCGGATCGCGCGTGTCGGCCTTTGGACTACAGGACCGTGTCAGTCGTCCGGCTGCCCTGCCAATTCCGGGAACAGCACGTCGGTGAAACCGAAGCGAGAGAAATCTGTGATGCGCATCGGATAGAGAATGCCATCGAGGTGGTCGCACTCATGCTGCACGACGCGCGCATGAAAACCCTCAGCCACGCGCTCGACAGGCCTACCGAACTGGTCGAATCCGCTGTAGCGCAAGCGCAGGTAGCGCGGCACCACTCCGCGCAGGCCCGGCACCGAAAGGCACCCCTCCCAGCCCTCTTCCATTTCGTCCGAAAGCGGTTCGAGCACCGGATTGATGAGGACGGTTTCGGGCACGGCATGCGCTTGCGGATAGCGTGCATTCGACGCGAATCCAAAGATCACCAATCGCAGGTCCACACCAATCTGCGGCGCAGCGAGCCCGGCGCCCGACAAGTGCGCCATGGTCTCGAACATGTCGGCCACCAACGCATGCAGTTCCGGCGTGTCGAACTGTGTCACGGGCTGGGCGCGGCGCAGCAGGCGCGGGTCGCCCATCTTGAGAACTTCATGGATCATCGCGGTCTCCGGCTCAGCAATCCAGACACATGTGCTGCAGCACGTTATGCACCCGGGCGATGATGCCCTGTGCCGTCTGTGTCATGTTCTGCAGATGCACGCCGTTGCGGCTTTCTCCGCGACCGGCGGCGAAATTCACCACCATCGCCAGCGCTGCATAAGGCAATTCCAGTTCACGCGCCAGCACGGCTTCAGGCATGCCGGTCATGCCAACGATGTCGGCACCGTCGCGCTCATAACGATTGATCTCGGCGGCGGTTTCCAGGCGCGGGCCCTGCGTGGCGGCATAGATCGAACCATCGAACAAGGCTTCCCCCGCTTGCGCGCCGGCGCGGAGAATGCGCTGGCGAAGGTCAGCGTCATACGGCTCGGTGAAGTCGACATGCACGACCGGCGTATCGCCGCCATCGAAGAAACTGTTCTGGCGGTCCCAGGTGTAATCGATGATCTGATGCGGCACCACCAGCGAACCTGGAACGAGGTCGGCGCGAATGCCACCGACCGACGCCACGGACAGCACGGACTTGGCGCCGGCCTCGCGCAGCGCCCAGATGTTGGCGCGGTAATTGACCTTATGCGGCGGCACCGTGTGCCCGTAGCCGTGCCGGGCCAGGAATACGGTCGGCTGATCGCAGACATGGCCGAACAACAGGGCGCCCGAGGGCTCGCCAAAAGGTGTGCGCACGACTTCACGACGCTCCACCGCCAGGCTGGACAATTTCGACAGGCCGCTACCGCCAATGATTGCTAGCATCAGAATTCCTGTAATGAATGTTGCGCCATTCTAAAAGCCTGTTTGCGTTCTGTCGCGCGCCTGCCCGACACGCCGAAAAGGCCTTGTAAGGCCCGCGTGCGCTGAATCGTTTGGATACACAACGCGCCATTCGTGCCCGCTCCGCGTGGTAGAATGGAAAGCTTTTTCAAATCAACGGCCTCCCCCAACAACACATGACCCGCGCCATTCGCAACATCGCCATCATCGCCCACGTCGACCATGGCAAGACTACCCTCGTGGACCAGCTTCTTCGCCAATCCGGCACCTTCCGCGACAACCAGCAGGTTGCCGAACGCGTGATGGACAGCGGTGATATCGAACGCGAGCGCGGAATCACGATCCTGGCCAAGAACTGCGCCATCCAGTACGGCGACACCCACATCAACATCGTCGACACCCCGGGGCACGCCGACTTCGGCGGTGAAGTCGAACGCGTGCTGTCGATGGTCGACTCCGTGTTGCTGCTGGTCGATGCCGTCGAAGGCCCGATGCCGCAGACCCGCTTCGTCACCCGCAAGGCGCTGGCCCAGGGGCTCAAGCCGATCGTCGTGATCAACAAGATCGACCGTCCGGGCGCGCGTCCGGACTGGGTGATCAATCACACCTTCGACCTGTTCGACAAGCTGGGCGCGACCGAAGAGCAGCTCGACTTCCCGGTCGTGTACGCCTCGGCCCTGAACGGCTACGCCATGCTCGACGCCGACAAGCCGGGCACCGACATGAAGCCGCTGTTCGACGCCATCCTGCAACACGTGCCGCAACCCGAAGTCGACGCCGAAGGCCCGTTGCAGGTACAGATCTGCTCGCTGGACTATTCCACCTACATCGGCCAGCTCGGCATCGGCCGCATCAAGCGGGGCCGCATCCGCCCGAACCAGGAAGTCGTCGTCATGTACGGCGATGAATCGCGCGGCAAGGCCAAGGTCAGCCAGGTGCTGACCTTCCAGGGTCTGGAGCGTTCGGCGGCCGAATCGGCCGAAGCCGGCGACATCATCCTGGTCAGCGGTATCGACCAGGTCGGCATCGGCGTCACCCTGTGCGACCCGGAAAAGCCCGAAGGCATGGCCCCCATCGCGGTCGACGAGCCGACGCTGACGATGAACTTCATCGTCAACAGCTCGCCGCTGGCCGGTCGCGAAGGCAAGTA
This sequence comes from Uliginosibacterium sp. sgz301328, assembly GCF_041807905.1. Taxonomy (NCBI): domain Bacteria; kingdom Pseudomonadati; phylum Pseudomonadota; class Betaproteobacteria; order Rhodocyclales; family Zoogloeaceae; genus Uliginosibacterium; species Uliginosibacterium sp. sgz301328. Next base: position 31,196 of record NZ_JBGVSA010000016.1, read on the forward strand.
CGTGACCAGCCGCCAGATCCGCGAACGCCTCGAAAAAGAACTCCTCAAGAACGTCGCCCTGCGCGTGAAGTACACCGACGACGCCGATGTGTTCGAAGTCTCCGGCCGTGGCGAACTGCACCTGACCATCCTGCTCGAAAACATGCGCCGCGAAGGCTATGAACTGGCGGTCGGCCGCCCGCGCGTGGTGTTCAAGGAAGTCAACGGCGAAAAGCAGGAACCGTACGAGATGCTGACGGTGGATGTCGAAGAAAACCACCAGGGCTCCGTGATGGAAGAACTCGGCCGTCGCCGTGGCGAACTGCAGGACATGCAACCGGACGGCAAGGGGCGCGTGCGCCTGGAATATCGCATTCCGGCGCGCGGCCTGATCGGCTTCCAGGGCGAATTCCTGACGCTGACGCGCGGCACCGGCCTGGCGAGCCACGTCTTCGACGACTACGGCCCCATGGCGGGCACGATGGCCGAACGTCGCAACGGCGTGCTGATTTCGCAGAACGACGGCGACGCCGTGGCCTACGCGCTGTGGAACCTGCAGGACCGTGGCCGCATGTTCGTCAGCCCGGGCGACCGTCTGTACGAAGGCATGATCATCGGCATCCACTCGCGCGACAACGATCTGGTCGTAAACCCGATCAAGGGCAAGCAACTGACCAACGTTCGCGCCTCCGGCAAGGACGAGGCCGTCACGCTGACCCCGCCGATCCAGCTCACGCTGGAATCCGCCATCGAGTTCATCGCCGACGACGAACTGGTGGAAATCACGCCGCAGAACATCCGCCTGCGCAAGCGCTACCTGAAGGAACACGAGCGCAAGCGCGCTGCACGCGCCGACGCCGAGTGATACCGCGCCATGCGGCTCACAACAAACAGAAAGGCCACCTCACGGTGGCCTTTTTTTGTGCGCTGACGCCGTTGCCGCTTACTTGCCCGCCAGGCGGTTGGCGATGTTCTGTGCGCGCTCGGCCGAGGGCGGGTGCGAATCGAACACGCTGCTCTGTCCATTGCCGAGCTTGGCGAGCTTTTCGAAGCCGGTCTTCAGACCCTCGCGCTTCATGCCGGCCTTCGTCAGCAGGTCGAAGGAATAGTTGTCGGCCGCCAGTTCCTGCGATTGCGAGAACTGCGCATTTACGAACGCCTCACCGATGTCGCCCAGTTGCGAATCCGTCAGCGCCCCGACCGAGCCACCGAACGAACCAGCCGCAGCACGTGCCGCCGCCGTGGCGTAGGCCACCTGCATCGCCTTGCGCGAGTGGCCCAGCGCCACGTGGCCGACTTCGTGGCCGATGACGCCGCGCACTTCGTCGTCGTTCATCATGTCCATCAGACCGCTGTAGACACGCACGCAGCCGTTGGCCATGGCCCAGGCATTCACGTCCTTGGTCATGTAGACCTTGTAGTTGATCGTCGCGCCATTGACCGAGGACGGCATGCCCTTCATCAGGTTGGCCAAGCGCACGGAGTATTTGTCCTTCGCGCCCGCCAGCTTGTTCGTCTTGTCCATCTTGGTGCACGAGTCATTGGTCAATTGCTGCATGTCGGCATCGCTCAACGTGGCAGCCTGCACGCCCATCATGCCGGCATTGAGCATGTTGTCGACGTTCATGCCGCCGCCCTTCTGCGCGCAACCGCCCAGCGCAAGCAGCGTGACAGCGGCAATGGCGGTCAGACCGCCGCGATTGATCTTCGAAAACTTCATTTCATTCTCCGCAGTGTTTGCTTGTATGTCGCCGGCCCGCCGGGCCGACGCAGCCGACAAGTATGCGGAGTGCGCCGCGCCGGCTCCTGCGACGCGGAAACGAAGTGGAAGGTCTTTGAACACAGTCATATATCGCCGTCCGGTAACGCAACCGGGGCTGTCAGACTGTATGAACGAATCGATGGGAGAGGTCGAACAGCTGCTAGATCGGTCTGCGCGCGAGCGTGGATTGGCCGAAGAGACTTTCAACCAGATCCACCGCCAGCCGCGCCGTGCGATTGCGTTCATCCAGCGCCGGGTTCAGCTCCATCACGTCGAGCGACGAAAGCCGCCCGCTGTCGGCGATCATTTCCATGCAGAGCTGGGCTTCGCGATAGGTCGGGCCGCCGGGCACAACCGTGCCGCCCCCGGGCGCAATGTCTGGATCGAGGAAATCGATATCGAAGCTGACATGCAGGTGCGTATCTTCATCCACGCCATAGAGCGCCCGCTGCATGACGGCGCGCATGCCGTATTCGTCGATGGCGCGCATGTCGTAGACCTCCAGCTCGGCCGCTTCGACCAGATGTCGCTCGCCGGAGTCCACCGAGCGAACCCCTACCTGGCAGATGGCTTCCGGCTTGAGCGCCGGCACCTCGCCCGACATGGCGACAAGCTCGTCCGGGCCGGCGCCGCACAGACATGCGAGCGGCATGCCATGAATATTGCCGCTGGGCGTCACCGATGACGTATTGAAATCGGCATGCGCGTCGAGCCACAGCACCACCAGGCGCTTGCCCTGGCGCCGACAGTGGCGCGCGGCGGCACTGATCGAACCGATCACGAGCGAATGGTCGCCCCCCATCAGCAAGGGCATGCGACCGGCGTCGTAGGCCGTCATGCAGGCATCGTGGATCAGGCGGTTCCAGGCAATCACCTCGGGCAGGTGGCGATAACCTTCCTGTGCCGGTTGCCACGGATTCTGTGGCCCGAACAGGTTGCCGGTGTCGCGCACCGCCATGCCCATGTCGGCCAGTGCCTCACCCAGCCCGGCCACGCGCAGCGCCTCGGGCCCCATCGAGCATCCTCGCGTGCTGGCGCCAACGTCACTCGGCGCGCCAATAAGATCAATGCCAATGACCATGCCCGTCTCCTCCCGCTGGCCCAACCCTGTCGCTCACCGGGCGACTCGGCTACGCGCTGCAAGGTAGTGCGCGGATCGTTGCCTGTCCAGCGCGGCGAACCGTAACCGCCGTCGATCAGTCGCGGCACGGCGCCGATTGCACCATACGCGTCCGTATGGTTTCATCGCATCTGATCTCGATCGGCACGACCTCCATGCGCGCATCCACCTTCAAACGGCTAGTCAACCTCTGGCCGCCCTTTCTCGTCAGCAGCATCCGCGTTCTCGAACTCGACGACGACTGGCGCCACGCCACCGTCCGCATGCGCCTGCGGCCGTGGAACCGCAATTACATGGGCGTGCATTTTGGCGGCAACCTGTTCGCCATGACCGACCCCATGTGGATGCTGTTGCTGCTGCATCGACTGGGCAAGGACTATTACGTGTGGGACAAGGCGGGCGAGATCGATTTCGTGGCGCCCGGCAAAGCGGATGTGTTCGCGCATTTCACGCTCGAAGAAACCGTGGTCGATGAAATCCGCACCGCGGCCGCCAACGGCGACAAGGTGCTGCATTGGTTCAGCGTGGATGTCGCCACCGCCGAGGGCGAAATCGTCGCGCACGTGCGCAAGCAGGTCTACGTCCGGCTCAAGCCGCATCGTCGCGAGCAATAGCAGACGCGTGGCAACAACATCACAGCGGCGTTGGCGCTCGTCCTTGGCAAGCGTGAATACTTGGCGCAGCGGGCGATGTTTACGCCGCGCCTTGCCAAAAAAGCTGCGTGCGTTTTCCGGGCGACGATATGACAATAGGAGCCCGACGACGCAACCGGAAAAACTGAACGCATGAGCGGAGTAGTGCGCGCGCTGGCAATGGCGCTCCTGTGGTGGGTATTGGCAAGCCTCTTTGCCCTGGCAATCTGGTCAGGCGGACTTGCCATGCTCGGCGACAGCGCGAACATGCGAATCGCCATCGGTCTTGCCGCAGGGCTGGGCGGCATGACGGGTGCGTTCGCCATACTGCATTGGGTCGTCAAACGGATGGAGCGCCGCTGACGGACCAATACTGAATCAGCCGCCAGCAAACAGGACTCAGCCACGGCGCAACCTTCATCGCGTGCAACGAGTGGAGCGCCTGCGCTGTCAAGCCGGTCGCGCCGTCTAGCCTCGGGACGGCAGCATCCTGCGCAGCACGTTGTCCTTGAGCACGTAATGGTGGAACAACGCCGCCGCGGCATGCAGCCCTGCCACCCAAAGAATGACGTCACCCAGCCAGCCGTGCAGTTCGGCAATCGTCGCGCCGAGTTCATGCGATGGCTGAATGGGCGGCGCAATCGTGACTGACTGCAGCAGCGTCAGCGGATGCCCCTCCAGCCATGCTCCGGATATTGCCGTCAGCGGCACGATGAACAGCAGTGCAAACAGGATGACCTGCACCGCCGAAGCGGTGCGCCGCATCCACCGAGCGCCGTCCTCCGGCGCTGGCCGCTTGTCCGCCGCCCGCCATAACAGCCGGATGACTGACAAGGCCAGCACGCACAGCCCGAGCGTTTCGTGCAGTTGCCGATCGAAATCGCGCGAGGCCGAATAGACCCGCGTTTCTGAACCGCCAGGGCCGTAGATGAATGCGACGAGCACCAGGATCGCCGTGAGCCAGTGAATGAGCTTGGTGGGGGTGCTGTATTGCGGGGAGGACATTCGGAAACCTCCGTGGAAGATGGACAAGCTTCGGCGTCCTGAACCGGAGCTCCATTCGGTCTGCATACCGCAGACACGTCCGCCATCCTAGTCCTTCACGCGTGACGATTCCATCGCCGATATCGAGGCCCACCGCCCCTGGCTGGCGCCGGCACCGCGCCTGCGTCGGTACGATAGCGGCAACCACGAAAAACGTTTGACGGATCAGAAAACACCGCTATAATGCTGCCTCTCCAAGACGACACGTCTTGCCTTGGGCGGTTAGCTCAGCGGTAGAGCACTGCCTTCACACGGCAGGGGTCACTGGTTCGATCCCAGTACCGCCCACCAAGGTTTCCAGCAGCACAATCAATACGTTACACATAGCAGTCTGCGTCATTGAAGACACTCAATGGCGCGGATGATCCATTGAGTCCGCGATATCCATCGACGTTCAATGACGCGGCCTTTGGCAACGCACCGCCCAACGCGAGCGTGTCCAACCCCGCGCAAGCTCACCGCGCCAGAACGCTCTATTCGGTCGCAACACTCCGTCATGGTGTTGCATGTCGTGCCGCTGCCGATGCCATTGGCGGACCTCATACATGACACGGCCGAGGCGAGGCCCTCACCGGCGATGTGTCGCGAGCGCTCAAGCAACTGCTGCCCGATGACAACGCCATCGAGCGCCGCGCGAAGTCAGCCGTACTACGTCGTTTCGGCGTCGAGAGCCTTCCGGCAATGGCACGGCGCGCGCACGTCGTCGTGCGGGCAACAGCACTGCGTGACCTGCTACGAAGCAGAGTCTGAGTGACCTCAGCCGCCACTCTGTGCTTGAATCCCCTCACGCTGGTTCCACCGAATTCGGTTCTGGAGAGGTCATGAAGTACGTGCGACGCTGGCAGGCCGCCATTGCGGCGGTGATCGCCCTGTCTTTCGGTCTGAGCTTTACCAAGACTGCGCTGAGCGGCGAACGCCCCACGGCGGGCAGTTGGATGACCGCGCCGCGACACTCGGCAGGCATCGCGCCCGACCCGCAGCAGAATGCACAGACAGCCATCGTTCAAGTCTATGTCGCCTCGACCTTCGGGTGGCGCGGCATGTTCGCGGTGCATCCGTGGATCATCTACAAACGCGCGAACGAATCGCACTACACGCGCTTCGAAGTCGTGGGCTGGGGCGGTTCGAACGTCGTGCGCCGCGACTACGCGATCCCAGACGGGCTCTGGTTCGGTGCGCAGCCGCAGCTCATCGTGGACCATCGCGGGCCGGCGGCGGGCGCCATGATCGACCGCATCGAAGCGGCCATCGCAAGCTACCCGTTCCCCCACATCTACCGCAGTTATCCCGGCCCGAACAGCAACACGTTCATCGCCCACATCGGCCGCGAAGTGCCGGAACTGGGCCTCGACCTGCCCGCCAACGCCATCGGCAAGGACTACCGGGCAATCACCAACCCCATCGGGCTGTCGCCCTCCGGCAGCGGAGTCCAGGCATCGCTGTTCGGGCTGTTGGGCCTGAGCGTGGGGCTGGAGGAAGGCCTCGAATTCAACCTGCTCGGGCTGGATTTCGGAATCGACCTGAACCGTCCCGCCCTTCGCCTGCCGTTCATCGGCCGCATCGGCTTCGACGACACGACGCGCAGGATCGACGACAGCAACGTCACGCCGAGCACCGCACCTTGATCGAGCGCTCGCTTTACGGAGCGGCCGCCATCTCCTGCTCCAGCAGTCGATACGCCGTCGGCGTGCGCACACGCCACGCGCCTGCGGCCAGGTCGCGAAAACTGCGGCGACAATAGTCTTCGACCGTCGCGCCCGCATCGTCGTCATCCATACGGGCGATGAAGGCAAGGTCGCTGCGAACCGCGCGCACACCATCGGCCAGGATGCGTCCGCCCTCGAGCCCGTCGCGTTCGAAGGCGCGCCACCGTCGCTCCACCTGTTCGAGCACCGCCGACTCGTTGCCGCGCCATTGCCGCAATTCGACGTCGATGAATGACGCCAGCGCGGGAAACTCGCTCACGCATTGATCGCGCAGCACCGTGCTGACGTGCTCGGTCATTTTGAGCATGCCGACAGCTTCAGCGAGATTGCCCGCGTCGTTGAAACGGCCGGCGCAGGCAATACCCGTCCATCCCGCCGCCAGCGAGGCGACGAGCAAAGAGATCATCGAGGTCATGTCAGGCTCCCGCCCGGCGCATCGCTGGCCGGGTCCGTCTCAGTGGGCTCAGGCGCTGACCGACAGGCGCGCACTGCTGGTGTAGCCGGACTCGTCGGACGCCCCGTAGGCGCGCACCAGTTGCATGATCTGCTGCAGCACCTTGCGGTCGGACTGGGCGTCGGTATTAGCGGAGCCGCTCGCGTCGGCGTTCGTCGTGCTCGACGATGCCTTGGTCTGTTGATAGGTCATCGCTTCGTCGAACGTCACCTTGCCGTCACCGTTGGTGTCCGCCGCATCGAAATTGGATGCCACGTCGCTCAACATCGAAGACAGATCGCCATCGGTGGACGACACATCTTCGGCAAAGCTGGTGAGCTCATCCTGCGTCATGCCGGTGTCGCTCTCATCCGATGGCGGAGGCGGCGGAGGCGCAAAGCCCCCTGCCGACATGGCCTGGTTCATGCGCGCGCCGTCGAGCTGGTCGGACAGCTTTTGCAGCGTGTCGGCCAGTTCGCTCTGCGTAACCTTGCCATCGCCGTCCTCGTCGATCGCGTTGAACACTTCCTCGGCGTCACTACTGCTCGATCCTGCGGTGGAACTGAGCGCGCTGGTAAAGCTCGCCTTGTCCAGGTATCCCTGCCCCGACGTATCGAGCTTCGAGAAGATCTCGCCCGCCACGTCGGACGCGCTCGGCTTCTGCCGGGCCTGCATCAATGAAGAGACGAGACTGCTGCTGATACTCGATACCGAACTGACCATGTCGTACTCCCTATCTTGCGCACGGCGCGCGATGCACCTGCTTATGCAAGATATCGGCCGAAACAGCCCTGTTTTCGGCTCCTGCAGCGTAAAACGGGGTAAATGTCGGTCAGCATTCCTTAACACTCAACGCCGTGTCCGCGTCCAGACGGCACGATGGCTCAATGCGCCCCGGTGGTCCGACGCATCGCCGGCAAGCCTTGCCGCCAGCGGCAAACACGCCATCGCCGCCCGCCGCCAGGCGTCGCGGCCTGCACACGGCAAACCTTGCCGATCGCGATAGCGGCATCCATTGCGCCGCCCTGGCCCCTCTCGCCGTCGGACACGCCGCCCGATATGATCGGCACGCTGCGCCGCCTCAGATGACCACCATGCCGAACATTCTGCTGATCGATGACGATCACGACCTGCTGGATATCCTTGCCAAGTACTTCCGCAACGAAGGCTTCACCGTAGATCTCGCTCACGATGGCGAGAGCGGCGTTCTCAAGGCGGTCAGCGGTGGCCATGACATGGCCATTCTCGACGTGATGATGCCCGGCATCGACGGTATTACCGCGCTCAAGTCGATCCGCGCGCGCAGCGACATACCCGTCATCATGCTGACCGCCAAGGGTGAGAACGCCGACCGGGTCGAGGGCCTCGAAGAAGGCGCGGACGACTACGTGCCCAAACCCTGCATGCCGCGCGAACTGGTGGCCCGCATCCGCGCCATCCTGCGTCGAGCGGGCATGCTGTCGTCGGAAGAAGAACCGCTGCGCTTCGGGCGGCTGGCAATGTGGCCGAGCAAGCGGCGCGTGGAATGGCACGACAGCGCGTTGCATCTGACCAGCAGCGAATTCAGCCTGCTCGAACTGCTGGCCCGCAACGTCGGCCGCCCCGTCAGCAAGAGCCTGCTGTCGCAGCACGGATTGAACCGCGCCTACACGCGCCATGACCGAGCCGTCGACATGCACATGAGCGCCATCCGCCGCAAGATCGACCAGATCGATCATGGCGGCGCGGCCATCCAGACCGTGTTCCGCCAGGGCTATCTGCTGGTGCGCGAGTAGCCATGGGGCGTCTGTTCTGGCGATTCCTGCTGTGGTTCTGGCTGGCGCAACTGGCATCCGTCCTCGGCGTGGGCATCGCCATGTGGGTACGCAGCCCTTCGTTCGCGCAACAACAGGGGAGCGAAAGCACGACGATGCGCGCCGTCACCAACGCTTTGCAGGCCGGCGGCGTACCGGCGCTCGCGCGCCTGCAGGACAATTGGCGCGCCGCTGGTCGTCCGCTGCCCCTGGTGCTCGATCGTTCGGGGCGCGATGTCCTGGGCCGTCCCGTGCCCGAAGACCTGCCGCCGCCACCCGACTGGCAGGCGCGCATGCAGAACGTGCGTGTCGGCAACGACGAATATCGCATCCTGCCGCGCCCCGGCCCCGGCATGCGCGGCGCGCATCCCCGGGCACACCACTGGTACGAATTGCCGCCCGAACCGCTGATTGCCGGCGCCGTCGTCAGCCTGATCTTCGCAGGCATCCTCGCGTGGCATTACTGGCGCCCCATTCGCAGCCTGCGCACCGCCTTTCGCGAAACCGCACGTGGCGCGCTGTCGGTACGGTTGGGGCCAACGCTGGGACGGCGACGGGATGAGTTCGGCGAACTCAGCCTCGAGTTCGACATCATGGCCGACAAGATCGGCAATCTCATGGACGGGCAACGCCGCTTGCTGCACGACGTGTCGCACGAATTGCGCTCGCCGCTGGCGCGCATGCAGGCAGCGGCCGACGTATTGCGCCAGCGTCCGCAGGAAGCGAGCGAACTGGCCGACCGGTTCGATCAGGAACTGATGCGCATGGACACGCTCATCGACGGCTTGCTCACCCTGTCGCGACTCGAAGCCGGCGTCGTCGATGCGATGGATGAAAACGTGTCCCTCACCGGGCTCATCGCGGGGATCGTGGAAGACGCCCGTTTTGAAGCCGGCGCCGCCGCGCACGGCATCACTTTGCGCACCGCACCGTCGCTCGTCGCCCGTGGCAACGGAGAACTCCTGCATCGCGCGCTGGAGAACATCGTCCGCAACGCCCTGCTCCACACCACGGGTGCGGTCCACGTGTCGCTCACGCAGGAGGGACACCGCGCCGTGTTGATCGTCGACGATGAAGGCCCCGGCATTCCGCTCGAGCGACGCGAAGCCGTCTTCGCCCCGTTCTACCGTCAGGGTCGTGCGGACGCCCCGCGCGGGCACGGTCTCGGGCTGGCCATCGCGCGACGCATCTTCGCCGCACATGGCGGCGACATAGCGCTGCTCGACCGTCCCGGCGGCACCGGCCTGCGGGTGCGCGTGCACCTGCCGCTGGCCGGCGCGGCCTGAACTCAGACCAGGATATCGATCACGCTACCGATACCGCCGACCACCGTACGAGCGGTGGACGCAACAGTCTGGGTGGCCTGCGTCACCCCATTCGCGATGGCCTTCTCGGTACTCGACAGGCCACTGCTCACTGAGTCGAGCGTATTGCCTACGCGGTGAAAAAACTGTGCGGCATTGGCTGCGCTGTTGACGATCATGCTCATGGCTGGCTCCTCATGGTGAGCGGACCGCGGTCCGCAGGGCAACCGGCGCTGCGCAAACGCAGGCGCCGGTCATCTTTCAATTTTGTTGAGCAGTTCTTGCACACTCTGTCGACACACTCCCTCGCGGGCCAACGGGCCACGAGGCGCACGCCCATCCACAGGGGCCGCGCCGTTCCAGGGAGTCATCATGAATCGAGCAATCTGCCTCGCACTGTGCACGTCCGTCGCCATGCAACTGGCCGCATGCAGTCTCTTCCCTGCCGCACCGGTGATCGACAAGCCGACGACGGCGCGGCCCACCGACTACGCGCCGCGCATCGTCAATCGCGGCGCCATCTACCAGGCATCGAACGCCATCATGCTGTTCGAGGAGCCCGTCGCGCGCTATGTCGGCGACGTGCTCACGATCGAGCTGGCCGAGTCGATGAAGAGCAGCACCAAGACCACCACCACGACGTCGAAAGAAGGTTCGGCCGCCGCCAAGGGACCGGGCGCGCTGGCGAGCATGACCGGCATACTCAAGGAGCTGTTCAATATCGATGCCGATACGTCCGCCTCGGCAAAGTTCGAAGGCTCGGGCAAGACCGAGACCACCGATTCGCTGTCGGGCACGCTTGCCGTCACCGTCATCGACGTGTTGCCCAACGGCAATCTGATGGTCGGGGGCGACAAGCGCATGAGCCTGTCGGGCAACATGACCACGTTGCGCTTCACCGGCGTCGTGCGGCGGCGCGACATCCAGCAGGGCAACGTCATCTCGTCCAAGAAAGTGGCCGATGCCCGCATCGAACAGGTCGGCCGCGGAGTGATCGCCGACGCCAACACGCTGGGCTGGATGCAGCGCCTCTTCCTCACCGTGCTCGATATCTGAGCACTCAGTAGTCATACAGCAGGGATTCGACAAGAGGGGCCAGCTTGGTGCTGGTGCTGGCCCATTTGTCGAAGCCCACACCCTTCATCTGGTAGTTGGCCTGCGACAACACCTTGTCGTCGCGGTACAGCGTGAGCGATGCGCTCGTCATGTATGGAATGAGCTGCTCGCGCAGCAGATGCCGATCCCAGTCGCGGGCGGCCGTGTAGTTGAGCGTGGCGTCGCAGCCGGCGGGGACCGTACCCGGCGAATACACGCGCGACGACACACCATACTTGCGCAACTCCGACTGCACCGAGGACAGGAAGTCCGGAATCGAGACCTGCTCGTTCCACTCCACGCACACGTTGGTGATGGCCAGACGCGGGTGCGCCATCTTCTTGTTCTCGGCCATGCTCGCAACCTCGCTCGCGCCCGAGACGGCCGCGGTCAAAAGATCACCCACCGGTACGCTGACGACAACGCAGCCGGCAGGCAAGAGCATCAAGGGAAAAAGCCAGGCAGAGGAGAGGCGCACACCATCGACACCATCAGAACGTACTCGGATGGTGCCGCCACAATGTGCAAGAAATTTGCAGGCCTCAGGCGTCGGTCACCTGCCACTCGTAGCGGTAGCCCACGCCGTACACCGAATGGATCAGCTCGCGATGCGGCGCCACGGTCATGAGCTTGTGCCGTATCTTGCGGATGTGGCTGTCGACCGTGCGCTCGGTGACCACGCGCGAATCCGGGTACATGCTGTCGATCAGTTGCTGCCGGCTGAACAGCCGCCCGGGGCGCGAAGCGAGCAGCTTGAGCAGGTTGTATTCAATGGCCGTCAGGCGTGCGGACAAGCCGTCGATGGTGACCGAATGAAATGAATCGTCCAGTTGCAGCCCCTGCTGCGCTTCAGGTGATTGCGCCTGGTTTGCACGGCGCAACACCGTGCGCACGCGCGCCACCACTTCGCGCGGACTGAACGGCTTGCACACATAGTCATCCGCGCCGAGTCCCAACCCGAGCAATCGATCGAGTTCATCGGCGCGGGCGCTCAGCATGATGATCGGAATGTTCGAATGACGACGCACCTGCTTGCATACTTCCAGTCCGGGCAGACCTGGCAGATTGAGGTCGAGCAGCATGATCTGCGCGTTGTGCTCTCCCAGCCAGGCTACGGCCGCGTCGCCACGGTCGACACACACCGGCTCGAACCCGTCTGCGGCAAGGTAGTCGTGCAACAGGCACGCAATCTTGGATTCGTCTTCGACGATCAGCACACGTTGAGTCACGACGGATCTCCCTGCAGACTCGCGCGCAGTTCCCAGCGCAGTCCTCCCAGCTCGCTGCTCGAAGCGACGAGCGACATGTCGTGCGCTTCGGCGATCACGCGCACGATCGACAGCCCGATGCCGCTGCCCGCATGCACGCGCCCCTCCATGCGCGTCGGCTGGAAGAATCGCTCGCCCAGACGCGGCAGATCGACGTCGCGCACGCCCGGCGCTGAGTCTTCCCATACGACATGGACGCACTGTCCGACCCGCGTCACCGCGATGTGCAACGCGCCGGGGCCGACGGTGTAGCGGAGCGTGTTCTGCATGAGGTTGGACAAGAGCTGCCGCAGACGTTCTGGATCGCCCCACACCGGCGCCGACTCGAGCGTCAATTGCAGCGAGATGCCCTGCGTCGATAGCGCTTCGCCGAAACGAGCGACGTGTTCATCGATCAATGCGGCAAGGTCGACTTCGCGCGGACTGCAGCGCAGCGCCCCGGCATCGGCCTGCGACAGCAAATGCAAGTCGTCCACCAGCAAGGCAAGCCGATACACCTCTTCGCGCAACGATTGCATGCTGCGCACGTCGGCGCGGCGCACGCCCTGCTCCACCGCCTCGATCTCGCCACGCAGCACCGTCAACGGCGTGCGCAATTCGTGCGCGATATCCATGAACCACGCCTGTCGCGCCTGACGGCTGGCATCGAGCGCCACGGCCAGGCGATTGACATCCTGCGCGAGCTGGCCAAGCTCATCGCCGCGCGTCACCGCCACGCGCACCTCGCACTGTCCGCGAGCCAGCGCATGCAATGCACGCGCGACTTCGCCGATGGGACGCCCCAGCCAGCGCCCCATCAGGATCGCCGCGATCACCGAGATGCACACCATCACCGAGGCCGTCAGCGCAAAGCTGCTGCGCTGCTGATGGGCGAATGCGCTGTCGACGACCTCGGTGAAACCGGGTGCCGGCGCCATGCCGAGGTAACCCACGGCGGCGTCGCCAACGGTCACGGGCAACGTGGCTTCGATGTCGCGAGTGCCAGTCGGACCGACCAGCATACGGCGCTGCGCATCGAGCAAGGTGATGCCCGGCGGCGGAGGCAGATCGAACGACGGTTCATGCGGGCCATGCAGCGAGCCGGGCCGCGCGTCCTCCGACGACTGACGTGCCAGGCGACCCAGCAACCGCGGGTCGGCCACGAAGCCTTCCCACGTACCGTGGCGGGCGTAGTAGTCGGCCAGCGCGCGCGCCAGCGGTCTCAGGCGCGTGAGCGACTGCTGCTGCAGGTATGACGAGAAGCCGCGATTGAAGCTCCAGACATTGAGCCCGTACACCACGGCGGCAAGGATCAGGAACAGTGCGGAGAAGGCCAGCAAGAGTCTCGTGCGGAGTCGCGTGGGCTGCATGTTGAAACGTGTTGGCTGCGCGGCCCGCGCTGAGCAAAGCGCATGCACGGTGAGCTTGTGGCAATGCGAGGCATGCTGCCACGCGACCTTGCAAGCATTTGCGCGGACTTTGTGTGGAAATGTTCAAGCGCGCGCGCAAGGCACTGTTTTGCATGGAATGCCGGAATAGCGAGGGAATACTCCCCCTGTTCCGCGCTTTGCACGATTGGCGACGACAACTCGCGCGGCATGAACCGGCGCGCGTGCCGGGCGCGAAGCCTACCCGCCGGGCGGATCGATCAGCGCCAGCGCCTGCAGGATCTCTTGCGCATCATCGGGGCGCACCACGCGGGCAAGCTCGCGCCCCTGGCGCATGAATATCAATGTCGGCCACAACTTGACGGCGAACGAGCGCCCCAGCCGGCGTCCCTTGCCGTCCTCGACCTTGATGTGGGTGACATGGTCGCGGCCATCCATTGCCATGTCGATGGCCGGCTGTGCGCCGCGACAGAAGCCGCACCAGTTGGTGCCGAACTCGATGACGACGGGGCCGTTCAGGGCGTCGACGTCTTCGCGGCTCAGGTCGACGTTGGCGTAAGGTGCGCTGCTCATGCGTGCCTCCTTGTGATGACATTCCATCATGGCACACAGCAAGGAGTACGCCTGGCTTACGAGAAGCGCGCCGTCGTCGTGCCGCGCCAGCGCAGCAAGCGCTTTTCCGCCACGATGGCCGACACGTTGAGCACATAGCCCACGACGCCGACCACGATCACGCCGAGAATGACCTGGTCCATCCAGAAGTGTTCGCGCCCATCGACCATCAGGTTGCCGATGCCGCGCCCCGAGGTCAGCAGGTATTCCGCGCCGAGCGTGGCCACCCACGAGTACATCAGCGCAAGCTGCACCCCCGTGAGGATCGACGGCAAGGCCGACGGCAACACCACGCGGCGGATCAGTTGCCAGCGCGAGAATTCGAACACGCGGGCGACTTCGAACAGTTCGCGCGGCACGCTACGGATGCCCTCGAACGTATTGAGCACCATCGGAAAGAACGCCGCCAGCGACAGGAACGCCACCTTGGCCGGATCGCCGAGCCCGAACCACAATGAGATCAGCGGAATCCACGCCAGCAACGACACCTGCTTCACGGTGTGAAAACTCGGTCCGAAGAGTTTTTCCGCCAGCCGCGAAAAGCCCAGCAGAGCGCCTGCGCCCAACCCGAGCGTCGCCCCGATCACGAATCCGATGAGGTCGCGCCGCAGGCTCGCCGACAACGAGTCCAGCAGATAGCCGTTGCCGATGAGCCGCAGCGCGGTGTTCCACACCTGCTCGGGCGAAGCGAGGAATTCCGTCTTCGCCACACCCAGCCGGAACGCGGCGGACCACACGACGAGTACGGCCAGCGGCAAGGCCGCACCGCGTGCGATACGCCGCCAGCGGCCCACCTCGGCCGGCTTGCGTTGCAGGATGGCGCCCGCTGCGAGCGTTCTGGTATTCATGGCTCGTCCTCCAATCAGAAACTCGCACGGCGCCAGCGCAGCAGCCGCAGTTCGATCAACGCCAGCCCCTTGTCGAGCGCGAATCCGACCGCGCCGACCACCACGACGGCCGCCATCACCACGTCGAGCTGGAAGAGCTGCCGGCCATACACCAGCATGAAGCCCAGTCCCTCGCTGGACGCCAGCAGTTCCACCGCCACCAGCGCGAGCCACGCCTTGGTCATGCCAAAGCGGATGCCCGTCCAGATCTGCGGGAACGCTGCGGGAAACACCACCCGGCGCAGCAGTTGCCCGCGCGTGAGCTGATACACGCGCGCCACTTCGATGAAGCGCGTCGGCACCGAGCGGATGCCCTGGTAGGTGCTGATCGCCACCGGCACGAGCACGGCCTTGGTGATGAGGATGATTTTCAGCGCCTCGCCGATGCCGACCAGCATCATCAGCAAGGGCAGCCAGCCCAATGACGGCACCTGCGCGAAGGTGTTGAAGCTCGGGTAGAGGTAGTCCTTAAGCGTGGGCGACAGACCCATCGCAACGCCCAGCACAAGCCCAATGCCAACACCGATGGCAAAGCCGTACACCACGCGCAGCAGACTGATTTGCAGATTGGCGGCAATGTCCCCCGTCTGCCACAGGTCGTTGAACGTGTCCGCCACCACGCCCGGCGCGGGCAATATCTGTTCGGCCACCCAGCCGTTGTGCGCCGCCAGCCACCACACGGCAAACACCAGCAACGGAAACGGCCAGGCCAGCGCAAGATCGCGCAGCGCGCCGGCGGTCGCAAGAAGGCGCGCACGCCATGCCGCGCCCAGTGTAAGTGGCGGTGTCGAATCGAGCGCTTCGGCCGCCTGCGCGATCAGCACGGTTCCCATATCCACCCCGCTCTCATCGCGCCGCCACCGCTGCCACGGGCTTGCCGTTGGCATCGGTGGGCGTCCAGTAGTTTTCGAGGTTCAGTTCCTTGAGCGCGGCGCGCAGGAACTTCGGCTCAAACCATTTTTCGACGTCGAATTTGCTGCGCGTAAGGCGAAAGCGATAGGAATCCTCCACCGCTTCCTTGTAGCGCTGGATGATGAACGGGTCGATCAGCGGACTCAGCCGCACTCGCGTCGGCTGGCCGATGAAGTCCTCCTGGTAGACCTCGGCCGGATACCCCATCAGCGACCACGCGCCGAATACCTCGCCACGGTTCTTCTCATCCGAGGCCCAGCGCGCGGATCGCAATACGACCTTGACCACGCGCGTGGTGGTTTCCGGATAGCGTTCGGCGAACTCTTCGGTCACCAGCAGCCCGGAGCGGCGAGTGAAGCGCGGATCGCTCACGCTGCTGTAGACAATGCGGGCCACGCCCTTGTCGCGCAGGCGCAGGTACTCGAAGCCGCCGAGCACCGCGTCGATGTCCTTGCTCGCCAGCGCAGCCTGCGCCGTGGCGTTGTCGAGGTTCACCACCTTCAGGTCACGCTCGGTGAGCCCGTTGGCTTCGAGCAGGCGGTTGGCGGGCAACTGCGCGTTGGTGCCTTTGAAGATGGCGACGCGCTTGCCGCGAAGATCTTTCACCGATTTGATCGGCGAATCCGGCGGCACCGCAAGGTACAGGTTCTGCCGGCTGTCCGTCGGCAACAGGAAGCGCGTCTTAAGGCCGCCGCTGCGACCGATGATCGAAGGCAGGTCGCCCTGGAAGACAAAATCGAACTGCTTGTTGGCAAGCCCTTCGTTGACCGCCGGCCCGGCGCCCTTGTGGAAGAACCACTCCACCTTCACACCGTCCTTGGCGAACTCTTCCTCGAACAATCCGCGCTGCCGCGAGAGCCCGATGGTGCCGGTTGTGTAGACCGGCGGATTGCCGACCGAGGGCGACGCGATGCCGATGCGAATGACAGGTGGCGGTGTCTCGGCCTGCGCCAGTGGCGATGCCGCCAGCGCGATGGCCGTCACGACAATGCCGCCGAAGATACGACGACGTACGCCGTCGAAGCGTCGAATGATGCGATTCATGTGTTCTTCCTTATTGTGCCGCGGCAGTCATGTCGCTGCCGCGCTCTCTGTCTGCGTAGAACCGGCCGATCAATTGCGGCTGGCGGTCTTGCCCGGCGCGGCGCGCGTGTTGGCAAGAATCGGCTTGCCGTCGGCATCCAGCGGCGTCCAGTAGTCTTCGAGATGCAGGCTCTTGAGCGCGGCATCCAGAAAGCTGCGATCGAACCAGCCATCGACTTCGACGTCCTTGCGGATCAGCCCGAATTGGCGCGCGTCTTTCACCACGTCCTTGTAGCGACCGACCAAAAACGGATCGAGCAAGGGGCTGGAGCGCAGCTTGATGTTGTCACCGTAGTCTTCGGCCAGCAGTTCCTTGGTGTAGACGCCGGGAATCGCCCACAGCTTGAGGACTTCGTCGCGGTTCGCCGGGTCCGACGCCCACTGGGCCGCGCGCACCAGCACCTTGGTCACGCGTCGCGTGGTGTCCGGATACTTCGCCGCGAACTCATCGCGCACCAGGATGTGCCCCTGCCGCGTGAAGACCGGCGAATCGCCGTTGCTGGTGTAGATGATCTTGAGCTTGCCTTGGTCACGCAGCTTGAGCAGCTGGATGTCGCCGAACAGCGCGTCGATATCGCCATTGAGCAAGGCGGCCTGCCCGCTGGCGGTGTCGAGGTTGATCACCTTGAGATTGCGTTCGTTCAGTTTGTATTTGGCAAGCAGGCGATTGATGGGCGTCTGCGAATTGGTGCCCTTGAAGAACGACACCTTCTTGCCCTTGAGTTCCTCGACAGAACGGATCCTGGAATCCGGCGGTACGGCAAGGTAGATGTTGTTGCGGATGTTGTTGGCGATGATCAGTCGTGTCTTGAGTCCCGCCGCGCGTCCGATCACCGCCGGGAGATCGCCCTGCGACGCAAAGTCGAGCTGGTTGTTGGCAAGCGCCTCATTGACCGCCGGGCCGGCCCCTTTGAAAAAGACAAATTCGAATTTGACGTTGTCATTCTTGAACTCTTCTTCGAGCCAGCCCTTCGTATAGGCGATCCCTGCACTGCCCAAGGTGTAGGCCGGCGGATTGCCGACCTTGGGGCTGGCAAAGCCGAAGTTGATGACCTGGGGCGGCGTCTCGGCCTTGGCCGTTGTCGCCAGCCACGGCGCTGCAATCAGCAATACAGGTGCAATCCAGCGAACGATGGCACGGGCGCCCTGTCGGTTCTGATCTCTCATGTTGTGGTCCCATCCGAACGAATCCGAGTATTCACTCGTATGCGTCGTTCAAGGCAGAAAGCATGCCAAAGCGGGCCATCTGCTGCGCATTCACCAGAGTGTTGCCGGCCACGCCAAAGATTGCTGATTGCGCAGCACGCCCCCACGCGAAAACGCAGATTCCCGTGTCGAGGCGTCAAGCGACAGACACGCCACGGCACGTCGAAAACAACACGACACCTGTGCGGAACACAGCAGACGCCCCGTCGATTGCTGGCTGCGCAACAAAGATCATCACCACCCTGCCCTCACGCATATGGCAGAACCCATGAACGCAGTCTCTGGCACGGCATCTGCAATGCATTGCGCTCGAACGGCACATGCGCACCGCGCCGACCGCCCTGACACGGAGAAACATAATGAGTGATCGCAAACTGCGCCTCGGCGCATTCATCATGGCCACCGGCCACCACATCGCCGCATGGCGCCACCCCGGTTCGCAGATCGACTCGGGCGTGAACATCGACCACTACATCGACGTTGCACGCACCGCCGAGCGCGGCCTGTTCGACCAGGTCTTCGTGGCCGACAGTCCGGGCCTGCGCAACCACGGCGACACCGAAGCCCTGTCGCGACAGGGCCGCGTGTCTTACTTCGAGCCGGTCACGCTGTGGTCCGCGCTCTCTGCCGTCACCAAACACGTCGGCTTTGTCGCCACGGCGTCGACCACGTACGAAGACCCGTACCTCCTGGCGCGCAAGTTCGCCTCGCTCGATCACATTTCAAAAGGGCGTGCGGCGTGGAACGTCGTGACGACCAGCGCCGACAACGTCTATGGCAACTTCGGGCTCGACCGCCACCCCTCCCCCGAAGAGCGCTACGAGCGCGCACACGAGTTCGTCGACGTGGTGAAAGGACTGTGGGACAGCTACGAGGACGACGCCTTCATCCGCGACGCGGACAGTGGTGTGTACTTCGACCCATCGAAGCTCCACGCGCTCAACCACGTCGGCAAGCATTTCAGGGTGAGCGGGCCGCTCAACATCGAGCGCCCGCCGCAGGGCCACCCTGTGATCGTGCAGGCCGGTTCGTCCGAGCCGGGGCGCGAGCTTGCCGCCGCAACGGCGGAAGCGATCTTCACCGCGTGGACGAGCCTTGCCGAAGCGCAGTCGTTCTACCGCGACATCAAATCGCGCATGCGCAAGTACGGTCGTCGCCCCGAAGAGTTGCTGGTGCTGCCGGGTATCTCACCCGTCGTGGGCCGCACCGAAGAAGAAGCCCAGGCAAAGTGGGCGGCGCTGCAACGCCTGATTCACCCTTCCGTGGGGCTGTCGACCATCGCCCCATTCTGGCCGGGCGAAGACCTGAGCAAGTGGAACCTCGATGAGCCGCCCCCTTACTATCCAGCATTGGAGGTCGGCCGCAACAGCCGGCAGAACGTGGTGCTCACGCTCGCGCAGCGCGAACGCTTTACCGTGCGCCAACTCTACGAATACCTCGCCGGCGCGCGCGGACATTGGGTCGTGGTGGGCACGCCGCAACAGATCGCCGACCAGATGCAGTCGTGGTTCGAGAACGAAGCTGCCGACGGCTTCAATGTCATGCCGCCGGTGCTGCCGGAATCGCTCAACGACTTCGTCGACCTTGTGATACCAGAACTTCAGCGGCGAGGCCTGTTCCGCACGGCCTACGAGGGCACCACCTTGCGCGAAAACCTCGGGCTCGCGCGCCCGGCGAATCGCTTTACGCTCGAACGTCGCGCTGCTCAAGCAGCGGCACAGGCCGAAACCGCCACAGCCTGAGCGCACAAACGAATCCGGGGGGACATGCCCCCCGGTTTTCGTTACGGCCGCGTCCGGATGCGTTCAGACGCTGACCTGTACCGCAGAAAAACTGATCGGCGCCGACTGCCGCGCACGCAGCGAATCATGATGCTGGCTGCGCAGGCGCTCCAGTAACAAGCCGATGGCGTCGTCCACGCGATGCGCGATGATCGGGTCCAACGCCAGGGCGCCGGTGGCCGCGTCCTGCACGATCTGCGAATCGAGCGCACTGACGGGCGATATCACTTCGCGCGCGCCCAACGCGGCCAGCACCGGTCTGATCGTGAAGTCCAGCGCCAGCACATGCAGCGGACTGCCTGCCGACGACACCGGCAGCACCAGCTTTCCTTCCAGCGCCTTCTGCGGCAGCAGATCGAGAAAGGCCTTGAGCAGCCCGCTGTAGGCCGCCTTGTAGATGGGGCTGGACAGCACCACCGCGCGGGCCGACTCCACCTCGGTGACGGCGGCGGCGATATCGATGTCGTCGACGCGCGCACCGAGCAGTGCGTCGGCCGGCAGATCGCGCAACGCGATCCATCGGGTCAGTTCCCCCTGTGCGGCGATGCGCTCGCGCACACTGGACAGCAACAACGCGCTGCGCGACCGCGCGGACGGACTACCTGAAATGAATACGATGCTCATGTCGATGACGATCCCAAGAAAGATGCGATGACTCTAGAAGGCGAACGTCGCCCTTGAGAACCAAGATTTCGTCAGTTGCATATGCGACGGTCGAATAAGTCACGCCACGATGTGCGGCCTTGAACAGCGCCACCTCGTCGCTGCTGCATTCTCCGCAGTCCGCGTCGTCGTCCGACTCTGATCGCGAGGCTCGCGGAGCGAAGCGCCACGGGGCTTTGCGGCACATGTCACAAGAATGGCACGGGCTTTGCCATGCAGTCGGCAGGGGTACGCGGCGCACGCTGCACGCGCACCCTTCTACAACATGAACCGGAGCCCCACATGAACGATCGCCTGTCGCGCCTACAGTTATCCCCCTCGGTCGCCGTGAAGAACACGCTCGACTATCCCGTCATCGACACCGACGTGCATGTCAACGACTACACGCCGGATCTGGAGGACTACGTCTCTCATCACGGCGGCGTGCACCTGGTCGACGCGTTGCGCAAGGCAAGCGAAGACCGCATCGCGCGCGGCGGCATCGGCAATGGCAAGAACTGGTACGAACAGACGCCCGAAGAGCGACAGTATTACCGCTCCATCCGCTCGCCGTGGTGGGCGCGCGTTACCAAGAACACGCTCGACGTGGCCACCTACCACCTGCCGGAATTGTTCGCCGAGCGGCAGGCCGAGCAGGGTTCGGACTACTCGGTGCTGTTCCCCAACAATGTACTGGCACCGCTCGGTGTGCGCGACAAGGATTCGCGCACGGCGCTGTCGCGCGCCATCAATCACTACCACGCCGATCTGTGGCGCAAGTACAGCGCGAACCTCACTCCGGTGGCCGGCATTCCGCTGCATACGCCGGAAGAAGGCATCGCCGAGCTCGATTTCGCCATCAACACGCTGGGACTCAAGGCCATCAACATCGCCGGCAGCGTGAGCCGGCCGATCCGCGCGCTGGCGGACCGTTTTCCCA
This sequence comes from Uliginosibacterium sp. sgz301328, assembly GCF_041807905.1. Lineage (NCBI taxonomy): Bacteria > Pseudomonadati > Pseudomonadota > Betaproteobacteria > Rhodocyclales > Zoogloeaceae > Uliginosibacterium > Uliginosibacterium sp. sgz301328. The sequence continues at coordinate 52,762 of NZ_JBGVSA010000016.1, forward strand.
TCGACAAGCACCCGGAACTGCGCAAGTACATTTCGTACCAGGACTTCCTCGGGCTCGACAGCGAATATGACTACGATCCGTTCTGGGCCAGGGTGGTCGAACTCGGCGTGCCAATCCTCACGCACTACGGCAGCCAGGGCTGGACGGGGCGGAGTTCAATTTCCAACTACATGAACAACCACATCGGCCACTTTGCCGATGGCACCGAAGCGTTTGCCAAGGCGCTGTTCTTCGGCGGCGTGACGCGCCGCTTCCCCAAGCTGCGCGCGGGCTTTCTCGAAGGCGGCGCGGACTGGGGCGCACGCGTCTACATTCACCTCGTCGATCGCTGGAACAAACGCAGCCGCAAGGGTCTGGAAAACTACGATCCGCTGGCGACCGATCGCGAGCAGCTCGCCGCACTCTTCCGCCAATATGGCGCCGACCTGGTGAAGGATCGCAGCGTCGCGGGCGAAGACCTCATCCGCGACACGCTCGGCGCGCACTACACGCGCGATGCGCGACGCCCGCGCGACGAAGAGCTGGAAGACTTCGCCGCCGCCGGGATCGAAAAAGTGGAAGACATCAAGTCGCGCTGGGTGGACAACTTCTTCTTCGGTTCCGAATCGGACGACCGCACGCTCGCTCACGCCTTCAACGACAAGGCTAGTCCGCTGGGCACCAAGATCAATGCGATCTACTCGTCCGATGTCGGCCATTGGGACGTGCCCGACCTGACCGAAGCACTGGCCGAAGCGCACGCGCTGGTGGACGACGGCCTCATCACCGAAGCCGATTTCAAGGCCTACATGTTCGAGAATCCGTACCGCTTGTACACCGAAGCCAACGCGGATTTCTTCAAGGGCACGGTCATCGAGCAGAAGCTCGCCGGCAAGGCTGCCGTGTAGGCGGAAAGGTCTCCCTCGTGTCGTGCTGCGCCCGGCCGCGTGCCGGGCGTTTTTTTGAACTGCGCGGTCGGCAAGACAGGCGCGGCGCGTTGGCTAGGCCCGAAAAACCACCCGCGCCCGCAGACCGGTGACTTCGTCCGGATTGGCTTCGAGCGTGACGGCGGCACCAAGCGTGCGGGCGATCTCGCGCACGATGGCAAGGCCCAGCCCGGTGCCTTCGGCGTCATTCGACAGCCGCACGAAACGCTCGAAGACACGTTCGCGCGATTCGGCCGGGATACCGGGGCCGTTGTCATCCACGCACAGTTCCGCCTGTTTCTCCGTGCCGCGCACGCTGACCGTCACGCGACCGCCTTCGGGCGTGTAGCGCAAGGCGTTGTCGAGCAGGTTGGCGATAAGCGCGTCGAGCAATGCCGGCTGCGCCCGCACGCGGATGATGGAGTCGACCGATGGCAGGTTCATGCCGAGGTCGATGCGCCGCAGTTCGGCCTGCGCGGCCAGGTGCTCGACGCAACGGAGCGCACATTGCGCGAGGTCGACCGGCTCCAGGCGCGCCGGCGCATTGCTGGAGTGCTCTGCCTGGGCGAGCATCAACAGCTTGTTGGTCACGTCGACGAGTTGGCGATTGCTGTTCTGCAGTGCGCGCAGTGCGGCGTCCATGTCGTCGACACGCTCATGCTGCCGTGCCATGCGCGCGAATTCGAGCTGCGACGCCTGCAATGCCAGCGGCGTGCGCAACTGGTGCGCCGCGTCGGCAATGAAACGCCGCTGCCCCTGCCCGTAGGCGCGCAGCTTACGCGCGAAGCTGTTCACCGTGTCGGCCACCGGGCGCAGCTCGGTATGCAGGCGGCGTGTGTCGATGTTGAAGTCCTCCAACCGCGAGGGGTCCTGCGCGGCGATCTGTTCGTTCAGCCACGCCAGCGGCCGCAGTTCGCGCGTCAGTGCAAAGACCGTCAACACAACGGCCAGCAGGAGAGCGATGACGAGGTACGTGACCGTCGGCAGCCAGAGCGAATCGACCATGCGATCGTGGCTGCGCGTGGTCTTGCCGACAAAGATGTTGATGTCGCGCTCCTGCCCGCCGTCGTACATCGGCCGTCGTGTCATGACCGCGCGGATGGGCTGGCCGCGGAACACCGTGTCGTACCACTGCGCACGATCCGCCCCCGCCAGCTTGAGTTGCGGCGGCGGAGGGAATTCGGGCGAGCCAACCAGCACCATGCCGCTACCATCGGTCACGCTCAGGAACACCTGGTCGCGCTCGGGCGATACGAACAGGCTGAGCGCCGAAGGCGGCACACTGGCGCGCACGTTGTCGTCCTCCCAGATCAGACGGTCGGACAGCACCTTGGCGGAAGCCAGCAGGTCGCGGTCCTGCACGTAGTCGGCCACGGCCACGGCGTGCTGCCAGCTGAGGTAACCGCACACCAGCACGAAGGCCGACAGCGGCAGGAGCAGCCATGCGGCAAGGCGCACGCGCAGGCTGGTGATCGAGCCCGGCACGATCATCGTTCGTCGCGCGTGCGCAGCAGGTAGCCGACGCCACGCAAGGTGATGATGGCCGCCTGGCTGGGTTCGAGCTTGCGGCGCAGACGGTGGATGTAAAGATCGATGGCGTCGGCGCTGGCCGAGTCGTCGCCCATGCCGAAAAGGCTGTCGATGAGTGCCTGCTTCGGCACGGTGGTACCGACCTTGAGCATCATCGCTTCGAGCAGGGCGCGCTCGCGCGGCGGCAGCGGCAACGCCTGCCCGGCCAGTGAGAACTGCCGTGTATTGAGGTCGTAACGCAGGTCGCCGCACGCGATGTCGTTCGACTTTCCCGGCAGGCGGCGCCGCACGATGGCCTTGATGCGCGCTACCAGTTCGCGGCTCTCCACCGGCTTGACGATGTAATCGTCCGCACCGATTTCCAGGCACTGCACCTTCTGGTCGAGCGAATCGGAAGCGGTCAGCACGATCAACGGCGCGTCGTCGCCCCGCTCACGCAGGCGGCGCAGCACGCCCTTGCCGGTGAGACCGGGAATGTTCAGGTCGAGGAGCACAACTTCGTAGCGGGTCTGCCTCAGCAAGGTGTCGGCGGCGCCGCCGTCGGTCACGTGGTCCACTTCAAAGCCCTGCTCGCGCAGCAGGCTCACCAGCCACAGCGCCAGTTCGGCGCTGTCTTCAATCAGCAGGATTCTCATGTCGGTCTGTATTTGTGTAATGGCAGGCACTGCGATGGCGCCCGCACGGCAAGGGTAACGCGTCCCGCCGCCGCGAGCGAAGTTGCCCGCGCCGTATTGGGGAAATACATGAGTCACGATGCGCCGCAGCGAAAGCTCGATGAAAGGTTGCGCTTCCTAGACTGGCCTCGCATCAACAAGAATCCGCCGCCACGAAAGCTGCGGTCCCGCGCGGAGCCCCGCGCCCCATAGGAGACCACTCGTCATGCGTACGTTTCATCGTCACCTGATCGCCACCGCCGTGTGTGCAACGCTCGCCGGCACCGTTTCGATGGCGCAGGCAGCAGAGCCGATCACCATCATGGTCGGCGGCATAAACAAGATCATCTACCTGCCCGCCAAGCTGACCGAAGCGCTCGGCTACTTCAAGGACGAAGGACTCGACGTCGAGCTGCAATCGCAGCCAGCCGGCGTCGACGCCGAAAACCAGTTGATTGCCGGCGCCGTGCAGGGCGTGGTGGGTTTCTATGACCACACCATCGACCTGCAGAGCAAGGGCAAGGAAATCGAAGCCATCGCCGTGTTCTGCAAGGTGCCGGGCGAAGTCGAACTGGTGTCGACGCAGGCTGCGCCGACCTTCAAGACCATGGCCGACGCCAAGGGCAAGACGCTGGGCGTGACGGGCCTGGGTTCGTCGACCGACTTCCTGTCGCGCTACCTGGTGGAACGCCAGGGGGTGGCGTCCAAGGATTACTCGCTGCTGCCCGTGGGCGCCGGCGACACCTTCATCGCGGCGATGAAGCAGGACCGCATCCAGGCTGGCATGACGACCGAACCGACGGTGTCGGCCATGATCAAGCGCGGCGAAGCCAAGGTGCTGGTCGACATGCGCACCGAGCAAGGCACGCGCGCCGCGCTCGGCGGCCTGTACCCGGCGGCGAGCTTCTACGTGCAGAACAGTTGGGCCGAAACGCATAAGGACGAGGCCACGAAGCTGGCCCGCGCATTCGCCCGCACCATGGCCTACATCCACACGCACACCGCCGAGCAGATCGCCGACAAGATGCCCAAGGACTACTACGGCGGCGACAAGGCGCTGTACGTCCAGGCGCTGGACGCTTCGCTGCCGATGTTCACCGAAGACGGCAAGATGCCCGCCGGCGGCCCGGAAACCGTGCTGCAGGTGCTCGCCACGTACAAGCCGCAGGTCAAGAGCAAGAACATCGACCTGTCGAAGACCTACACCAACGCTTACGTAACGGCCGGGGCGAGCGTGGCAAAGGCGACCGCAAAATGACCCAGCCGGCAATCGAATTCCGCAACGTCTCGCTGCGCTTCATCGATGCGAAGGGCAACGCCACGGTGGCGCTGCGCAACTTCAACATGGCGGTGGCACGTGGCGAATTCGTTGCCATCGTTGGACCGACGGGCTGCGGCAAGTCGACCACGCTGAACATGGCGACCGGCTTGCTCAAGCCCACGGTGGGTGAAGTGCGCGTGATGGGCCAAAAGGTGGACGGCATCGATCCGCGCATCGGTTTCGTCTTCCAGGCCGATGCCGTATTCCCCTGGCGCACGGTGATCCAGAACGTGGCCGCAGGCCCCCTCTTCCGAGGCACGCCGAAGAAGGCGGCCATGGAGGAAGCCACCGACTGGGCGCAGCGCGTGGGACTGGGCAAGTTCCTCCACCACTATCCGCACCAGCTCTCCGGCGGAATGCGCAAGCGCGTGGCACTGGCGCAGACCTTCATCAACAAGCCGGAGATCCTGTTGATGGACGAGCCCTTCTCGGCGCTCGACATGCAGACGCGCACGCTCATGCAGGACGAGCTGCTCAAGCTGTGGTCGGGCACGGGAGGCTCGGTGGTGTTCGTCACGCACGATCTGGAAGAAGCCATTGCATTGGCTGACCGCGTGTTCGTGCTGTCGGCCCGCCCGGGCATGCTCAAGCGCGTGTATGACATCGACCTGCCACGCCCGCGCGTGATGTCCGAGGTGAGATACGACGAGCAGTTCATCGAGCTGTCGCGCCAGATCTGGGCCGACCTGCGCGAAGAAGCCGTGCTCGCCTGATGCCACATTTGCCGGGCGCACTGCGCGCCCGCAGCCCCAAATCGGAGTAGTCCCCATGACAGACTTTGCCCTGCCCGCCGCGCTCAGCGATGAAGCGCTGGCGCGCGAATCCGACATCGCCCGCGCACGCATCCAGCGGCGCAAGAACACCATCGTTGTGCTGCGCCTCGTGGTGCTGGCCGTCATCCTCGGCGGCTGGGAGATCGCCGCGCGCAACAAGTGGATCGATCCCTTTTTCTATTCGCAGCCCTCGCTGATCTGGAACCAGCTCGTCGAGTGGATGCGCGACGGCACCGCGCAGGGTTCGCTGTGGCGTCAGATCGGCGTCACGCTGGAAGAAACCGTGCTGGGCTTCCTGATCGGCTCGGTGGCCGGCGTGATCTGCGGGATCGTGCTCGGCCGCAACAAGCTGCTGTCGGATGTATTCAGCCTGTACATCCAGATCGCCAACTCGATTCCGCGCGTGGTGCTCGGTTCGATCTTCGTCATCGCGCTGGGCCTGGGCATGGCGTCCAAGGTGGCGCTGGCGGTGGTGATGGTGTTCTTCGTGGTGTTCGGCAACGCTTTCCAGGGCGTGCGCGAAGCCGACAAGTACATGATCGCCAACGCGCAGATCCTGGGCGCATCGCCCCGGCAACTGACGGTCTTCGTGGTCATTCCCTCGGCCATGTCGTGGATTCTGGCCAGCCTGCACGTGAGCTTCGGCTTTGCCCTGGTCGGCGCCGTGGTCGGCGAATTCCTCGGCGCCAAGGAAGGCATCGGCCTGCTGATCTCCACCGCGCAAGGCGCGTTCAATGCTAGCGGCGTGTTCGCAGCGATGATCGTGCTCGCCGTCGTGGCGCTCGCCGCCGCATGGCTGCTGACCGCCATCGAAAAGCGCGTCCTCAAGTGGCGCCCCGCCGCGTTCTGATTTACCAGCACCTCCGCTTCGGTTCGGCCCCCCGCTCTCCGGGGGCATTTTTTTGTGCGACCGCCAACAATCCGACGAACGGTCGGTTTGCAGTCAATAGTCGGTCGTCAGGCAAACACCACGGCGGCGCAACACATGCCGCAGCGCCAGTTTTTCTTCATGACGCGATTTGTTATCGGTCACTTTGTGGGCGCATGGTCACTTGTATAGGGCGGACGCCCTGTCGATGACATTCCCATAGTGCATTGCAGGAAATGCTTTACGGCGTGTGCGTTGCAACACGAAAAGGCTGACAACTGCCCGCCACACCAATTCGCCAATACCCGATGTGAATACGGCAACAACGTCAGTTGCCGCAAATACAGCGCCACGTAGATCATTGAATCGTAAGGATCATTCCGACAGACTGGCGCCGCTGGAAACGGTCACATTCAGACGACTGAGCAAACGGAATCGCTTGCATCCAGCCAGGACAATGCCAACACAGGAGACATTCCATGCGACTCAAACTCACCGCAGTTGCCGCCGGTCTGCTGTTCGCCGGTGCCCAAAGCGCCATGGCCGCCCAGACGGGCGGCTTTGCCACCACCGACGGCGGCAACGTCAGCGGCACCGTCTCGAAGACGGCCAGTTCGATGCAGCAGATCATCGACATCATCGCCGCTGCCCGGCTGGATTCGAGCGGCAACAAAGTGACCGGCGGCGCCTACCCGCTGATCATCACCTACACGGGCAACGAAGATTCACTCATCAACGCCGCAGCGGCGAACGTGTGCGGCCAATGGAGCAAGCCCGCGCGCGGCGTGGAGATCAAGGAGTTCACCAAGGGCATTACGATCATCGGTGCGAATGGTTCGTCGGCCAACTTCGGCATCTGGATCGTGAAGTCGACCAACGTGGTGGTGCGCAACATGAAGTTCGGCTACATGCCGGGCGGCGCCAGCGATGGCGACGCGATCCGCGTCGACACCTCGCCCAACGTGTGGATCGACCACAACGAGATCTTCGCCAAGAACTATGAGTGCTCGGGCACACCGGATGGGGACACCACCTTCGAAGGGGCCGTCGACATCAAGAAGGAATCGAACAACGTCACCGTTTCGTACAACTACATCCACGGCTACAAGAAGGTCGGGCTCGATGGGTCCAGCTCCAGCGACACCGGCCCGCGCAGCATCACCTACCACCACAATGTGTACGAAGACGTGAACGCCCGCCTGCCGCTGCAACGCGGCGGTTACGTACATGCCTACAACAACCTCTATTCGGGCATCACCGAGTCGGGCATCAATGTGCGCCAACTGGGCTACGCGCTCATCGAACGCAACTGGTTCGAAAACGCCGTCAATCCGGTGACGTCGCGCTACGACGGCTCCAACTTCGGCAAATGGGACCTGCGCAACAACAACGTGCTGAGCCCGTCGGACTTCTCCAAGTACAACATCACCTGGACGAGTGACTCGAAGGCTTATGTGAATGCTGACACCTGGACCACCACGGCGGTGTTCCCGATCAGCATTCCGTATTCATATTCGCCGGTGCAGGCGCAGTGCGTGAAGGACAAGCTGCGCCAGTACGCGGGCGTAGGCAAGAACCTGGCCGAACTGTCGGCATCCGCCTGCGGCAGCAGCAGTTCGTCGTCGAGCAGTTCTTCTTCGTCGTCGTCGACTTCATCGTCGAGCAGTTCAAGATCGTCGAGCAGCAGTTCGTCGAGCAGCTCGTCCTCGGGCGGCGGCGCTACGCCCCCGGTCCTGAGCGGCACAGGCGACTACCCGACCGGCTTCTCGAAGTGCGCGGACCTGGGCGGCACCTGCTCCGTGACCAAGGGCACCGGCTGGGTCGCGTTCGGTCGCAAGGGCAGTTGGGTGACCAAGTACGTGGGCGTGGGCAACAGCATCGCCTGCACCGTCGCCGCCTTCGGCAGCGACCCCAATGGCAACCCGAACAAGTGCTCGTACCAGCAGTGAGTCTTTCCTCGTAGCTGAAGTCAGCGGGCCTGCTGCGGCGTGCGGCAGGCCCGCTTTGCGCGTGGGGCGGATGACGCCTTGGCTGTTTCGTCCCGTCCGGGCGTCAGTACAGCACGCGGCAGCGGATAGTGTCCGGCACGGCGGCCAGTTCTTCCTGCGCGACCTCGCCCGCGGCGCGATCGACATCGATCACCACGTAGCCGACTTCGTCGTTCGTGCGCAGGTACTGCGCCGCGATGTTGATGCCTTTAGCCGAGAAGCGCTCGTTGACGTGCGCCATCACGCCGGGAACGTTGCGGTGGATGTGCAGCAGGCGCGAGCGGCCGGTGTGTTCGGGCAAGGCGACTTCCGGGAAGTTCACCGCCGACACGGTCGAACCATTGTTGCTGTAGCGGATGAGCTTGGCCGCGACTTCGCCGCCGATGTTCTCCTGCGCCTCTGCCGTGGAACCACCAATGTGCGGGGTCAGGATGACGTTGTCGAAACGCGTCAGCGGCGAGTCGAAAGTGGCGTCGTTACCCGTGGGCTCGACCGGGAACACATCGACCGCCGCCCCGCCGATGTGGCCGCTCTCCAGCGCCGCGACGAGGGCATCGATATCGACCACCGTGCCACGGGAAGCGTTGATGAGGTGGCTCGACGGTTTCATGCGCGCCAATTGCGGCGCGGCGATCATGTTGGCGGTTTCGGGCGTTTCCGGTACGTGCAGGGTCACCACGTCGGCCACGGCCAGCAGTTCGTCGAGCGATGCCGCCTGCCGTGCATTGCCCAGCGACAGGCGCGCTTCGATGTCGTGGAAGACCACCTGCATGCCGAGCTGCTCGGCCAGTACGCCGACCTGCATGCCGATGTGGCCATAGCCGACGATGCCCAGCGTCTTGCCGCGCACTTCAAACGAGCCGGCCGCGCTCTTCATCCACCCTCCGCGATGCAGCACCGCGTTCTTGGCTGGAATGCCGCGCATCAGCAGGACGATCTCGGCGATCACCAGTTCGGCCACGCTGCGCGTATTGGAAAACGGCGCGTTGAACACGGGCACGCCGTGCAGCATCGCAGCGTGCAGGTCCACCTGGTTGGTACCGATGCAGAAACACCCGACGGCGGTCAGCTTGGGCGCCTGCGCCAGCACGTCGGCGGTCAGGTGCGTGCGCGAGCGGATGCCCAGGAAATGCGCATCGTGGATCTGTTCGATGAGCGCATCGCCCGACAACGCCTTGGGCGAGGTCACGACGTTGGTGTAGCCATCGCGGCGCAGCGCCTGGACGGCACTGTCATGGATGCCTTCGAGAAGGACGAACTTGAGCTTGTCCTTGGGTACGGAAAGTTGGCCTGGCTGCATTTTTTCTCTCCATCGACGGACCTTGCATGAAAGCACGTCACGATGGTCATTGTCAGCCCATCGTCACGATGGAAACTTCGTATCGCCCCGCCCGCCTGGCCTAAAAGTTGCCGAACATGCTTCCCAGCACGATCACCACGGCCAGCGCCAGCAAGGCACTGAGTACCGCCACGATCACGATGTCGCGATAGCTCTGGCGGTGCGTGCAGCCGCACACCGTCAGCAAGGTAATCACAGCGCCGTTGTGCGGCAGGCTGTCGAGGGTGCCTGCGCCTATCACCGCCACGCGGTGCAGCAGCGCGGGGTCCATGCCGATTTCGGCCGCGCGCGCCATGTACGTCGAACCCAGCGCATCGAGCGCGATGGTCAGCCCGCCGGATGCAGAACCGGTGAGCGCGGCCAGGACGTTGGTCGCCGTCGCCAGCGACACCAGCGGCCCGCCACCGATGCCCAGCACCGCATCGCGCACGGCGGCGAACGCCGGCATGGCCGCCACCACCGCGCCGAAACCCACCAGACTCGCGACGCTCAAGGTCGGCAGCACCGAGGCATTCACGCCCGCGTCCATGGTGTCGCGCAGCGCCGGCAGGCGCCGGAAATGCAGCACCAGCACGACGACGATGGCACAGGCCAGCGCCGTCACCACCGACCACACGCCTCCTACGCCCGCAAGACTCGTGCTGCCCCAGCGCGCCTCGGCCAGAAAGTCCAGATCGAGCGACGGCAACACGATGAGCGACATGAGCATGTTCACGCCGACCACGACGACCAGCGGAAGCGCAGCGGTCAGTACCGGCGGCGCATCGGTCGTGGCTTCGCCCCGCGCGATCTCGCCCGGGTCGAACTCGCGCGCGGTGCTGGCGCGTTCGCGCATGAGCACGTCGTCGTCCGCCGCCGGGCCGGCCGGAGAATCGCTGCCGAATCCCTCGCCCGCCTTGCGCGCGGCGCGCTCGGCAACCCCCAGCCACCACATGCCGAAGCCGAGCATGATGGCGGCAGCGATGATGCCCAGCCCCGGTGCGGCGAAGGGTGTGGTGCCGAAGAACGGCATCGGGATGGCATTCTGGATCGCGGGCGTGCCGGGCAGCGCGGACATCGTAAAGGTGGACGTGCCCAGCGCGATGGCGGCCGGCATGAGCCGGCGTGGAATGTCGGCGCGGCGGAACAGGTCCTGTGCCATCGGCGCCAGCACGAAGAAGGCGACAAACAGGCTCACGCCGCCATAGGTGACGAGCGCGCCGGCCAGCACCACCGCCAGCATGGCGTGGCGGGGCCCGAGCCGACGGATCATGTAGTCGGCGATGACACGCACCGATCCGCTGTCTTCCATCAGCTTGCCGAACAGCGCGCCAAGCAGGAACAACGGGAAGAACTGCGCGAAGAACTGTGCCGCGCTGAGCATGAAGGTCTGCGTCCAGTGCGCGAGCAGCGGCTCGCCCCCGAACAACGCCACCACCAGCGCCGAGATCGGCGCCAGCAACAACACGCTCCATCCGCGATATGCCAGCCAGATGAGCAGGCCAAGCCCGACGAGAATACCGAGCAGTCCCATGCGATCCTCTTGCTATGACATTCAAACGCCTTGCAGCAGCGCGTCCAGATCGAGCGTCGAACGCTTGCCCAGATCCGCGCCATGCTCATCGAGAAACGTCTGCGCCGCCGCCCGACCCTGATCGCGCAACATGAGCAGGAAGTCCCATTCCGCATTCAGCTTGGTGGAATAGCCCAGTTCGAGCATGACGTCGCTCGCTATGCGATGGATGCGCATGCTGGCCCAGCGCGCGCCTTCGTCATGGGCGGCGTCGGCCACGCGGTGGAGCAGTGCCATCATGCGCAGTTCCTTGAGCAGCACGCCGTTGAACGACACCTCGTTGAGGCGGTTGAGGATGTCGCGGGCGGTGCGCGGCACGCCGGTGCGTTCGATCGGATTGATCTGCACGAGGATGGTGTCCATCGAATCGCATTCACGGATCAGCGGCGTCATCGTCGGGTTGCCGGCGTAGCCGCCATCCCAGTAGGCATCGCCGTCGATTTCGACGGCCTGGAACAACGTCGGCAGGCACGCCGAGGCAAGCAGTACGTCGACGCTCAATTGGTCCTGCCGGAACACCCTGCCCCGCCCCGTGCTCACGCTCGTTGCTGTCACGAACAGCTTGATCGGGCTGTCCGCCAGGCGGGCGAAGTCGACCTCGCTTTCCAGTATGTTCCGCAGCGGATTGCTGCCGAGCGGGTTGAGGTCGTAGGGTGAAAACACGCGGCTGAACAGATCGGCCGCGACGAAGAACGGCGAATGATCGAGTGTCCATCGCCCGAGCAGGACATCGAGCGGACTGCGCTTGAGAGGACTGAAGTGTGCCGCGCTCGACACGCGAAGCCAGAATCGCTCCAACGCCTCTCGTGCTCCGCTCACGCCGTCGAGCGTGTATCCGTGGGCCATGACGGCGGCATTCATTGCACCGGCCGACGTGCCGGATATGCCTTCGACCTTGAGCCACGGTTCCTGTATCAACCTGTCGAGCACGCCCCACGTGAAGGCGCCGTGCGCACCACCGCCCTGCAGCGCCAGATCGATCAACAGCGGCTCGCGTCGGCCGGCCCCGGCGTTGTTTTTCTTCTCCATGAATCGCGTATCCCGAGAGACTTGCCGATGAAAGATGTTCGTGGCGACGATTGCTGCACCACAACATAATCAATGTAGTCGGCGGGATCGCATGCTTCAAGGCGACACGCCTCGGATGCCGCCGCAGGTTGAAGGACGGCGCGCCCGGCGGACATGCCGGCGCGCCATCCCGAGCGCGAAGATCAGCCCCCGGCGGCAGGCTCGGCGGCGCGGTCGATGCCGCGTTGGCGGCGCATGTGCTGCACGACGCGCGGCATGATCAACAACACCGCCGCCACGCCGAGGAAGCTGGCCGACAGCGGCCGCGTGACGAAAGTGCTCCAGTCGCCCTGGCTGATGACAAGCGCTTGCCGCAGCGATTGCTCGAGCATCGGCCCCAGGATCATGCCCACGATCAGCGGCGCGACCGGGATGTCCAGCCGGCGCATGGCAAAGCCGAGTACGCCGAACACGAACAGCAGCCCGACATCGAACAGGGAATTGCTCGCGCCGTACACCGCCACCGTCGAAATCACCAGGATGCCGGCATACAGCCAGTGCGGCGGAATGCGCAGCAGCTTCACCCATACCCCCACCAGCGGCAGGTTGAGCGCCAGCAGGATGACGTTGCCGATGTACAGGCTGGCAATCAGCGTCCAGACCAGTTCCGCCTGAGTCGTGAACAACAGCGGACCGGGCTGGATGCCGTAGCTCTCGAACGCGGAGAGAATCACCGCTGCAGTCGCCGACGTCGGAATGCCAAGCGTGAGCAACGGCATCAGCACACCGGCCGCGGCGGCGTTGTTGGCGGCTTCCGGCCCGGCCACGCCTTCGATGGCGCCCTTGCCGAATTCCTCGGGATGCGACGAGAGTTTTTTCTCGGCGTAATAGGAAAGAAGCGTTGGCAGCTCCGCCCCGCCAGCCGGCAATGCACCGAATGGAAAGCCGATGCCCGCGCCGCGCAGCCAGCCCTTCCAGCTACGTCGCCAGTCCTCGCGCGAGAGCATGATGCGCCCGCTCATGCGCATCACCTCGCCTTCTGCCGCATGCCCCTGCCACGCGAGGAACAGTGCCTCGCCCACCGCGAACAGGCCGACCAGTACGACGGTCACTTCGATGCCGTCGAGCAGTTCGACGTTGCCGAAGGTGAAGCGCGGCTGGCCGGTCTGCAGATCGACACCGACGAAACCGAGCAGCAGGCCCACCGACAGCGCCAGCAGGCCGCGCAGCACCGAATTGCCGAGTACCGACGACACCGCGACCAATGACAGCACCATCAGCGCGGCATACTCGGCCGGCCCGAAAGCCAGTGCGATGTTGACGACGTAGGGCGAGAAAAAGGTGAGCGCGATGGTGCCGATGGTGCCGGCCACGAAGCTGCCGATGGCCGCCGTCGCCAGTGCCGGCCCCGCCCGGCCGCGCCGCGCCATGCGGTTGCCTTCGAGCGAAGTGACCACCGCCGACGATTCTCCCGGCGTGTTGAGCAGGATCGACGTGGTCGAGCCGCCATACATCGCGCCATAGAAGATGCCTGCGAACAGCACGAACATCGCCGCCGCCGGCACCTTGAAGGTCAGCGGCAGCAACAGCGCCACGGTCAGCGCCGGCCCGATCCCCGGCAACACGCCCACCAGCGTGCCGATGAAGCACCCGAGCACGCCGTAGATGAGGATGCCCGGGCTCAGCGCCGTCGAGAAGCCGTGCATGAGTGCGTCGAATGTACCCATGTGGAATGCTCCTTCAGAACAGGTGCAGGTAGGGGCCGAGGAACGGTCCCAACTGCACGCCGAGCAGCCGGTCGAACAGCGCCCACACGCACAGGACGAAGGCCAGCCCCACTCCGGCGTCGGCCAGCACGCGCCGGCTGTCGAAGGCTCGCGCGAACAGCACGAAAGCCACGCCGCATGCCAGCCCGATGCCGATGTACGGGATCAGCAGCAGCAGCGACAACAGTCCCGCCACCAGCCAGGCGGCGCGCTGGATGCCGCCTGTCCTGGGTTTTTCGTCCGGGTTGTCGACGACGTCCGGGCTGCGGCCCTTGTATGCCGCCTGCGTGAAGCCGACCGTCAGCAACAGGAAGAGTGCCGCCACCACACCCGGCATCAGGCGCGGTCCGAAGCCGTCGGCGTTGGGCGGCGAGTTGATGAGCGTGACCTGCGCCAGCGCGAGTACCGCCACCACGAACAAGGCGATGCCCGTGATGACGGCGAAGTAACGGGTATGGAGCGGATTCATGCCAGCCCCAATTCCTTCATCACCGTCTCGGTTTCGGTGACATCGGCGACGACTTCCTTGGCAAACGCATCGCCCGCGAGAAACACGTCGACCCACTTGCGCTGCTCGAGCAGATCCCTCCACGCCTGCGTGTCGTGCATCTTGGTAAAGAGATCGATCAGCGCCTGCCGTTGCTGCGCGCTGATGCCAGGCGCTCCGAACAGGCCGCGCCAGTTGGCCGCCGTGACGTTGGTGCCGAGCTCCTGCAGCGTCGGCACATCCACGCCGGGAATGCGCTTGTTGCCGGACACCGCCAGCGCGCGCATGCGACCGCCCTTGATCTGCTCGGCAAACTCCGAGTAGCCGGAAATGCCTGCCTGCACCTGACCGCCGATGATCGACGCCACCGCCGCACCGCCGCCCGCATAGGCCACGTACGCGGCATTCTTGGCGTTCGCCCCCAATGACCGCAGGATCATGCCCAGCAGCAGGTGGTCGGTGCCGCCCGCGCTGCCGCCTGCGACGCTCACGGCCTTGGGATTGGCCTTGAGCGCGGCGGCAAGATCCTGCCAGGTCTTGTAGGGACTGTTGGCCGGCACCGCGATGACGCTGGCCTCTTCGGTCAGGCGTACCAGCGGGACCACGTCCTTGATGGTCACCGGGCTCTTGTTCGCAATACCCGCACCCACCATCACCGAGCCGCCCACCATCACCGCGTTGGGCTTGCCCTTTTGTTGATTGACGAATTTGGGCAGGCCGACCATGCCGCCGGCGCCGCCGACGTTTTCGAATTGCACGGTGCCCACCAGCCCGGCCGCGCGGATCACCTGCTCGACAGCGCGCCCGGTACCGTCCCAGCCACCGCCGGGCGCAGCGGGGATGAACATGTAGATCGATTCGAACATCGGCGCTGCCCACAGGCTGCGCGGGATCATGCCGAGCACAGGGGCCGCGCCGGCAGCCAGAAGCAATTGACGACGCATCGCATTGGTGTTGTGGGTATTACGCATGGGTCTCTCCTCTGTTGGTCTTTCTTTGAACGAACTGCATCGCTACGACGTCACGTCAGGGATACGAACCACCCCGCGCGACGACATTGCTGCGATGTCCTCTTCTGCATAGCCCGAGCGCCGCAGCAGCGCTGCGGTATCTCGCCCCGCGGGCGGCAGATCGACGCGCGTGGCGAAGCGCCTGCCATCCATGCAGACCGGCAGACGGGGGACCTCGGCCGTCGCTCCGTCGGACAAGGTGATCGTGGTGAAGCCCTCGGATGCCGCCAGATGCGGATCGGCATAGAGATCCTGCGGGCGCGCGATGGGCGCGAATGGCAGACCCGCTTCATCGCACCGGCGCATGATCTCGTCCCTCGACAGGCGCCGCAGATGCTCGCGCACGAAGGGCATGAACTGGTCGCGCGCATGCACGCGCTGATTGTTGGTCGCCAGTCCCGCGTCGTCGGCGAGATGGCGCAGCCCGAATGCGGTGCAGAACGCCAGCCATTGCGCGTCGCTCACCGCGCCGACGAATACGCGTTCGTCATCTGCGGTTTCGAACACGTCGTACACCGCCCACGCCGACAGGCGCGTCGGCATCGGCTCGGCCGGCCGGCCCGTGACTGCGCCCTGCAACATGTGCTGCGCGACGAGGAATACGTTGTTCTCGAACAGCCCGGATTGCACGAGTTGCCCGCGCCCGGTGCGCGAACGTTCATTGAGCGCCGCGAGGACGGCGATTGCGCCGAACATGCCGCCCATCACGTCGTTGACCGACGCGCCTGCGCGCAAGGGGCGGCCCGGCGGTCCGGTCATGTAGGCCAGGCCGCCCATCATCTGTACGACTTCATCCAGCGCGGTGCGCTGTTCATACGGACCGGGGAGAAAGCCCTTGAGCGAGCAGTAGATCAGCCGCAGATTGCGTTCGCGCAGGGCTTCGTAGCCCAGGCCGAGGCGCGCCATCGCGCCGGGGCGGAAGTTCTCGATCAGTACGTCGGCATCGTCGATCAGGCGCAGTACCGCCGCGAGCCCTTCGACCGACTTGAGATCCACGGCGAGACTCAGCTTGTTGCGGTTGTACGTCGGCCAGTAGCCGGCGCCGGATCCGGTCAGGCGGCGCGTGCTGTCGCCTTCGACACCTTCGACCTTGATGACCTCCGCGCCCATGTCGGCGAGGATCAGGCCGCAGGCCGGTCCCATCACCATGTGGGCGAACTCGACGACGCGCAGGCCGGCCAGCGGCAGCGACGCCGTCGTCATGGGGCGCGTCCGTCCGCATAGACGAACCCGCGTGGCAAACCGGCATCCGGCACATGGCCGTATAAAGGTTCGCCCGGCAAGCCGTCGGCGATGAGGGCGCGCGCTTCGATCAGGCGTTGGATGTCGATGCCGGTGCGCAGGCCCATCGATTCGAGCAGAAAGACGAGGTCCTCGGTCACGATGTTGCCGGTGGCGCCCGGCGCGTAGGGACAGCCGCCGAGGCCACCTTGCGAGGCGTCGAAGGTCGTCACGCCGGCGTCGAGCGCAGCCACCACGTTGGCCAGCCCTTGCCCGCGCGTATTGTGCAGATGGGCCGCGCCCGCCTTGTCGCCCAGCGCCTCTCGCAGCCTTTTGAACATGCGGCGCACCTGCGTGGGCGACGCGTAGCCGGTGGTGTCGGACAGGCCGACGGCGTCGACGCCGGCCAGCGCAAGCTGTTCGGCCAGTCGCATGACGAAGTCTTCGTCGACCGCGCCTTGCATGGTGCAGCCGAAGGCGGTGGAGATACCCACTTCCACGCCAAACGCCGCATCGGCACGGAGTTCCTCTCGCCATTCGCATACCCGGCGCACTTCGGCGACGGCTTCCTCCGGCGTCTTGTTCAGGTTGGAAAGGCTGTGCGAGCGCGATGCCGACACCGGCAGCGTCACCTTGTGCACGCCCGCGCCCACGGCACGTTGCACGCCCTTGAGGTTGGGCGCCAGCGCCAGCACCGTGAGCCCGGCGATGCTGCTGGCATCGGCCACCACGGCTTCGGCGTCGGCCATCTGCGGCAGCAGCGCGGCCGGCACGAACGAGGCCACCTCGATCTCGCGCAGGCCGGTGGCGGCGAGGGCGCGTATCCACGCCAGCTTGGCCGCCGTCGGCATGGTCTGGCGCACGCTCTGCAAGCCATCGCGCGGACCCACTTCGCTGACGAGGATGTCGGGGGCGGGCATCATGCGGCTTTCTGCGGCAGCCATTCACGCGGGAAGTCCCCGCCCAGCGCGAGGGTCAGGTCGGCTGCCGCCTCGAGCAGCAACGCGACGAACTCTTCCACGCGGGTGTCCGTGAAGCGCTCGCGCGGACCAGACAGGGCGATCGCGCCGACCACGTGTCCATGCTCGCCGAAGACCACGGTCGATACCGACGCGGCGTCCGGATCGCGTTCGCCTCGCGTAGCGGCCCAGCCGCGTTCGCGGACGGATGCCAGCGTCGTCGGCGCATCGGCAGCGAAAGCGCTGAGCACGCGCCCCGCCGAGCCACGCCCCAGCGGCAGCCGGTCTCCTTCATGGAGCGCTATGCGTATCGAACGATCGGGTTCGATCCGGCGCAGGCACAGTCGTGCATCGCCATCCGGAACGAAGAGCGAAGCCGTCTCGCCGCTGGCCCGGCAGAGTCGCCGCAGTACAGGAAGCAATACGTCATCGAGCTGGAAGCTTCGCTGGTAGGCACGCGCAAGCTGCATGACCTGCGAGCCCGCTCCGTAACGACCGTCGCCATGCTGGCGGACGTAACCGGCGCGGATGAGCGACGCCAACAGGCGCAGGATGGTGCTCTTGTAGAGTCCGCTCGCACGCGCCAGCTCGGCCAGGCTGAGCGTACCCTCGGCGGCGGCGAACACCGCCAGCAACGAAAACGCGCGGTCGACGGCGGCTACGCCGCCTGCTCTCTGTGGACGCTGTTCCATGGGATAGAACGCTGTTCTGTTTATCTGTCTGGACTCAGCTTAGGTGGCGCTGGCGCGTCCGAAACAGGGACAAACCCTGAGTCGTCGTTCCAGCCGCCGCACGAAAAAAAACCGGCGCACACGGCGCCGGCTTGTTTTGTGTTCGAGAACTGATCGATCAGTTCTTGGTGAGTTCGACGAACTCCATGTCTTCGTAGCGGATGAGTCGCGTCTTGTGCTTGATGCGGTAGCCGATCCAGATCACGAGGAACAACGGAATGCCAACGTACGCGCCAATGAAGTCGGCCCATTCAAAGCCGTTATGCATGACGAATGGCGTGCCATGCACGAGTGACGCCCACAGGCCGGAAATGATCTCCCAAGCGTCCTCGTAGCGCTGGCCGAGCATGATGATCAGGCACAGCGCAAAGGCGAACAGCGGCCCGAAGGGGAACAGCTTGGCGCGATACGGCAGGTCTTCCAGGTGATTGCCTTTGAGCACGTAGCCCTTGCGAAAGCGATAGTGGCTCACGGCGATGCCAAGCCAGGCGATGAAACCCGTCATGCCGGACATGCCGACCAGCCAGAAGAACACCAGCTTTTCGCTGAAAACGGCGGTCAGAAAGCACAGCATCGCAACCACCGTGGTGGCATACAGCGCATTGCGCGGCACACCGTTCTTCGACAGCTTGGCGAACATCTTGGGCGCCTTGCCTTCGCAGGCCATGGCAAACAGCATGCGCGTGGAGGCGTACATGCCGGAGTTGCCCGCGGACAGCACGGAAGTCAGGATGACGGCGTTGAGCACCGCCGCACCGAATGCCAGCCCGGCGCGTTCGAAGACGATGGCGAACGGGCTCATGGCGATGTTCTCTTCGCTGCTGCTGAGCAGGTTCGGATCGGTATAGGGAATCAGCAGGCCGATGATGAGGATGGCCAGCACATAGAACAGCAGGATCCGCCAGAACACCTGCTTGACGGCCTTGGGCACGTTCTGGCGCGGGTTCTCGGATTCGCCGGCGGCGATGCCGATGAGCTCCGTGCCCTGGAACGAGAAACCCACCACGATGGCCACGCCGATCAGCGCGGGCATGCCGCCCACGAAGGGAGCGTCTCCGACGGTGAAGTTATGCAGGCCGCCTTGTTCGCCGCCGTGCATGATGCCGAAGATCATCAGCGTGCCGACGGCGATGAAGAACACGACCGCCAGCACCTTGATCAGCGCGAACCAGTATTCGCCTTCGCCAAATCCGCGGACCGAGATGTAATTGAGCAGGAAGATGATGGCAAGGAAGATCGCTGCCCACCAGAAGCCCGGAACGTTTGGAAACCAGTAGTGCATGATGATCTGGAGTGTGGTCAGGTCGACCGCCACCGTCACCGCCCAGTTGTACCAGTAGTTCCAGCCCAGTGCGAAGCCGAAGCCCGGCTCCACGTAGTGCGCACCGTAAGTCGAGAATGAGCCGGGCACGGGCATGAACGCCGCGAGTTCGCCCAGGCTGGTCATCAGGAAGTACACCATCACGCCGACCAGCAGGTAGGCCAGCAGCGCACCGCCCGGGCCGGCTGTCGCCACCGTGGCGCCTGACGCCACGAAGAGGCCGGTGCCGATCGCGCCGCCAATGGCGATCATCGTGAGGTGGCGCGCTTTGAGTTCTCGTTTGAGGTGCGGCTGGCCGTTGGCGTCGGAAGTAATCTGCATGAGCTGGCTCGGTTGTCTGGCACTGGCTAAGTGAACGCGTGGATCCCTCACGCGGGGGTGCCCGTTTCCTGCCGGACGGGCCCAACGGCTGCACAAAATGGCGGCCGATCCTACTTGAAAAAAGTCTCAGGAAACGCGTCGGAAAACCCTCCCGTTGCTCCAGATCAAATCGCCCCGGGCCGGCACAGTCTCACGCGCGCGAGACCCCGCGCGCGTACGCCAACCGGATTTTTCGAGCGGCGACATTTTCGCGTAGCGCTCGCAATGTGCCGAGGAAATTGACGAACGGCAAGAAAATGCGTGCAACCTCCCTGCCCAAAAGGGGACTGATCTTTGCGATTTGCCCTAGGGTGGGGAAAGCTTGATACAGGCCCATCCGACATTCACTCGGACAGGCGAACATACCGATTCGCACCCCGACTTCTATTTTTCTCAGGCTACGGCTATCAGGGAGGAAACATGACTGAGAACGTCGTGGACACGATCATTCGCGCAATGCAGGCCCAGGCCGACGCGTACGATGAAGTCTTCATGTTCAACCAGGCTCGCGAAATCCGCGAACAGATTGCCTGGCTCAGACGCACCCGGCCACTCGAACACGAATCGGCACCGGCGTCCTGATCGGCGCCTCGCGGATGTATTCCGCGGGCGGAACACCGCTGTATACAACTCCACAACCGAGTATCCCCGCAGCATCGGCATAGCCTTCCAGGCTTGCTCACATCCAGCAGTCGCCAGTCCCCCTGAACCGCCGCAATCGCACAGTCTGGCAATTCGCTCGTCGGGATCGAACGCGTCGTCACGCCAGGCCGGCTAGAATCGCGCCCGGCGCCGAGCCGTCGGCCCTTCCTTTGGCGTCCCCCCTGCCGCCTTGCGGCTCCGTCGCGCTTCGCGAGGCCGGGCGGAAACTGGCGCGTCTTTCGCTTAGGGGAATCCACCGCCCGCGCGCCTGCTATGTTTAGCGTAGCGAGAAAGACATAACATGCATTTGCCCCCCAACCCCAAGGCCGTACTCATCGACCTGGCTGGCGTCCTGCACGTCGGCGACGAGGCCATCGCCGGCGCGATTCCAGCTCTGCGCGCGTTGCGCGCCACCGGACGCGGGCTGCGATTCCTGACCAATACCACCCGCACGCCGCGCAGCACGCTGGTGCAACGCTTGCGCGCCATAGGCTTCGAAATCGAGGACGACGAGGTGCTGACCGCGCCCATGGCGGCACGCGACTACGTACGGTCGCACGGGCTCGCGCCGCATTGGCTGGTACATCCCGATATCGCGCCCGATCTTGGCGCCTCCTCGCCCAATCCGACTGCTGTGGTGATGGGCGATGCGGGCCCGTATTTCACCTTCGAGGCAATGAATACCGCCTTTCGATTGCTGGCTTCGGGCTTGCCGCTGATCGCCATGGCGCGCAATCGGTACTTCCGCGAAACCGATGGGCTGACGCTGGACATGGGCGCCTACGTGGCGGGCCTGGAGTTTGCGGCGGGGGTCACCGCCACCGTCGTGGGCAAGCCGGCGCAGGCGTATTTCGAGGCAGCGCTGTCATCGCTCGGCGTCGCGCCGCATGAAGCAGTCATGATCGGCGACGACGTGACCGACGATATCGGCGGCGCTCAGGCTGCAGGTATTGCCGGCATTCTGGTGCGCACGGGCAAGTTCCGCCCGCAGGATGAGCACCATGATGTGATCACGCCCGCAGCGGTGGAGGATGATTTCGCGGCAGCCATCATTCCTTTTCTTTAGCCCACAGGAGCGGATCGGAGACTTCAAAGCGAAAAAGCATTTCAGCCCCGACGCGACATTCCGTTATTGAAAGCATGCGCCACGCAACCCGCCTCGCCCTGATTGCTGCCGCCTATTCAGTCACAGGCCTCCTGTCGCTGCAGATCGCGGCCCCACCAGGCTACGTGGCCCCCATTTTTCCGCCGGCCGGCATCGCGCTGGCGGCCATGCTGATCTATGGCGCGCGGGTATGGCCGGCGATCCTGGTCGGCTCGGCCATCGTGCAGATTCTGGCGGGTACCGACGCCGGCCTCCACGGGCGGGGTTGGATGGGGCCTGTGTTCGTGCCGATCGCGGCGGTGGCCGCCAGCCTGTTCGGCACCTGGCTCACGCATCGGCTGATCCGGCTACCCGATCCACTCGATTCCCAGCGGTCGATCCTGCGCTTTCTATTGCTGGTGGCGCCCGCCACCGCAGCGATCTCGACCGCCCTTGCCGTGCCGGCGTTGCTGGCGAGCGGATCGCTCGCGCTCTCCGATGGTTCATTCACTGCCTGGAGCTGGTGGATCGGCGATGCGTCCGGCATCGTCATTGGCGTGCCGCTGACGTTTGCCTTCTTCGGCCAGCCGCGCCACGACTGGCGGCCGCGCGTATTCAGCATCGCCATACCGGTGCTGGTGGCGTCAGCCGTTCTGGCGGTGGTGTTCGTGCAGATACGCAACTGGGAGAGCGACCGTCTGACCGTGCAGTTCAACCGCGATGCCGAGAATCTCGCCAACGTGCTCGAACGGCGCATGGCCGCCCAGCTCGACATGCTGCTGGCGTTCGAACGGTTGATGACCGTGAGTGAATTCGTCACGCGAGAGGAATGGCGCGGCTTTGCCATGCCTTGGCTGCGACGCTATCCCGGCACACAGAACTTCGGATGGGCGCCCCTGGTGACCCATGACCGCCGCGACGCGTTCGAAGCTGAGATCCGGGCGCACGACCGTGCCGATTTCCGTATCACTGCCCGCGATGAATCGGGCGCCACTTTCGAGGCACCGCCGGCCGATCAGTACATGCCGTTGCTCTACATCGAGCCGATCGAGACCAACGCCGCCGCGCTCGGCCTGAACGTCCTCTACCTGCCCGCCACCGCCAATGCCATTGCCGCCGCCATTGAAAGCGGGGAGCCACGGGCCACGGAAGCCATCCACCTGGTGCAGGAACGCGGCAGCCAGCGTGGTGTGGTGATTTACTTCCCGGTATACGGCGACCTGAACCACGATGGCCGTCCGGACGTGCGCGGCGTGGTCTCCGGCGTCTTCCGCATGGCGGACACGGTGGAAGCCGTCATCGACCCTGCGGCAGCCAACATCGACGTATGCCTCATCGATGCCAGCGCCGCGCCCGAGAACCGCCTGCTCTACGGCAAGGATGATTGCCTGTCCCCCGCGTGGAACGCGCACGGCCTCATGACGGTGATTCCGGTGACCCTTGCCGGACGCGACTGGCGTATCGAAATGCGGGCGACGCCAGCCTACCTGGCCAATGCGCGCACGTGGACCGTGTGGACCACGCTGGCGGTCGGGCTGTGCATGGTCGGGATGCTGGCCGCCTTCCTGCTGGCCGTCACCGGACACACGCGACGCATCGAAGAACAGGTGGCGCAGCGCACGACGGAACTCGCCCGCGCGACCGAGCGACTCAGCGCGCAACAGACGGCCCTGATGCAAGCGCAGCGGATGGCGCGCATGGGCAGTTGGGAACTGACGCCCAATGGCACTTTCGTGTGCTCCGAACAGTTGCGCCAGATTCTGGAACTGCCCGACGACGGCACGCTGACATGGGAGGACGTGCTCGACAGCTTCAAAGGCGAGCAACGACTGCAACTGGCCAAGGCTCTCGATCAGGCGCGCGCCCATCAGGCCGCCGAACCGTTTGACTGCAATCGACGTTCGCGCGACGGCCGCGCCCAGGTGTTGCTGTGCCAGGTCGAAGGCGAGTGGAGCGGCAATTCACTGATCAAGCTGCGCGGCACCATGCAGGACGTGACCGAAGCGCGCGAGGCCGATGCGCACATCCACTTCCTTGCGCGGTTCGATGCACTCACGGGCCTGCCCAACCGCATGCACTGGATCGAGCGCACGCGCGCAACGCTGGCCTCGGCCACGAGGCACGAGGACCATGCCGCGGTGCTGTTCCTCGACCTGGATCACTTCAAGACGGTGAACGACTCGCTCGGTCACCCGACCGGAGACAGGCTTCTGACGGCCGTCGCCAAGCGACTCGCCCCCTGCCTGCGCAACGAGGATCTGCTGGGTCGTCTGGGCGGCGATGAGTTCGTCATCCTGCTGCCTCGCCTGGCCAGCCCCGACGATGCCGGCCGCGTGGCAGAGAAGCTCCTCGACCACCTCAACCAGCCGTTGCTGATCGAACAACACGAACTGTCGGCCTCGGCCAGCATCGGCATCGCCGTGTTCCCGGGCGACGGCACCGACGTCGACACGCTGCTCAAGAACGCCGACGTCGCGATGTACGGCGCCAAGCAAAGCGGGCGCAATCGCTACCAGTATTTCGTGCCGGAGATGAATGAGCGCGCCAACGAACGCCTGCGTCTGGAAGGCGCATTGCGGCACGCCATCGAGCGCAACGAACTGACCTTGCACTTCCAGCCGCAGTGGGACGTCGCCAGTGCCAGCGTGCGCAGTTGCGAGGCGCTGGTGCGTTGGCAGCATCCACAGCGCGGTCAGATGCTGCCGATGCTGTTCATCCCGCTCGCCGAGGAATCCGGGCTCATCCACCCTCTTGGCGAGTGGATTCTCACGCGGGCCTGCGAGCAACAGGTGAAATGGGCGCGCACCGGCCATGACCTGACGGTGGCGGTGAACATTTCTGCGCTGCAGTTCCAGCAGGCCGACTTCGCCGATCGTGTGGCCCGCATCATCGGGCAGACGGGCATCGTGCCGAACCGGCTTGAGCTCGAATTGACCGAGAGTGCGGTCATGGCACCAGGCGACGATCTCATCGCGCGCATGAACCGCGTCGGCGCACTCGGCGTGCGCCTCGCCCTGGATGACTTCGGCACGGGGTATTCGAGCCTCGCCTACCTCAGGCGGCTGCCCATCCATCGACTGAAGATCGATCGCTCTTTCGTGCAGGACCTGCCGGGGGACACCGAGGATGCTGCCATCGCGTCAGCCACGCTGTCGCTGGCACGCGATCTGGGCATGACGGTCGTCGCAGAAGGCGTGGAGACGGCAGCGCAACGCGATTTTCTCGCCGCGCGCGGATGCCATGTGCTGCAGGGCTACTTTATCTCGCGTCCGCTAACCGCCGACGCGCTCGACGACTGGCTCACGCGGACGGCGCAAAACGCCTGACAGCCCCACGCCCGCCGCCAAAAAAAAGAACGGGGCATGGCCCCGTTCTTTCATCCAGCGACTGCACCGCCGATCAATAGCCGGTCGTGTCACCCAGGCCTGCCGGCAACGAACCCTTGATCTGAGCGGGCGAATAGGCGCCCTGGTTGGTCCATACCAGCCAGTCGAGGGAGCCGTTGTAGCTATTGGTGCCAGTCGTGCCGACGTACAGGTAGCGCTTCAACGAACCCGTCGCCGCGTTGAGCACACCGCTATACGGCAAGGCCGAACCGCCCGTGGTCTCAGTCTTCAACTGTCCATCGACATACAGGCTGACGGTACCATGCGTGGCGTCGGTCATGGCAATCGACACCTGGTAGATGTGCCACTGAGAAGTATCCACGGCAACCGTCGGCTTGTTCGCCGGCGTGCCCGATACGCCATCGATGGTGTCGAACTGCACGCCCTGCATCAACGTGTTGTCACCGATGACGAACTTGACGCGGCTCGCACTGGTGTCCGCGTCGGCATCCGCGAGCGCGACTTCAACTTCGATTGCGCGGTCGGTGGCGGAATTCGCCTTGGCCCGCGCAACCCACGTGAAGTACTTCGGATAACCCACGCCCACCACGGAGTCCCCGTTGTTGGGATCCTTGGTGCCGCTGACGCGGATCTGGCCTTTGGAGCCCCCGTTGATGAACGACACGATGCCGTTGCCAAGCGAGGCGAACACGTTCGGTGTATAGCCCGTGCTGGTGTTGTAGGTGAAGGCCGTTGCCGAACCGTAGGTGCTGGTGATCGAGTTCGCCGCATCCGGGACGACGTTGGCGTTGTACGAATTCCAGTTCACCGCCATGGCACTCGAAGAAGTCGAGGAACTCGCCGACGAAGTCGACGACGACGTGCTCGAGTTGCTCGATGAGCTAGAGCTCGAACGCGAGCTTGACGAAGACGAAACGGAACTCGACGACGAGCTGGAATTGTTGTCGTCGTCACTACCGCATGCGGCCAGCGACAGCGCGAGAGCAGACGCAACCAGCACGGAAAGATGCTTCTTCTGCAACATCATGAACCTCCCACCATAAATGACTTTGTCATTGAACTCCTCCTGGTACCTGGACGCGCGGATGTTGATGTCCGCGATATGCGCACTTGTGTGCGTGCGCTCTGTCCGGGGAGGATCGTTGCATGGTGAAAGTAGCGAAACAATACGATAAAAATGGAAATTCCCGGAAATTCCGGTCTTTTCTGATACGTAAAAACCCGAAGCCACGGCGCAAGAAAAATGGGGCCGTAGCCCCATTTTCCTTGCTTCGACGGGCAAACAGCCCCAATGCGCAAAGCGCTCGCGGCGCTCGACAGGGTCAGTCAAGCAACTCGTCGTCGCTCAGCACGCTGCCGCCATGAAGCGTTGCATGCGCAAGCCCATCCGCACGACTCAATACCTGGTCGGCATAGAAATGTGCCGTCGCGATCTTGGCGCGCAGGAAGGACTCGCGCCCGTCCCCGCTCGCCAACAAATCGCGCGCAGCCAGGGCGGCTCGCGCCATCTGCCAGCCGCCGCAGACGACGCCCATCAATTCGAGCATGGGCGTGGCGCCGGCCAGGGCTTCACGAATGTCCTTGGCATACACGTCGAGCAGATGTGTCGTAGCGGTTTCGAGTGCTTCGATCCCAAAGTGCAGCAGTTCGCCGACATGCTGGATGCGGGCATCGTCCGCCGCGTCGCAACGGGCTGCGATCTGGCGCATCTCGTCCAGCACGACCTTGAGTGCCGTTCCGCCGTCCCGCGCGATCTTGCGACCGATGAAGTCGATGGCCTGGATGCCCGTCGTCCCCTCGTAGATCGTGGTGATGCGTGCATCGCGAAGATGCTGGGCCGCGCCGGTCTCTTCGACATAGCCCATGCCTCCGTGCACCTGTACGCCCAGGGACGCGACCTGGATACCCGTTTCGGTACTCCAGCCTTTCACGACAGGGATCATCAGATCGACGAAGGCTTGCGCTGCGGCACGTACGTCGGCATCGGCGTGCCGTTCCGCGACATCCATGCGCGATGCAACGACCGCCGCCAGCGCGCGCATTGCTTCGGTCTGCGACTTCATCAACAGCAGCATGCGTCGTACGTCGGGGTGGCGGGCGATGGGCACGCGCGCGCCGTTGCGCACGCCGGCGTCGACGCCTTGCACGCGCTCGTTGGCATAGCCCAGCGCTTGCTGCCACGCCCGCTCCGCGATGGCCACGCCTTCCATCCCGACTGCGTAGCGCGCCATGTTCATCATCACGAACATGATCTCCAGCCCGCGATGCGGCTCACCGACCAGATATCCGACCGCGCCGCCCGCGTCGCCATATGCCATCACGCAGGTGGGGCTGGCGTGGATGCCAAGCTTGTGTTCGATCGACACGCAGCGCACGTCGTTGCGCGCACCGATGGCGCCATCGTCCTCGACGAGGAACTTGGGTACCACGAACAGGGAAATGCCTTTGACGCCTTCAGGCGCATCGGGCAGGCGTGCCAATACGAGGTGGATGATGTTGTCGGCCAGATCGTGCTCGCCGTAGGTGATGAAGATTTTCTGGCCGAAGAGGCGATAGCTGCCGTCGCCTGCAGGCTCGGCGCGCGTACGCACCGCCGACAGATCGGAACCCGCCTGGGGTTCGGTCAGGTTCATCGTGCCGGTCCACTCGCCGCTCACCATTTTCGGAAGATAGGTGGCACGCAGGGATTCGGAGCCGCGCGCGAGGATCGCTTCGACGGCACCTGCGGTGAGCATCGGGCAGAGCGAGAAGGCAAGGTTCGCGCTCTTCCACATTTCGTTGAGCGACGATGAGATCAAGGTCGGCAGCCCTTGCCCGCCGTATTCGCCGGGCGCGGCCACCGAGGCCCAGCCCGCCTCGGAGAAATGGCGATAGGCTTCGCGCCAGCCCGGCGCGGTTCGAACTGCTCCGTCCACGCAACGCGCGCCTTCGCGATCGCCTACGCGGTTGAGCGGCGACAGCACGCCGGCGGCAAACTTGCCGGCCTCTTCAAAAATCGCCTCGATCAGGTCATCGGTGAATTCTTCGCACCCGGGCAGTGACTGCACCGTGCGCAGATCGGCAAGGTGTTGCAGGACGAAACGCATGTCCTCCAGCGGCGCCTTGTAGTCGCTCATCTCTCTGTCTCCATCACATCATCGTTGCCTGCCTCGGCATGGCGCCGGGCAGATCTGTCGACCTGTTCACGTTGCGCGAACGGATCTCTAGTGACGCAGGCTTCGCGCCACTTGTTCCACCGTCAGCCCGTGCGTGCTTTCGATCGATTGCACGAACGGCAGGACTTGCTCCAACCGACACGACGAACACGACGCCCACGGGCGCAGGTAATAACCCGCGCCGTGACGCTCGGGTCGCAGCGGTTCGCCGTCTTCCGCAAAGAAGAGCCAGCGCTGCGCCATGACGTCGTCGACGGGACAGGCGGCAATAGCGGCACCCTCGTCGTCGAACTCGCGCAGGAGGTTGTCGTCCGTATTCAGGGCAAAGACGCTCATGTCACTTCCCCTCCAGATAGCGATGATCATCGAAGGAGGCGACCCAGCCAGGGCGATAGACGACCATCAGCGTGAGCGCCATGCCGGTCAGCCAGCTTTCGGCGAACGCCAGCAAGAGGAAAAACGGAGCGTATTCGGTGAGCAGCCACGACAAGGGCTGCACGTGTGAAAGAGCGAGGACGGCGGTCGCCACGACGCCAACGGCGAGCACACCGATGGTGGCGTTCAGACAACCCGCCAGAAAGATGTAGACGAAGAAATGTGCCGGCAGGCGCCGTTCGACGGCATGCAGCACATGTGTACTGATCCACGCTGGCAGCAATGCCGCGGTCAACACGTTGAGCGGCAACGCCGGCCAGTCCCCCTGGCCGGCAAGCGCAGCGACGATCGCGCCGCCGAGCAGCACGAAGGACGCCAGGGGCAATCCGAAGACAAGGGTCGCCAGCGTGGCGCCGATCAGGTGGAGATTGAAGCCGGGGGCAAGCTGCCCCTTGAGGCTCCACAACATGGCGATGACCAGCATCCCGCCCGCTGCATGATGCAGTTGGGTGCCGCCGATCAGATATCGCCAATCGACGTGACGTGCGTGACGCCAGAGTATGGCCGCCACCATCAGGGCGGCGGCCACGTGCAACACGATGGGGACCGAGGCAACCGTGAAGTTCATCGCCGGCCCCTGCCCGTGTCACCCCAGCGCGGCCGTCAGTTGCGGCACGATCTCGAACAGATCGCCTTCCAGGCCGTAGTCGGCCACCTGGAAGATGACGGCGTCCGGGTCCTTGTTGATGGCCACGATCACTTTGGAGTCCTTCATGCCGGCCAGATGCTGGATGGCACCCGAAATGCCGATGGCAATGTAGAGTTCCGGCGCCACCGCCTTGCCGGTCTGGCCCACTTGCGTGTCGTTGGCAGCGTAACCAGCATCGACGGCGGCACGAGACGCGCCGATGGCGGCGTTCAGCTTGTCGGCCAGCGGTTCGAGCAGACCTTCGAATTGCTCCTTGGAGCCCAGTGCGCGCCCGCCGGCCACGACCACGCGGGCAGCGCCCAGTTCGGGGCGCTTGGAGGTCGACAGTTCGCGGGTCACCAAGCGCGTCACGCCGAGGTCCGGCCCCGCGGGAGCCGCTTCGACCGTCGCATTGCCCGCGCCGGTTGCTGCCAGCGCGAAGGCGGAAGGACGCACCGTCACGACCTGTACAGGGTCGGCGCTGCGCACGGTCGCCATCGCGTTGCCCGCGTAGATCGGACGTTCGTAGGTGTCAGCCGAAACCACGGCGGTGATGTCCGATACCTGTGCCACATCGAGCAGTGCGGCCAGGCGCGGCCCCAGGTTCTTGCCGAAGCTGGTCGCCGGCAACAGCACGTGACTGTAGCTGCCAGCAAGCTGCGCCAGGCACACAGCCAGGTTTTCGACTGTCTGGTCGGCGTAGTGCGCGGCATCCACCACGCGCACGCGCGTCACGCCTTCGGCCTTGGCTGCGGCTTCGGCCACCGCACCGCAACCACTGCCGACGACGACCAGGTCGATTTCGCCGCCGATCTGGCGTGCGGCGGTCAGGGTGTTGAGCGTGCTGCCCTTGAGCGCAGCGTTGTCGTGTTCCGCGACAAGCAGAATCGTCATTGCGCGTCTCTCCTCAGATTACCTTGGCCTCGTCGCGCAGCTTGGCGACGAGTTCTTGAACATTGGCCAGCTTGACACCGCCCTGGCGCTTCTTCGGCTCATCCACACGCACCGTGATCAGGCGCGGGGTGATATCCACTCCCAGGTCGGCTGCAGGAATGGTTTCCAGCGGCTTTTTCTTGGCCTTCATGATATTGGGCAGGGTGGCGTAGCGCGGCTCGTTCAGCCGCAGGTCGGCAGACACCACGGCCGGCAGCGACATCGCGACGGTCTCAGTTCCGCCGTCGATTTCGCGGCTGACCTGGATGCGGCCATCCGCGACCTTCACGCTCGAGGCAAAGGTGGCCTGTGGCCAGCCGAGTACGGCGGCGAGCATCTGAGCGGTCTGGTTGGCGTCGTCATCGATGGCCTGCTTGCCGAGCACGATCAGTTGCGGCGTTTCTTTTTCTGCCACGGCTTTGAGCAACTTGGCGACGGCCAGCGGTTGCAGTTCGGCGTCGGTTTCGACGAGGATCGCGCGATCCGCGCCCATCGCCATGGCCGCACGCAGCGTGTCGGCCGACTGGGCCGCACCACACGACACCACGACGACTTCTGTCGCCGTGCCGGCTTCGCGCAGGCGCACAGCCTCTTCCACGGCGATTTCGTCGAAGGGGTTCATCGACATCTTCACGTTCGCCAGATCGACACCGCTACCGTCAGCCTTCACACGCACCTTGACGTTGTAATCAACGACGCGCTTGACTGGAACCAGTACTTTCACACTCATCTCCTCAAGTCTGGAAACCGCGCCGCACCTTGTTAAAACAAGGCAAGCGGCAAAGCCCTACAGTATCTCACCGATCATCTGGCGGCTTTATAACCGACTGTTATTACGCCATCCGTTCTTAGCGCAGCTCAAACAATCCATACGCTAGCGTATGGACAGAAAAGTAGCGTCTTCGGGCACTTTGTGTCAATACTCCGCAGTATGGAAACGCGATCAGAAAACACCCGCCACACCCTGGACCGTAGTGCATGGGTCCAGCTTGCAACAGAGCTGCTTGCCGAGGACGGCCTCGCCGGCGTACGGGTCGAAGTGCTCGCCAAGCAGCTTGGCGTGACCAAGGGCAGCTTCTATTGGCACTTCAAGGACCGGCAGGCGCTGCTGGAGGCGGTACTGGAGACCTGGCGCGAGGGGCGCGTGCGTGACAGCGCGCGGCAGGCAGAGGCCACGCCGGCGACAGCCCGCGAGCAGATCCGGCGCGTCATCGATGCATACAGCATCCGTCCGAACCGTAAGGGCGTGCGAATCGAACTGGCGATCCGCGATTGGGCACGCCGCGACGCTCAAGCCGCGGCCGCGGTCGAAGACGTGGATCGTGCGCGGCTGGACGACGCCACCGCCCTCTTCCGGCTCGGCGGCTTCAGCGAAAATGATGCCCGCATGCGTGCGCTCCTGCTCTATACGCACTCATTCGGGCTGTCGATGATGGTCTACACGCGCATGGCCGACGACATCGGCCAACTACATCAGCAAGTCACGCGTTTGATTTCGGGCGAAGAGACACGGTAATTCGCGCCGCCGCCCTGTGATGGCGGCCTACCCGCGTCAGGACCGCAGATAGGCGAGAAGATCCTGCAACTGCGCGCGGACAGAATCCACGACAGCCTTTTCGCGGGCGGCGTTGTCGGCGGCTTCCTGTTCGAGCTGGCCGACTTCGCTGAGCTGATTGCGCGCACCACTGATGGTAAAGCCGTCGCGATAGAGCAGTTCGCGGATACGGCGAACCAACAGGACTTCGTGGTGCTGGTAATAGCGCCGGTTCCCCCGGCGCTTTACCGGCCTGAGCTGAGTGAATTCCTGCTCCCAATAGCGCAACACGTGCGGCTTTACGCCACACAGGTCGGCCACCTCGCCAATGGTGAAATACCGTTTGGCGGGGATCGGGGGCAGGACGACTTCAGACTCAGGACTGAGGTTGTGCATCGCTCAACTGTTCGACTGCGGCCTTGAGTTTCTGGCTCGCGTGGAAGGTCACGACACGGCGCGCCGTGATCGGAATTTCTTCGCCGGTCTTGGGATTGCGGCCAGGACGCGGCGGTTTGTCGCGCAATTGGAAATTGCCGAAGCCGGAAAGTTTCACTTCCTCGCCGCGCTCCAGGGCGTTGCGGATTTCCTCGAAGAAGCCTTCGACCATGTCCTTGGCCTCGCGCTTGTTGAGACCGACCTTTTCGAACAGCAGCTCGGCCAGTTCAGCCTTGGTCAGCGTACTTGTCGTCGTCATAGCTTGAAGAACTTCCCTTGTTACGCACGCAAGTGCGCGCCGAATTTTTGCTCGGCAGCCTGAACAAGCGCGTTCATCGCTTGTTCGATTTCGGTCTCTTCCAGAGTCCGCTCAGTGTGCTGAAGCACAGCGCGCAAAGCAATGCTCTTGTGCTCCGGGTCGATTCCCTTACCCGTATAGACATCGAACACGGCAACCGAACGCACGATCTCCGGCGCCGCAGCGCGCAGCGCTTCGACCAGTTCGCCAGCCGGCAATTTGACCGGCACCACCAACGCCAGGTCACGCGTTACGGACGGCTGGCGGGTGAGATCGCGCGCGGCCGGAACCGAAGCCTCCAGCGCGCGGGAGAGATCAAGTTCGAACACCACCGGCGCCGTGCTTAGATCGTATTTCTGCACCCACGCAGGATGCAATTCGCCCACGACGCCGATCTGCTTGCCATCGACCACCACGGCTGCGCAACGCCCCGGATGCAATGCCGGATGCGTGGCTGCCACGTAGGATGCACGATCGCCGAGGAGCGCTTCGACATCGGCCTTGACGTCGAAGAAATCGACACGCCGCGTTGCCGTGCCCCATTGCTCCGCCACTGCCGGCCCCCACGCCAGCCCGGCGAGGCGCAAGGGCTGAGCGTAACCTTCTACCGGCACGCCTTGCGCGTCGCGCGAGAAGCAACGGCCGATTTCGAACAGGCGCACGCGGCTCGCCCGACGACGGATGTTGGTATCGAGCACGCCGATCAGCCCGCCAATGAGCGACGAGCGCATCACAGCCAACTGACTGGCAATCGGGTTGGCCAGACGGATTGGGTCGGCATTCCCAGCGAAGTCGCGCTCCCATGCCTCTTCGACGAAGGCGAAGCTGACGATTTCCTGGTAGTCGCGCGCAGCAACGCGACGGCGCAGACGATGCGCCGGCGTGGCGCCTTCGCTTTGCGGCAACATGCGCATCGGCCCCATCGGTGGAACCGGCGGAATGTTGTCGTAGCCAAAGACGCGCGCCACTTCTTCGATGAGGTCTTCTTCGATTTCGATGTCGAAACGGTAGCTCGGCGCCTGTACCGTAATGCGTTCGCCTGCAACTTCGGTACGCATGCCGAGGCGCTCAAAGATGGCCGCCATCTCGGCCGTGGGGATATCCACACCGATGACTTTGCGAGCACGATCGGCGCCCAGCGTCACGCGCGCGCGCACCGGCATGTCGGCGGTGCTGATCGCCTCCACCACCGCTCCCGCCTGACCACCGCAGATTTCGAGAATGAGCGCAGTTGCGCGCTCCATCGCCACGGGCGCCAGTTCAGGATCGACGCCACGCTCGAAACGATGCGAAGCATCCGACGAGAAACCCAGCGCACGGGCCCGGCCGGCAATGGCGTCCGGCTGGAAGAAGGCGCTTTCCAGGAAAACGTTGCGGGTGTTGTCACCCACTCCGCTGGCCTCGCCGCCCATGACGCCCGCCAGTGCCAGCGGACGCGATTCGTCCGCGATCAGCAGATGATCCGGGAGCAGATCGACGACCTGTCCGTTAAGCAGCGTGATCTGTTCGCCCGCAGCCGGATGGCGCACATGAATCGCCCCCTTCAGGGTGTCATCGTCAAACGCATGCAGCGGCTGGCCGAGTTCGAGCATGACGTAGTTGGTCACATCGACGACGGCGCTGATCGAACGCACGCCACAACGCTCCAGTCGTTGGCGCATCCAGGCGGGCGTGGGGGCCTGTGTATTCACGTCGCGCAGCACCCTGCCCAGGTAACGCGGACCGGCCTTGGGAGCGTTCAACACGACTTCGCGACGAGCCTCCAGCGCAGCCGGAACTGCCTTGATCTGCGGAGCCTGCAAAGGCGTGGCCGTGAGCGCGGAGACCTCGCGCGCAACGCCCATCAGGCTCAGGCAGTCCGCACGATTGGGCGTCAGCTTGATGGTGATGAGCTTGTCGTCGAGCGACAGGTACTGACGCACGTCGGTGCCGACGGGCGCGTCTTCCGGCAGCACCATCAGACCTCCGTGGTCTTCGTCCAGGCCCAGTTCGCGCGACGAACACATCATGCCGAACGATTCAACGCCACGCAGCTTGGCGGCCTTGATGTCAAAACCCGGCAGCTTGGCGCCGACCCTGGCGCACGGTGCCTTCATGCCGGCGAACACGTTCGGTGCGCCGCAGACGATCTGTTGCAGTTCACCCGTGCCGATGTCGACCGCGCAGACCTTGAGCTTGTCAGCGTTGGGGTGCTTTTCGAACGAAACGATCTGCGCGACGACAACACCCGAAAAATCGGGCGCCACGGGCGAGACTTCTTCCACTTCCAGCCCGGCCATGGTCAGCAGGTGACACAGCGCATCCGAATCGAGCGCCGGATTGACCAGGGAACGCAACCACTGTTCAGAAAACTGCATGACGAATGACTACTCGGAAAATTGGGAAAGGAACCGCAGGTCGTTCTCGAAGAACTGACGCAGGTCGTTCACGCCGTAGCGGAGCATCGTGAGGCGATCGAGGCCCATGCCGAAAGCAAAGCCCGTGTATTTCTCCGGATCGATGCCGCCGAAGCGCAGCACATTTGGATGCACCATGCCGCAACCGGAGATCTCTAGCCAGCGCCCCTTGTTCGGGCCGGTCATGAATGCAAAATCGATCTCGGCCGAAGGCTCGGTGAAGGGGAAGAAAGATGGCCGCAGGCGCACCTGCAGTTCTTCGGTTTCGAAAAACCGCTGCAGGAAATCAATGATCACGCCCTTCATGCCGGCGAAGGAGATGTCCTTGCCGACCCACAGCCCTTCCACCTGGTGGAACATGGGCGAGTGCGTGGCGTCGGAATCGACGCGGTATACGCGGCCCGGCGCAATGATGCGCAGATCGGGCATCACGTCCTTGCCTGCATGCAGCTTGGCATGCGCCTGCATGGCGCGGATCTGTACCGGGCTGGTATGCGTGCGCAGCAGCACGTTCTCGCCGTTCTGCAGGTAGAACGTGTCGTGCATGGAACGCGCGGGGTGGTTTTCGGGCGTGTTGAGCGCCGTGAAGTTGTACCAGTCGGTCTCGATTTCCGGGCCGTCTGCCACTTCAAAACCGATGGAATGGAACAGGGTCTCGTAACGCTCTTGCGTGCGCGTGACCGGATGCAGGCCGCCGTGGCCGGCGCCGCGCCCCGGCAAGGTCACGTCCAGCGCTTCGGCCGCGAGTTGTTGTTCGAGGGCGGCGGTGCGTAACGCATCGCGGCGCGCCTCAAGTGCAGCTTCTACGGCAGTCTTGCAGGCATTGATCTCGGCACCGGCGGCACGACGCGCCTCCGCATCGAGCTTGCCCAGACCTTTGAGCAGTTCAGTGATCTGACCGCTCTTGCCCAGGAACAGAGCCTTGGCCTGTTCCAGTGCGTTGCTATCGGTTGCCTGCGCAAACGCCGTTTGCGCCTGCAGGAGAATCTCGTCAAGTTGACTCACGACGCCTCGCAACTTCTTTAGGTTTCAACGCAAAATCGCAAATTGCCGGTGCGATGTACTTCGCCTGGGGCAACCAAAGCCGCCCACTTTTGAAGTACCTGATGGTGCCCTTCCGATATCGGAGATGCCCCATCGAGACATTTTCGGGCCCGCAGCGTCTGCGGTCATGCAAATTGCAACTTGCGATTTTGCGCTCTTCCCCACGGACGCTCCGCGGGAAAAACAAGAGCAAAAAAAAGGAGGCTGAGCCTCCTTTTTCCCAGCCTGTGTGACTTAGGCGGAAAGCTGAGCTTTCGCCTGGGCGGCCAGAGCCGCAAAAGCCGGCTTGTCGAACACGGCCAGATCGGCCAGAACCTTGCGGTCGATGTCGATCGAAGCCTTCTTCAGGCCGTTCATGAAACGGCTGTACGTCAGGCCGACTTCGCGGGATGCCGCATTGATACGAGCAATCCACAGCGAGCGGAACTGGCGCTTGCGCTGACGGCGGTCACGATATGCATATTGACCAGCCTTCATCACCGCCTGCTTGGCGATGCGATATACGTTTTTCCGACGACCGCGGTAACCCTTGGCCTGATCAAGAACCTTCTTGTGACGGGCGCGTGCCGTTACACCACGTTTGACGCGAGGCATGTGATATCTCCTTTAATCAAGCGTAGGGCATCATCGCGTGGATGCGTGCCGTGTCAGTGCTGTGAACACTGGTCATGCCGCGCAGCTGACGCTTCGACTTGGTGGTTTTCTTGGTCAGAATGTGGCGCTTGAACGCTTGCGAGCGCTTCACGCTGCCACCCGAGCGGATCTTGAACCGCTTGGCGGCCCCGCTCTTGGTCTTCATCTTCGGCATTGCTAACTCCGATTTTTTTGCCATGACGGTCGGTGGCCCCGCACTGGGACACTTGAACGACCAGACCATCACTTGTTTTGCAGCCTTTGACCACGCATTTCAGCGTGACCCGGATGGCTGCGCTCCGAATTCAATCAACGCGCACTCAGTGCTTCTTCTTCGGCGCGACGACCATGATCATCTGCCGGCCTTCAAGCTTCGGGAACTGCTCCACCGCGGCATGCTCGTCGAGATCGGCCTTGATCCGTTCGAGCAGGCGGATACCGAATTCCTGGTGGGCCATTTCGCGACCACGGAAGCGCAGGGTTACTTTCACCTTGTCGCCATCGGCCAGGAAGCGCGTCATGTTGCGCAGCTTGATGTTGTAGTCGTTGTCGTCAGTACCGGGACGGAATTTGACTTCCTTCAGCTGGATCTGCTTCTGCTTCAGCTTGGCCTCGTGAGCGCGCTTGGCCTCCTGGTACTTGAACTTGCCATAGTCCATGAGGCGACAAACGGGCGGGCGGGCCTGCGGAGCGATCTCCACGAGGTCCACGCCGGCTTCTTCAGCCATAGCCAGCGCCTGATGGGTCGGCACGATGCCGAGCTGTTCATTGTCCTGACCTACGAGGCGCACCTCGGCAACGCCGATTTCCCGATTGATGCGCTGCGACTTTTCCTGAGCGATGGTTCGGTTCTCCGAAAAAATAAAAATCAGACCGTGCCGCTGCGTTGTTCGACTTCGCGTCGCAGCCGCTCGATCAACTCTTCAATGGGCATTTGCCCCAGATCCTGTCCGCCGCGCGCACGCACGGCTACGAGTCCAGCCGCCTTCTCTTTCTCGCCGGCGACCAGCAGGTAGGGCAGCTTTTGCAAGCTATGTTCGCGAATTTTATAGGTAATTTTCTCGTTTCGCAAATCACGCTCGACGCGCAACCCTGCTGCAACCATCGCATCGGCCACATGATCGACGTAATCGGCCTGCGATTCGGAGATGTTCATCACCACCGCCTGGACCGGCGACAGCCACATCGGGAAGGCGCCGCCATAGTTCTCGATGAGAATACCGAGGAAGCGTTCCAGCGAACCGAGGATCGCGCGGTGCAGCATGACCGGGCGCTTGCGGGAGTTATCCTCCGCCACGTACTCGGCATCCAGACGCTCCGGCAGCACGAAGTCGAGCTGGATGGTGCCGCACTGCCACGAACGCCCCAGGGCGTCCTTGATGTGGTATTCGACCTTGGGACCATAGAACGCACCCTCACCCGGCAACTCCTCCCACTCTTTGCCCGAAGCACGCAGCGCCGCACGCAGGCCATCCTCGGCCTTGTCCCAGACTTCGTTCGAGCCGGCGCGCTTTTCGGGGCGCAAAGCCAGCTTGACCGCGACGTCATGGAAGCCGAAGTCCTTGTAAACACTCATCAGAAGCTCATCGAACGCACGCGCTTCGCCTTCGATCTGGTCTTCAGTACAGAAGATGTGTGCGTCGTCCTGGACGAAACCACGAACGCGCATCAGCCCATGCAGCGCTCCGGACGGCTCATTGCGATGGCACGAGCCGAACTCGGCCAGGCGGATCGGCAGATCGCGATACGAACGCAGGCCGTGATTGAAGATCTGGATGTGCCCCGGACAGTTCATCGGCTTCACGGCGTAGTCGCGTTTTTCGGACTCTGTCGTGAACATGTTGTCGCGGTAGTTTTCCCAGTGGCCCGAGCGCTCCCACAGCGTGCGATCCATGATCTGAGGTGTGCGCACTTCCTGGTAGCCCGACGCGTTGAGGCGGCCGCGCATGTATTGCTCGACTTGCTGCCACAGCGTCCAACCCTTCGAGTGCCAGAACACCATGCCGGGCGCTTCGTCCTGCATATGGAACAGGTCGAGTTGCTTTCCGAGACGGCGATGGTCTCGCTTTTCAGCCTCTTCCAGCATGTGCAGATAGGCATCGAGCTCTTCCTTCTTGGCCCATGCAGTGCCGTAAATCCGCTGGAGCTGCTCGTTCTTCGCGTCGCCGCGCCAATAGGCGCCGGCCACCTTCATCAGCTTGAAGAATTTCAGACGCCCCGTCGATGGCACGTGCGGGCCGCGGCACAGGTCGGTGAAATCACCCTCCCGGTACAGCGAAATCGTCTGATCGGCCGGAATGCTGCTGATGATTTCGGCCTTGTAATGCTCACCAATGCCCTTGAAGAATTCGACCGCGTCGTCGCGAGCCCATTCTTCGCGAAAAACCTGGATATCGCGCTTGGCCAATTCCCCCATGCGCTTTTCGATGGCCGCCAGATCTTCGGGCGTAAAGGGACGCGAATAGGCGAAGTCATAGTAGAAGCCGTTTTCGATCACCGGACCGATCGTCACCTGCGCCTCGGGGAACAGTTCCTTGACGGCATACGCCAGCAAGTGAGCCGTGGAGTGCCGGATGACGTCAAGACCGTCGGCATCCTTGTCGGTGACGATCGACAACGCCGCATCGCGGTCGATCACATAGGACGCATCGACCAGTTTGCCATCGACTTTGCCGGCGATGGCCGCACGCGCCAGGCCGGTCCCGATGGAAGCAGCGATGTCGTAGACCGAAATCGGCGCATCGAATGCGCGGACGGAACCGTCAGGAAGCGTGATGTTAGGCATGGCGTTTGGCTTTGGGCGCTGAATGGGCAAAAAAAAAGTGCGGACAAGCCGCACTTTTTCTTTTCTTCAGGAAACGAAGTTTCAAAAAACTATTCGGCTTGATGAAAGATTATCGCCGCGTCGTAGTTCGAAACATTTGAAAACTCCGTCTTCAAATTTGGTAGGCGCGATTGGACTCGAACCAACGACCCCCACCATGTCAAGGTGGTGCTCTAACCAGCTGAGCTACGCGCCTGAAGAGCTGCGCATTATAGAGAAGTCTTCATCGATTGCAAAGCTTTTTCGCGACGACAATTAAATCTGCAGCGCACTGCCTCCACCCCGCGGGCTTCAAAGACTTTCCACCAGGTCGCCATGTTCGGCGCGTAGCACTTCCTCCACCTGTTTCTTTTGTGCCGACGAAACCGGGTGCGTCACCACGGCCCAACGCCCGCTGGCTGAACCCCATCGTACTTTCTCGATCACCATGTCGTGATCGGGGCGCAGCGACACGAAACCGCCGACCATCATGCCGAAGAACAGGCCAAGCACGGCCAGTATCAATACGCTCCGGCCAGGATTCTGGGCAAAGAGAGCCAAATCGGCCTGCTGCAGTGCGATTGCCAGCAACACGCCCATTACCAGCCCAACGGCGCCCAGCACGACATGCGTGCGGATCAAGGTATGGGCGATACCGGTCTGCTCGGGCTCAAGCTTTGCGTCGAATGCCGGGTCCGCCGGCGCAACCAGCTTCACCTGGCCGGCCTGCATGCTGCTTGCACTTTGTACATGCTCGGCGGCACGGCGCGCCGACTCCAGGTTATCGAACAAGGCCGCAACGATCGTGAGCGAACGCTCACCGAAGAGCATCGACAGACTCATTACTCGTCCCTCCTTCCCGCGGTTGAACACCACCTGCCCCCAATATGGGCAGAGTGACGCGGGAATGGCGTCGGACAAGCGACGAGGATATGCCGGTATGCGACCTACACGGCGACACCCATGGCGCCGGACTATTCGTCGCCCGCCGAAGACAGGAGGGCCGCACGGGCCGCCGCATGGGCCGCCAGCATGGCAGCGCGCGACGCGGGCGACTCGAGACTAATGCGGCCGAGGACGCCGGTACGATAATCGGTGAGCAGAATGAGGGAGGATTTCTCCAGATCGAGGCCACCGCCCTTGATACGGCAGCCGCGGCGCTTGGCGATCGCTTCGACCAGGGCCACGCCGTCCATGCCCGCAACGTCGATGCCATAGCGCCTGGACAGCAGTTCGCCATAGCGCGCCAGCAACATGTCGCCCAAGTGCGCAGCCACCTCTTCTTCAATCACGGCATTGCGCCCGATGGCATGGCTGGCCGCCAGCATGTAGCCATCGGCGTCGAATTCGATCTTCGGCCACATCATTCCGGGCGTGTCGGTCAGCGTCATGTTATTGCCCAGGTCCAGGCTTTGCTGGGACTTGGTGACGGCCGGCTCGTCCCCGACTGCCGCCACGCGGCGCTTGAGCAGCGCATTCATGAGGGTCGACTTGCCCACGTTGGGGATGCCCATGATCATCATCCGCAGAGGCTTCGTGCCGTCATTGCGATGAGGCGCCAAGGCGCGACACAAAGCAGGAATGCGCGCGACGTCTGCGGGCTTTTTGGCAGACAACGCCACGGCCTTCACGCCCGCTTGGGCATCATAGTGCGCCAGCCACTGCGCGGTGATTTCCGGATCGGCCACATCGGCCTTGTTGAGCACCTTGAGGCATGGGCGCTGACGCGCCAGGCGCAACTCTCGAATCATTGGATTGCTGCTCGCCTCGGGCAGGCGCGCGTCGCACACCTCGATCACGAGATCGATGCGCTCCATCGTTTCGGCCGCTTTCTTGCGCGCCGAAGTCATATGCCCGGGGAACCACTGGATCGACATAGTTGCTGCTGTTCGAGCTGAAAAGCCGACTATGGTACAGAAGAGAGCCTGATTCACCGCATCGCACATTTGCGCGTTGCGGTTCAGGCGCAGCCCTGAGTTTTCGACAAAGGAGATCCATCATGGCAGAAACGCGCAAAGTCATCGTGCTGTTCCAGAACACGCAGAGCGCGGACGAAGCGTGCCGGATACTCATGGAAAGCGGTTACGAGGCCAGCGAAATCAGCATCATCATGAGCGAGCAGACATGTACGCACAGCGTCGGCAAGCTCGACGACCTCGGCCACAAGGCAAAGGTGGGCGGAGTCGTCGGCGCCTTGGCGGGCGCCGTCGCGGCAACCGGTGCCGCGATTGCGGCACCGGGCA
The DNA here is from genome assembly GCF_041807905.1 of Uliginosibacterium sp. sgz301328. NCBI lineage: Bacteria > Pseudomonadati > Pseudomonadota > Betaproteobacteria > Rhodocyclales > Zoogloeaceae > Uliginosibacterium > Uliginosibacterium sp. sgz301328. The sequence continues at coordinate 94,164 of NZ_JBGVSA010000016.1, forward strand.
TCGGACTGGTCGTTGCCGGCCCGATCGCGGCTGGCGTAGCGGGTGCGGGAGCTGGCGCAACGCTGGGTAGCCTGATTGGAGGTATCGCGGGCTTCGAGCCGTCTGTCGCGCACACGCACGAGGTCGAACGCGGCATGCGCGCGGGCGGCGTGGTCATCGGCATCGAACCGCATTCGGACGAAGACGAGGCGCACTTCCGGCAGCGTTGGGCCGATCGTCTGGCCGAGCAATTGATCCAGCAGGTGGCTTCGACCTGAGGGCCGGTCACTTGCCCTGCAACAGACGCTCCTCGGCGCGGGCGATTTCGGAGGGAACGCCAAGAATCACCACCACGTCACCGTCGATGAACCGGGTGTCGGGCGTGGGGTCGACGGCGCGAATGCCGCGCCGACGCACGGCCGTCACGCGGGCGCCAAGGTCTTCCAGCCCAAGTTCGGCAATGCTGCGGCCCACACCATAGGCACCCGGCTCGAGCACCAGCGAATGCAAACGCTCCTGCTGGGCGTCGGGTCGATCAGCAGAATCCGAGCCGTGGAAGAAACCCCGCATGACGCCATAGCGCTGTGTGCGGATGTCGCGCATGCGGCGGATGACGCGCCCGATCGGCAAACCGATGAGCGTCAGCGTATGAGTGGCAAGCATGATGCTCGTCTCGAGCATCTCGGGCACCACCTGTGCGGCCCCGCGCTGGATAACCTGCTCCATGTCGCTCTCGTCCACCACGCGGGCGACGATCGGAATATCCGGTCGGATTGCCTGCACGTGGTGCATCACGCGGAGTGTCGCGCGCACGTCGTTGAACGAGATCACCACAGCGCTTGCACGCGCCAGCCCGGCGGCGATGAGTGTCTCGCGGCGGGCCGCGTCACCATAGACCACCGTTTCGCCCGCCGCCGCCGCTTCGCGCACGCGATCGGGGTCGAGGTCGAGCGCGACGTAGCCCACGTGTTCCTGCTCAAGAAAACGGCCGAGGTACTGGCCGGAACGACCGTAGCCGCAGATCAGCACGTGCTGGTCGGTGGCGATCGATTGGGCCGCCACGCGGGTCAGCTCCATCGATCGCAGCAGCCATTCCGAAGCCACGAAGCGCATGACGATGCGGTCGCTGAACATGACCAGCAGCGGCGCCGCCAGTAGCGACAGCACCAGCGCGGCGATGACGACCTGCAGGACGGCCGCAGAAATCAGGTTGAAGCCGCTCGCCTGAGTCAGCAACACAAAGCCGAATTCGCCGCCGGCACACAGCCACAAGCCCGTGCGCATGGCCGTACCGGCCGATCCTTCGAGCACGCGGGACGCCAGCCACACCACGCCAAACTTGATCAAGAGCAGCGCCAGCAGCAAACCAATGACTGCGAGGAAGTGCTGCGCAATTACCGCCACATCGAGGAACATGCCGACCGACACCATGAATAGCCCAAGCAGCACGTCGCGGAACGGTTTGATGTCTTCTTCCACCTGGTAGCGGTACTCGGTCTCCGAAATCAGCATGCCGGCCATGAAGGCGCCCAGCGCGAGCGACAGGCCAGCCTGTTCGGTGATCCACGCCAGCGCGAGCGTCACCAGCAGGATGTTGAGCATGAACAGTTCGGACGATTTGCGCTTGGCCACGAGGTGGAACCAGGGCCGCATGAGCCGTTGCCCGAAGAACAGCAGCAAGGCCATCACGAATACGACCTTGAACGCAGCCCAGCCCAGGGTTTCGGCCAGCACGTTGGCGGGCTGCGACAGCGCCGGGATCAGGATCAGCAGGGGCACCACCGCCAGATCCTGAAACAACAGCACGCCAATGACCTGCCGTCCGTGTGGCGCGTCGAATTCCATGCGATCGACCAGCAGCTTGGACAGGATGGCCGTCGAGGACATCGACACGGCCCCGGCCACGGCAAAGCTCTCCGCCCGACCCAGCCCGACGATCATGCCGAGCACCGTGACGATGAAGACGGTCCCGATCACCTGGGCGCCGCCAAGCAGAAACACGATCCGCTTCATCGCAAACAACCGTGGCAGGGAGAACTCCAGCCCGATCGAGAACATCAAAAAGACGACACCGAACTCAGCGAAGTGACGCCCCTGTTCGCTGTCAGGCACCATCGCCGCGGCATGAGGTCCGAGAGCGGCGCCAACCAGCAAGTAAGCAAGGACGGGGGGCAGGTTGAATGCCCGAAAGACAGCCACGGCCACCACTGCGGCAGCCAGCAGCACCAAGATCAATTCAAGGGTGTCGTACATGCAATGAGAAGAGCCGGCGCCTTCGCGGCAGGTGTGGCGCCTTTGTTATACTGGTGAGTCAGTTTAACCCAGCCCAGCGCGTTCCCATGCCGGCCTTTTCCAATTCTTCAGCATATTCTCCCTACATGCCAAACGGAGAGACGATCGCGTCGCGGGCGCGGCGGGTGCTGAGCATCGAGGCCGACGCGGTTGCCACCCTGGGTTCGCGGCTCGACGACAACTTCGATCGGGCCGTCCAGATCATCCTGCAGGCACGGGGCCGGGTCATCGTCAGCGGCGTGGGCAAGTCCGGGCATATCGCTCGCAAGATCGCGGCCACGCTGTCTTCGACGGGTACCCCCGCCTACTTCGTCCACCCCTCTGAAGCCGCCCACGGTGATCTCGGCATGATCCAGCCGGACGACGTGGTGATCGCCATTTCGAACTCTGGCGCCACCGACGAACTGCTGGTCATCGTGCCCTCAGTCAAGCGCATGGGCGCGCGGCTCATCGCCATGACGGGCCGCGCCGACTCGCCGCTGGCCCAGTTGGCCGATGCCCATCTCGACGTGGGTGTGGCCGAAGAAGCCTGCCCGCTCAATCTCGCCCCGACCGCCAGCACCACGGCTGCACTCGCCATGGGTGATGCGCTGGCCGTCGTGCTGCTCGAAATGCGCGGCTTCGGCGCCGAAGATTTCGCTCGTTCGCATCCTGGCGGCGCCCTCGGTCGTCGACTGCTCACCCATGTCCGCGACGTCATGCGGACAGGCGACGCGGTACCTGTCGTGGCAGGCACGGCCAGCTTTGCCGACGCCTTGCTGGAGATTTCCCGCAAGGGCATGGGCATGACGGCCATCTGCGAACAGGACGGCACAGTCGCCGGCATCTTTACCGATGGCGACCTGCGCCGCCTGCTCGAACATGAGCGCGACTTCCGCACACTGGCCATTTCCGAAGTCATGCACCGCGCGCCCAAGGCCATCGGCCCCAACGCGCTCGCTACCGAAGCGGCCGAGATGATGGATCGCTACCGCATCAGCCAGATTCTGGTGGTCGACGGCGACGGCAAACTGGTCGGCGCGCTCAATGCCCACGACCTGATGAACGCCAAGGTCATCTGATGAATGCTCACCAAAAAGCGGCGCGCGTACGGTTGATGGCTTTCGATGTCGACGGCGTGCTCACGGACGGCGGCCTGTATTACTCGCCGCGCGGCGACGAACTCAAGCGTTTTTCCGTGCTTGACGGCCATGGGATGAAGATGCTCCAGAAAGCCGGTGTCGAGGTTGCCATCATCACCGCCCGCAACTCACCGATGGTGGCATTGCGGGCAGAAAACCTCGGAATCGTCCGCGTCATACAGGGCGCCCGCGACAAGCGCGCCACGCTGCTCGCCCTGCGCGAGGAACTATCCCTACCGGCGGACGAAACCGGCTATATGGGCGATGACATTGTTGACCTTCCGATTCTGCGTGCCTGCGGTTTCTCGGCCACACCGGCCAACGGCCACGCTTTTGTGAAAGCGCACGTGGATTACACCGCCGCGACCGAAGGCGGACACGGGGCGGTGCGCGAGGTATGTGAATTCATTTTGGCCGCGCAAGGCAAGCTCGACGACATGCTCGAGGGCTACCTGCAATGAAACGCCTGTCCTCGCTCTTCCCTCTCATCGTCGTCGCGCTGCTGGCAGGCGCTTCATATTGGCTGCAGTACATCGTCCAGCAGTCGCGGCCGGGTGGGCTCGGCGTCAATCGGCACGATCCGGACGCATACATCGAACATTTCGAAATCGAGCGCTTCGGTCAGGACGGGCGCTTGCTGTCGCGGCTTTCCGCTCCCAAGGCACTGCACTATCCCGACAACGACATCGCGGACATGACTACACCGCGCATGGAACTGAACGGAAGCGAACGCGTGACGACGCTGTCCAGCGACCGCGCCGTGGCCAGCAACACCGAACAGAAAGTCGTCATGACCGGCAACGTGCGCGGCCTGCAGGCAGCGACCGCGGATCGCCCCGAACAGACCTTGAGCACGGAAGAACTCACCGTGCTCACCGATGACCAGATCGCCATCACCGACAAACCCGTCGTCGTCACCCAAGGTAAATCACGACTCGAAGGGGTTGGCGCCGAATGGAACAACATTACCGGCGTGCTGAAGATGAATCAGGCGCGCGCCACCATGCCGCCAAAAAAGGGCAAATAACCCATGAAGCTACCTGTTCTGACCGTCGTCGCATTGTTGCTGGCCCAGCCCGTTGCGGCGCTCGCCGAGCGCGCTGACCGCGAAAAGCCGGTCAATATCGAAGCCGACAAACTGACCGTCGACGACCGCAACAAGGTCCAGACGTTTGAAGGCCGGGTCAAGCTCACGCAGGGCACACTCGTCATCACAGCCGACAAGGTTGTCGTTACGCAGGACGCAGACGGCTTCCAGAAAGGTGTGGCTACCGGTGGCGCTGGCGGGCTGTCGCGTTTTCGCCAGAAGCGTGAAGGGCGTGACGAGTACATCGAAGGCGAAGCCGAGCGAATCGATTACGACGGCAAGACGGACCGCGCCCAACTCTTCCGCCGTTCCTACGTAAAGAGCGGGCGCGATGAAGTCCGCGGCCAGTACATTGAGTACGACGGCGTAACGGAGAACTACCTCGTCACCAACGGGCCGAATGCCACCGTTCAACAAGGCGTACCCGAACGCGTCCGGGCAGTGATCCAGCCGAAGAATGCGGCATCCGCGCCGGTCGCCAGCCCCACGCCCGCAACGCCAGGTTCACCGGCCACGTCCACGGGCAAGTAAGGCGGCTTCACCGATGCACAGGCCGCCCACGGGCGGCCTTTTGCTGGCTGGCGCGATCGGTCGAGCTGGATGGTCGGCCTGCGCGCTGCCAGCAGTCCCCGCCCCCTCACATCGGCCACATTTGGCGCGTTGCGACTATTGCGATGCACAATATCGATAGCAGAAGACTTAAGCCACTGATTTGAAGACAAGAATTTTCTTATACAGATTTTGTGCACCGCACAATTTTATTTGACAAGCCAGATCCAAACTCTAGAATACGGGTTGTGCGGCGCATCATTTTCACGGATCAGCGCATCCGCGGCGCCGGCAAAGCGCGAAGCGCCATCAACATCCTCATTTCAGGAGCTGGAAAATGTACGCCACACCCGAACAATTCGCCGCGACCAACAAAGCCTACGTCGAGACCCTGTTGACCATTGCCAACACGTCCTTCGTCAGCGCTGAAAAGCTCGCCACCCTCAACCTCAACGCCGCCCGCGCGGTGCTGGAAGACGGCGTGGCCAACGCCAAGTCGCTGCTGGCTGTCAAAGACGCCCAGGAGCTCGTCAACCTGCAGGCTTCGCTGGCTCAACCGAGCGTTGAAAAGCTGGTTGCCTACAGCCGCCATGTCTATGACATCGCCCATCAGGCTCAGCAAGAAATCGCCGGCATCCTCGAATCGCAACTGGCCGAAATCAACAAGAACGTTGCCTCCGCACTCGATAAGGCCGCCAAGTCCGCCCCGGCCGGCTCCGATGTTGCAGTCGCCGCCGTCAAAAGCGCCCTGGCTGCCGCCAACTCTGCCTACGACAGCATGAACAAGGCTGCCAAGCAGGTTGCCGAAATCGCCGAAGCCAACGTGGCTGCCGCGACCAACGCGACCGTCAAGGCCGTCGGCGCTTCTGCCAGCGCTGCCTCCAAGACGAGCAAGAAGGTCGCCTGAGGCGTTACGCTTCAATCCTGGCCGTGACGGCCGGGCCATCAAAAAACCCGCAGACCGTTCCCGGCTGCGGGTTTTTTGTATGTCTTGCGGGAGCAATCAGCGTTTGTCGCGAACAACGCTTTCGCGCCATTCATACCCGCGCGCCGTCATCTCGGCCCGCATATCGCGCATAGCTCGGTCTACCGCATCCGGTAGCCCCTTGGCACCCAGTTCGATCATGCGACGGCCCCCCTCGCCCGCGAGCGTCGGCAGACTGAAGATGGTCACGCCGAAACGCTCCTGCAACGTAGTCATCAGATCGACAAGATCGCTTTCTCGTGCGTCGAAGACATCGATGGAGGATTCCGCATGCGGATGCGCGTGATGCAGCGCCCGATAGTGCGTATCGAGCGCCCACGCCATCATCGGCCAGGCCATCTGCGGGAAACCGGGCAGAAAGTAATGCTCACGGCAAGCGAAGCCTGGGATGCCGTTGTAGGAATTGGGCACGATGTCGCAACCGCTCGGGAACTCCCCCATCCTGAGACGCTGCGGCGTAGTCTCGTCGCCGAAGCGAGCGCGGATCTCGTGTTCCGCCTGCGGATGCAGCGCCAGCGGAAGGCCAAGCGCTTGCGCCGCAGCCTGGCGGGTATGGTCGTCGGGGGTGGCGCCAATGCCGCCGAACGAAAACACGACATCGCCGCTGGCAAAGGTGTCGCGCAACGTCTGTACCAGTCGGGGTCGATCGTCGCCCACGTAGCGCGCCCACGACAATTGCAGTCCCCGTTCGGCAAGCAGGCTGATGGCATGCGCCAGGTGCTTGTCGGATCGCCGTCCGGATAGGATTTCGTCGCCAATGATGATGACGCCGAAATTGCGCATCACACGGCCCCTGCTATGCGGCCACGATCACGTCGCAGCCCTTCGAGCAGATAGTGAACGAACGCCAGCCCCGTGAAGGCAGGCACGAACAGGTTCAAAAAGGGTACGAACGCCAGCACGCCGGCACCGATACCGAGCGCATACACGCCGCCCTTGCGACGACGCGGCACGTCGCGCAATTCTGTCTTGTCCGCGTGATTCATCAGCGCGTCATAGCGATAGCAGCGTTGGTTGAGCCACGCCGAGAGCAGCACCGACAAGACCAGCCCGACCCCTGGTATGAGCCAGAACGGCAGCGTCAGCCCGGCCACCACCAGGAATACCAGCAGTGCCCAGAGTGAGTTGAAGAGGCTTCCCATCATCGTGCCCCCGTGCCGTTCTTCGAGATCGTCGTAATCCGTGCGCGCCACGCGTTCGAGCATCATCGGCAAGGCGAAGATCGACACCAGGATTGCCGACGTCACGAACACCAGCGGTACCGCCAGCATGAACAGCAACACATTGACCACGACCGCGATGGTCACGCGACCGCTTTCCTCGTGCGTGAACCAATTGCCCACCAGCGGCCAGCCGTCGGCCATGCGGATCAGTGCCGCGGCGGCATCCGTCCAGAAAAAAACCGCCACGCCGACCCAGATGGCAAATGCCAACAGGCTTGGCCATAGCAGGTGCCAGAAGATGTCAGGCCTGAGCAGGCTACGCAAGGCGCGTCGATACGCGAGAAAAAGACCATTCATTCGAACGAACCCCGATGACTCCGTTGAGATCAGGCCGCAGCGCGCAGCCCTTCGACCACCGTCTTGCGCAACAGGCCGCGTACCCCCAGCCAGCCCGCAATGGTCACCGCCAGCGCGGACAGCAAACCGGCCCCCAGCAGTCCCGCAAGCGCCGGCTGGTACTTGAGATCGAAGACAAAAGTCGACAGCGAATATCCGATGCCCAGCGCGGCCGCGATCGCCAATAGCGCAGCCAGCAATCCCAGAACCGCGAACTCGGCCAGCATTGCGGCGCGCAACTGGGTACGCCGGGCCCCGAGCGAGCGCAACACCGAGAGCTCATACATCCGCTCGTCATGCGTGGCCTGTAGCGCCGACAACAGCACCACGATGCCGGCCACCAGTGCGAATGCCAGCACGAATTGCACCACACTGATCAGCTTGTCCGTCAACGACACGACCTGCGAGATCACCTGTCCCACGTCGATGACGGACAGGTTCGGGAACGAACCGACCAGTTGGGCGATGAAAGTCGATTTTCCGTCGGGCAGACGGAAGCTCGTGATGTAACTGGCGGGGTAGTCATCCAGCAGTCCAGGCGCGGCGGTGAAGAAGAAGTTAACGCGCATCGAATCCCAATCGAGCTTGCGAATGCTGGATATCTTGCCCGTCACGCGCTGGCCGCCAATGTCGAACACCACCTCGTCTCCCAATTTGATGCCGAGGCGCGTGCCGATCCCTTCTTCCATCGAAAACTCCGGCACGTGCGCGTCACCGTGCCAGCGCCCGGCGACCACGCGATTGCCGTCCTGCAAGGTGCTCGCCCACGACAGATTGAACTCGCGCTCGGCAAGCCGCTGCGTGCGGTCCTCCTCGTAGTCCCCGCCCTTGACCGGACGATCGTTGATCGACACCAGGCGACCGCGGATCATCGGAAGCAGATCGGGCGCCGGCAAGCCATTGTCGGTGAACAGTTTGCGCACCTGGGGGCGCTGTTCAGGCTGGATGTTCATGACGAACTGGTTGGGAGCATCCGGCGACTGATTGCGCCGCCAGCTATTGAGCAGATCCTGCGTTACCAGCGTCAGCAACAGCACGGCGGTCAGGCCCAGGGCGAGCGCCACCGACTGCACGACGCTCCCTCCCAGGCGCCGATGCAGAGCCGCGAGCCCGTAGCGCAGCCCCCAGCCGCCGGAAACGCTGCGCACTCTCGCGAACAGGGACAACACGATCCAACCCGCGACGGCAAAGACGACGCACGCCGCCGCGAAACCGCCGACCACGTAGAGGCCGAGGCGGATGTCTTGCGCCACCCACAGCATCAGTCCGGCTAGCGCGAGCGCGCCCACGACCCACGCGCCGAGCGAGCTCGCCTCGAGCGCGTCCCACTCACGGCGCAGCACGCGGATGGGCGGCACGCGCGTCAACCGGAGCAACTGAGGCACGATGAAGCCCGCCACCAGCACGAGACTCGTCAGCATGCCGTGCACCGCCGGCACCGGCCCGGGAAGCGGCAACTCGGCGGACACCAGCGAGGACGCAACCTTCGCCAGTCCGGCCTGCAACGCGAAGCCAACTATGCAACCCAACGCGCCCACGACCAGCCCGAAGCAAACGAATTCCACCAGATACACACCGATAAGTTGACGCCGGCTCGCGCCGAAACAGCGCATGACGGCGCACCCATCCAGATGTCGCTGCAGATAGCGGCGCGACGACAGGCCGATGGCCACCGCCGCCAGCACGACGGCCAGCATCGCTGCGAGCCGCAGAAAGCGATGCGCACGATCCAGTCCGTTGCGTACCTCGGGGCGTGCGTTGTCGATGCTCTCGATGCGTTCCCCGCGCTCAAGCCGGGGCGCCAGCCAGGTTTGCAGCGCGTCGATCTCACGCTTGTCTCCCGCGAACTGGAGCCGATAGCGCACGCGGCTGCCTTCCTGGATCAAGCCGGTGCCGTCGAGGTCGGCGGCATTGATGATGATGCGGGGGATGAAGCTGAAGAAATTCGTGCCGCGATCGGATTCAAAGGTAACCAGCGCTCCGACACGGAAATGGCTGTTGCCGAGCTGGACCGAATCCCCCGGCTTAACCCCGAGGCCGCTGACCAGGCGCTCTTCCAGCCAGGCCTCGCCACGCGCCGGAATGCGTCCGGCCTCGCCCCCCGGCGCCCCCATGGCCGGCGCCACCTGAAGGCTGCCGCGCAGCGGATAGCCCAGGTCGACTGTTTTCACCGCGGCCAATTGGGCCACGTCGTCCGTGCTGACCATGCTGTTGAAGAGTCTTGTCTCCGTCACCCGCACACCGAGGCGGTGCGCTTCATCGGATAACGCCATCGGCAAGGGATGGTCGGCCGTCACGAGCAGATCGCCCCCCAACAACTGGTTGGCATCGCGATTGAGCCCGAGGCGAAGGCTGTCGGTAAGAAAGCCGACGCTCGTCAGGCAGGTGACAGCGATCAGGAGCGCCACTGCAAGCAGTGTCAGCTCGCCTGCGCGCAAATCGCGCAGCAGGGACGTCCAGGCAAGTCGGAGGGTGTGCATTCGGTCGGCGGAAAGAGGATGCTCGGTTGGAGGTTCGGCGGCCGCGATGCTGCACGGATGGCGGATCGCGGTGCTTCGTCAGAGTGCCGATCGCCGCCGGGAGTTCATTGCGCGAGGCGGAACAGACTGGTGTAGACGTGGCGCAGGTGAGCGCGCATCTTGTCGCGCGCCAGCGTCGGGTCGCGCTCGCGGATCGCCTCGAAGATTTCGCGATGCTCCTGCGCCAGATCGGGCGCGAGACCATGTTCGGTGTAGTGGTCTTCGAAGCGCTTGTACATCGGGCTGTAGCGCTTGTTCCAGAGCTGCGTGAGCACATCCAACAACACCGGATTGCCGGTCATCTCGGCTATCAGCAGGTGGAAGCTGCGGTCGAGCTGATGGAATTCGAGATTGTCGGTATCCATCTGCTCCATCGTCGCGATGATGTCGCGCATCTTGTCGATCTGCGATGGCGTAGCGGTCTTGGCGGCCAGTCCGCAGAGTTCGCCTTCCAGGAATTCGCGCGCCTTGAGCAGATCGGCCACCCCACCTTCTTCAATGGCCGCGTTGGCGGCTGCCGTCTCCGGCAGATTGGTCCGTACGAACACCCCATTGCCCGTACGGATTTCAACCCATCCCAGCATTTCGAGCGCGATCAGCGCCTCGCGCACCGACGACCTGCTCACGCCGAGCTTCTTCGACAGATCGCGCTCGGATGGCAGCGCCGTTCCGGGCGGAAACTGCCCATCGCGGATGAAATCGATGAGTACGCCGGATATCTGGCGGTACAGGCGTTCCACCTTCAGGGTGGGTAGATCGATGTCCATTTATTGGTTCCAGACGTTCAGTCAGCGCTGAGTGTATCAGGCGGCCTGACCGCCATACCGTTCTTGACGTGACGCAATAGGCATCGCGCGGGCTCAATTCCCTGGGGTTAACCCCACTGTTGCGTAACAGGCTTGTCGGAAAAGATTCGGTCCAACGGTCTAGTGGTCTGACCACCGAACCAAGAAATGGATTCGGCCCATGAGTCAGCCGCCGGGAAAGGCCGGGTTCGCGATGGAGACAACGATGATCTTGCAGAAGTTGAATCGAGGGCTCGAATGGCTGCTCATAGCCATGCTGGCGCTCATGGTTGTAATGGTGTTCGGCAACGTAGTGCTGCGCTACGTATTCAACTCGAGCATCTTGAGTTCGGAAGAGGTCTCGCGCTTTCTCTTCGTCTGGGTCGTGTTCGTCGGCTCCGTGCTGGCCCTGCGCGACAACGCCCACCTGGGTGTCCATATGATCACCGAACGCCTGCCGATGAAAGCGCAGCGCATCTGCAAGTTCGTCGGCGATCTCATGACCTTCCTGTGCTGCCTGATGATGATCTGGGGCACGTGGGAGCTGTGTGCACTCAACTTCCACAACGCCGCCCCCATCACCGGCCTTCCCTACGGATACGTCTACATCGCCGGCATCGTGGGCGGCATTGGGATGGGTTTGCTCCTGTTGCGTTCGATGTATCGCATGGCAACGGGCAAGATGACCGACGCTGAACTGTCTTCGAACTTCGAAGACGTGCTCTGACACTGCGAGGAACACAACATCATGACCATTGCAGTGTTCGTATTCGCCCTTTGCGGCGCCATGGCAATCGGTGTGCCGGTGGCCTTCGCCCTGCTGATCTGCGGCGTCGCGTTGATGATTCACGAAAACGCGTTCGACGCGCAGATCCTTGCGCAGAACCTCCTGTCCGGCGCCGACAACTTCCCGCTGATGGCAATCCCGTTCTTCATGCTCGCTGGCGAGATCATGAACAAGGGCGGCTTGTCAGCGCAGATCGTCAAGGTCGCCGAAGCGCTCGTCGGCCATGTGCGCGGCGGCCTCGGCTACGTCGCCATCGTGGCCGCGCTTGTGCTGGCAGCCATTTCCGGCTCTGCTGCGGCGGATGCCGCCGCACTGGCGGCTGTCGTCATCCCGCTCATGCGCAATGCTGGCTACAACGTGCCGCGCTCGGCCGGTCTGATCGCGGGCGCCGGCTGTATCGCGCCGATCCTGCCGCCCGCCATGCCGCTGGTGCTGTTCGGCGTCGCCGCTCAACTGTCGGTCACCAAGCTGTTCTTCACCGGCGTCTTCCCCGGCATGTTGATGGCGGCATCCCTGGTCATCACCTGGTACCTGACCGCCCGCAAGGACTTCAAGGGCCGCCCCACCGCCAAGTTCGAAGCTCGCGTGCTGCTGCGCGCCCTGCGCGAAGCCGGCTGGGCGCTGGTGCTGCCCGTGATCATCATCGGCGGCATGAAGACCGGCGCCTTCACGCCGACCGAGGCAGCCGTGGTCGCTGCGGTGTATTCGCTGCTGGTGAGCGTGTTCGTCTACAAGGGTCTGAAGATCTCCGATCTGCCGCCGATCTTCCTGGCCGCTGCCAAGACCGCCGCCACCATCATGCTGATCGTCGCCGCTTCGATGGTGAGCGCATGGCTGATCACACTGGCGGACATCCCCGGGCAGGTCATCGAGATCATGCAGCCGT